>VXMB01000009.1:1412215-1723018 GCA_009841265.1 Gemmatimonadota bacterium | reverse complement strand
TCCATTTCGGCCAGGTTTTTCTCGAGGACCCCGAACCTGCCATCGATCGCCTCGAAACGTCTCTCGTTCCTGGCATCCATTTCGGCCAGGTTTTTCTCGAGGACCCCGAACCTGCCATCGATCGCCTCGAAACGTCTCTCGTTCCTGGCATCCATCTCGGCCAGGTTTTTCTCGAGGACCCCGAACCTGCCATCGATCGCTTCGAAACGTCTCTCGTTCCTGGCGTCCATCTCGGCCAGCTTATCCACGACGATCCCAAACTTGCCATCGATCGCCTCGAATCGAGTTGCCAACATTTCCTCCAGTGAATGGAAGAGCGAGTTCACCTCCATCACCGTGGCGAACACCTCAGCCGGCGATTCCTTTACCTTGTCGTCTCCCATAATTCCCTCCCGGTGAATACATGATTGCGCTTGTGAATGGACCAATTCGATAGGGTCTAACGAAATAGTCGGAGGTCTTTTGTAACCTCTCGCACGTTTTTTTCAATCGGATTGGTCGAATCAGAAAAGCGTATCGGATCAGCGTAGCGTTCCCAATCAGGAAGCCGGCCGGTTCCGGTAGTAGAGGTAGGAGACGGCGATGAGTATGGCACTCAGGCCGAGGAAGGCGACGATACGGTAGAGGGTGTCCAGGAACATGAGGTCGAAGACGAAGACTTTCAACACGGTGCAGCCGAGGTAGACGATGGCCGCCGCGCGCAGGGCGGGGATGTCCTGCCACCGTCCCAGCGTCATGACCAGTGCCGCGCCGAACAGCCATGCGCCCGATAAGGCGAGTTGCCGCAGGTTCTGCAGCTGCTCCGGCGAGCCGCCTTCCGCTGTGATGGCCAGGTAGTGGAAGTAACTGAGCACTTCCACCGTGCCCCAGACCAGGAAGAGGAAGGTCCAGGCCAGGTGGAAGACCGTGTAATGCCTGCGGTCGCTCTTCGATTCGGTGAGGCCCCGCAGCATGCCGGCGCACGCAAGCAACGATCCGCCTACGACCCAGTACGCGGCGGTGCGGGACGAGAATACCGGTGCATAGTTGGACACCAGGTTGAATACGTAGGCGCCGCCAAAAAGAAAGATCCCGATGAATGAAAGCGCCAACAGGGCCGTACCGGCGTGTCGGACGGCGCGTACTTCGCGGTATGCGCCGTATCCGAACAGGGTCAGTGCTTCAAAGGCCCAGATGACGACAGTGATGTAGGGGGAGAAAAAGCTCAGCGGGGCGCGAACCGCCAGCAATATGGCCGCGGTCGCATGCACGGCGGCCGCGGATCGGTCGTCTGTATTGCGCGTGATCCAGGCGGTCAGCGCGAAGTAGGCCAGAGAGAGGAAGGCCGTGGCGATCCCTTCCGAATAGACCAGGTAGTTTTGCGGAGTAAGAGACTGGAACCCGATGAAATCCCATATGCCTTCCGTGTGCCGCGAAAGGCGCATGAGCATCACGTAGAAACCCAGTGCGTTTACGGTTACCGCGATCCACCGCCACCGTCGCTTTCCCGTATCGCCGGCCGCGGACCGGTAGAGACTCAGCCAGGCGAACAGTGCCCACCAGAGTATTAGGAAGGCCAGGGCCGTTGCGAATCCTTCGGGCAGATCGGCCCGAAACGACCAGGTCAGGTACGTGGCATAGGTCGCCGCGATGCCCAGCGGCTCGAGCACTCTCCAGTGGCGCCGGCTGAGCAGCACCGCGATGAGGCCGGCGTCGAGCAGGGTGATGTAGACGAAGAGTCCGAGGGTGTTCAATTGGGTGGTGACGAGCAGGAATGGCGTCAGGAATCCACCGGCCCATCCGAGCAGGGCGATGGCCCGCGCGTCGTAGCGCAGGGAAAGCAGCAGGGCCGCGGCCGTCACCACGGCCATCAGCAGAAAGGCAACGGGTTGCGGAACGAGGCGGTAGAAATCGTAGGCGGCGTAAATCGATAGGTAGAGGATTCCCACGCCCGCCCCGGTCAGGCCCTGCGCGAATACGGACATGCCGCGCCGGTGGAACCGGTGGCCGCCGGCGACCAGCAGCAGGCCGGCCACTCCGCCCAGGACCACGCGCGCCGTTTCGTTCAACCAGTCGTTGTCGAAGGCGTATTTCAGGAAAAAACCTACGCCGAGGATAAGGGCGAGGGCGCCCACGCGATTCAGCAGCTTGCCGCCGATCAGGGTCTCCCACTCCTCGCGGGTGCGGGGGCGAAGCATGTGGGACAGCCGGCTGGCTGCGTCGCCGGCTTGTGCAGGGCCTGGTACTTCTGTGGGCGAATGTGCGGCTTGCGCCTGGCTCGGAACACTCTCGGCCGGATGCGTAGGTCCTACGGTCTCCGGTTGCGGTGCGTCGTCCAGTTCCGGCGCGTCGTCCGGTCCCTGCGCGTCGTCCGGTTGCGGCACGTCCTCGGATCCCCGCGCGTCGGCCGACCCCGGCACGCCACCACTGGATATCCCCGCAGCCGGGTCTCCTGTATCCTTAATATACCGCCGAACGGCCTCCTCGAGATGCTTTACGCGCCCCGAAAGAGACAGGTAGGTCCCGATGAGGATGAGGAGCAGGATTACGTTGAGTACGATCAGCAGTTCCATACGGATCGCATTCTACGCTATTCGGAGGTGCCGTGTCAAGTCAGTCTAACGGATTCGGACGACGCTCAGGGCCGTCTTTGGGATCGTTGACATGGTCCATGGCGCCGTCTATATTCGATTTCCGATGTATTATTCAGCCTCGCATTTTGTAACGGGCTTGCTTCGCGTAACACGTCTTCGCATGTTTCGCACGTAATATAACGCAACTCCACACGCAAAATCCGTCCTGGGAGGAGTTTTAGATGTCCACGGTCTATCGTGTCGGCATAATCGGGTGCGGCAGCATCTCGCACCTGCACATGAAGGGATACCTGGGAGAAGAGCGGTTCGAGGTCGTAGCGCTTTCGGACCCTGTGGCCGAGGCCAGGCAGGATTTCGGCGACCGGTACGACATCGGAAAACGCTATGCCGACGTCCGCGAGATGATGGACAAAGAGGAACTCGACGTCGTCAGCATCTGTACGTGGCACAAGCTCCACGCACCCCTGACCATCGCCGCCTGCGCGCGCCGCCCGAAGGCCATTCTCTGCGAGAAGCCCATGGCCGTCAACATGGGTGAATGCGACGAGATGATGATCGCGGCCCGCCGGAACGACGTCAAGCTGGCCATCGCCCACCAGCGCCGCTTCAACCCGGTGTGGACCGATGCCCGGAACCTGATCGCAGAAGGCGCTATCGGCGACGTGCGGCACGTCCACTGCAGCGGCAGCCAGGGCCTGCTCAACGACTGCTCCCACATGTTCGATTTCATGCGCTACGTCATGAGCGATCCCGCGCCCGAATGGGTGCTCGGGAACATCGAACGCAAGACCGACCGTTACGAGCGCGACATCCGGATCGAGGACCGCAGCGCGGGCATCGTGGGCTTCGACAACGGGGCCGTGGGGCAGCTCCTGCAGGAGCTCCATCCCGAACGGCGGCAGGGCGGCTACCTCTACGGCACGGACGGCATGATGGACGTGAACGAACAGCGCGTCCTGCTCATCAACTCGAAAACCGGCGGCTGGGAGGAGCGCTCGTCGACCGGCGAGGACCCGAGCGTGGGCCAGGCCGTGGAACTGGCGGACTGGATCGAGGGCAAGTCCGAACACCGGGGCGAGGCATCCAACGGCCGGGCCGCCGTGGAGATCATCATGGGTATCTACGAATCGGCCCGCCTCCACGAGGTCGTCCAGATGCCCGTGCGCACCCACAGTTCGCCCATCGAGGAGATGATCGAGGCGGGCGACCTGCCCGTGGAGCGCCCCGGCCGTTACGATATCCGGGCCTTCCTGTTACGCGGGGAATCCATGCAGGGCGAGACGCCGGACGAGTCTGATGAGGAAGGATGACCTTGCGGGAATCGGCCGCACGGGGCTAAAGGTCAATCGCCTGGGACTCGGCGGCGCGCCCCTGGCGGGGTTGTACCAGGGAGTTACCGAAGAGGCCGCCGCCCGGGTCGTAAATGCCTACCTCGGCCACGGCCCGGGGTTCTTCGACACGGCCCCGCTCTACGGTAGCGGCGTGAGCGAGACCCGGTTGGGCGCCGCACTTTCAAGCCGCGACCGCGGATCCTTCGTCCTCGCCACCAAGGTGGGGCGCCTCCTCGTGCCCGACCCGGCGCGCGACCAGGACGTCTGGTCCGACGATCTACCGCCCGTCGGCCCCGTCTTCGACTACAGTTACGACGGCACGCTGCGCTCCCTGGAAGAGAGCCTCGCCCGCCTCGGACTCGACCGGGTCGATATCCTTCACATTCACGATCCCGACAATCACTACGAAGAAGCGATGGAGGGCAGCTACCGGGCGCTCGTCCGGCTCCGGGAAGAAGGGGTCATCCGGGCGGTCGGGGTCGGCATGAACCAGGCGAAGATGCTCGCCTGTTTCGCCGCCGAAGGCGATTTCGACTGCTTTCTTTGCGCTGGTAGATACACCCTGGTGGATCATACGGCGCTCAAGCGGTTGCTACCCCTTTGCGAGGAACGAAACATCAGTATCATCATTGGCGGCCCATACAACAGCGGCATCCTGGCGCAGGGCGCTGTGGACGGGGCGAAATTCGACTACCGCAAGGCGCCTTCGCATATCGTGGAAAAGGTGCGGCGCATCGAAGCGGTCTGCGGCCGCCACGGAACGCCCCTAAAGGCCGCAGCCCTGCAGTTCCCCCTGGCCCATCCGGCAGTGGCCGCCGTCATTCCAGGCGCGCGGTCGCCCGAGGAAGTGGACGAGAACTTACGGATGTTCGAAGTCGAGATACCCGCAGATTTCTGGTCAGAATTGCGGGAGGAAGGATTGATTCCCGATGAGGCACCGACGCCGGCGGCTTCGGCGTCGGCGTGATACATACGGGGGATGGCGCATATGTCCCAAAACGCGGAAAATAGCATTGTCAATATTGATTAAAATAACCATCAACATGTAATTCTGTTTTGGATACATCCGCCCGGCGGCCCGCACATCCGCCCGGCGGCCCGCACATTCGCCCGACGGCGCGCACATCCACCCGGCGGCGCGCACATCCGCCCGGCGGCGCGCACATCCGCCCGGCGGCGCGCCCACCGCCCTGCGGCCCGCACACCGCACACCGCACACCGCACACCGCACCTTCAAGGAGATCCCAATGACCGCACACAAGGCCACATCGGAAACCACACCCCAGCGCTACGGCATGGTCCTCAAGGTCAGGCCGGAACGGATCGAGGAATACAAGGAGTATCATGTCGAGATCTGGCCAGGCGTGGCCAAGATGATCACGGAATGCAACATCACCAACTATTCCATCTACCTGAAGGACGGTTACCTCTTCTCCTATTTCGAGTATGTTGGCGACGACTTCAAGGCGGACATGGCGAAGATGGCCGCCGATCCTACCACCCAGGAGTGGTGGGACGTTATGATGCCGATGCAGGAACCGCTGCCGACGCGGAAGGAAGGCGAATGGTGGGCGGAGATGGAAGAGGTGTTTCACCAGGACTAGTTGCCGGGTGTCGCTGTGCCTGGGGTTCGTACCTCAACGAGTATTTTAAGCGGTCGTCCACTTTTCAAATTTCACTTCCGGAACCGAAACTATGACCGGCTTGGTGAGCTACCGAATGCTTCCAGCAGTATGTTCGGCCGTAGTCATCCTTGCCGCCTGTGGAAAAGACAGTCCGACCGCGTCCTCCCCAAACTCATCCCAATCAACGGAACGAGTACCGACCAGAATCAACGTTGCGCCGACGGATACCACGTTTATCGCCTTCGGTTCGCGGGTTCAGATGCAGTCCACGGTGGTCGACCAGAATAACCGTAGTATTCAGAACGCCAGCGTGACCTGGAGCAGTTCCGACAACACAGTGGTCAGTGTATTACCATCGGGATTGGCTACCGCCGTCGGTAACGGTACGGCGCAGGTCCGGGCCAGGTATCTGGGTCTTACGGCCGCTGCCGCGATCACTGTGCGACAGGTACCATCCGCGGTCCGGATCCAACCTTCCTCCGTCGTATTGATGTCGATACGAGATTACATCCAGCTCAGTGCCAGGGTGATTGATTTCCGCAACAACGATATACGCGACGCGGTGGTTTCCTGGCAGAGCGGAAATACCGCTGTGGCGACGGTCAGCGCCAGTGGCCGGGTAACCGCGGTTTCTCCCGGTGAAACCACCATTACGGCGATGTCGGGCCGGGTCTCCGGACAGGCACAGGTCACGGTACAGGATTCGGGGCCGCAGCCGAGTACCGACCGCGATGTGCTGGTTGCCTTTTACAACGCGACCGGTGGCCCGCAGTGGACGGACAACACGAACTGGCTGAGCGAGCGGCCGGTCGGCGAGTGGTACGGAGTAACCGTCGACCACAGCGGCAGCGTTACGCAACTGTCACTTCCCGGTAACAACCTGCGTGGGGGGCTGCCGTCTGTTCTGGGTGAATTGACGAAGCTCACGAGACTGGAACTGTGGCACAACCGTCTATCGGGTGTGATACCGGTGGAACTCGGTCGCCTGTCAGAACTCAGGACCCTGGCCCTGCAAATAAACAGGCTGACCGGCAACATTCCGGAGGTAGTCGGTCGGTTAACGAACCTGCGTACCCTTGCACTGGGCGACAACGAGTTGACGGGGCCGATTCCTCCCAGCCTTGGAGACCTGACACAACTGACCGTGTTACTACTAAACGACAGCCGTCTTTCGGGAATGATTCCATCGGAACTGGGCAAGCTGACAAACCTCATCGACCTCGGCCTGGATACCAACCAGCTGACCGGCGAGATACCGCCAAGCCTCGGGAACCTCGTTCAACTTAACCGGCTTCAACTGCAGGACAACCGGCTGGCGGGGCCGATTCCACTGGGTCTTGGCAACCTGGGCAAACTTGAGCGTCTGTATCTTTCCAACAACCGTCTGTCGGGTCCGCTTCCCGATGAAATGGGAAGGCTTGGCAGCCTGCGATTCCTCTACCTGCACCAGAATCCGGATCTCACCGGCCCTTTGCCGGTCTCATTCCTGGAGCTTGATCTCGAGGAACTCCACCTGGCTGGAACCATGGTGTGCGTACCGCCCGGTCCTGGATTCCAGGAATGGCTTTCCCGTTTCGAAGACGCGGGTATCGAGACCTGCCAAGATCCCGGGGAACCGCCAGGCCCGGTCGATCCGCCAGGCCCGGTCGATCCGCCAGGCCCGGTCGATCCGCCAGACCCGAATCCGGACCCCATGCCCGAACCTGGGTCTACGCCCAGTCCAGACCGGGATGCGCTGATTACCATCTACACGCTGCTGGACGGAGGAAACTGGTCGAACAACACGAACTGGCTGAGCGACCGTCCCGTGGGTGAGTGGTACGGTGTTGACACTGACACGGAGAACAGAGTGATTTCGCTTGATCTCGGGAACAACCAACTTTCGGGTGAAATACCCTATGAGTTGAGACAGCTGGCCAACCTGGAGCGCCTCGATCTGTCCGATAATCTCCTGACCGGCCAGATACCTGCTTCGATTACCGAACTACGCAGACTTGTGAGCCTGCGCCTAAATGGAAACATGGGATTGAAGGATGAGCTGAGCTCTTTTTTCAGGAATATGCATAACCTGCAGGAATTACTGCTTCACGGAACGCGCGTATGTGTTCCGGAAAATGACCGGTTGAAGGCCTGGCTTCGGGGGATAGCCAACAGTCGAGTCACAAGCTGCCTCGACCTCTGGTTCGAAAGGACTGCCCTGGATGACATTTACAGTAATACAGGAGGTATGAACTGGGCCCAAAGCGAGGGCTGGGCGAGTTCGCAGCACGTAGGCGCCTGGTACGGTGTGACGACCAATGAAGACGGGCGAGTTACCCATCTGAAACTCGCGGAGAACAACTTGCGGGGAAGGTTGCCGGACTATATACAGTTCCTGCCGTACCTTACACACCTCGATCTCTCCGGTAACCCATACCTGGGTGGACCGCTGCCGATCGAAATTACCCAGCTTGATCAATTGAATACGCTTCTGCTGGCAGGCACCCAATATTGCTTTTCGGAAGACGATCAGTACCAGGAATGGCTTGGTAAGATCACACATAAAAGCTTCAACACCTGTGGCGTGTTCGATCCTCATCCCGATATTGGCGCGCTAGTCGCGCTGTATAACGCGACCAATGGACCTGAATGGCTTGATCGGGGTAACTGGCTGGTACACGCTCCCCTGGAAACCTGGCATGGAGTAACCACTGATGCGGATGGCAGAGTGATCTATCTCAACCTGGCCGCGAACAAACTAAAAGGCGAGATCCCATCAAAGATCGGTGAACTGTCCAGATTGAAGCGACTCAGTTTTGAAGCAAACAGCCTGGAAGGCACCATACCCACGGAGATCGGCGGACTCCGCAACCTTGAGCAGCTTGTACTGGACAGAAACGATCTAACAGGCAGCCTGCCCAGTGAGATCGGACAGCTCGTAAACCTGGTTTCTCTGAGACTTACCGATAACGCGCTAACGGGCAATATCCCAACGAGTATCGGCAGTCTTTCAAAACTGACCTTTTTAGGCCTGAATGGTAACCGGCTCGACGGCGCCATTCCCAGTGAGATCGGACAGCTTACGGAACTAACCATTCTTTTTCTTGCCGGAAACAGTCTGACCGGCGCCATTCCACCGGAAATCGGAAAACTCACGAACCTGACCATTCTGAATCTTTCGGAGAACCTGCTGTCCGGAGCATTGCCGGACTCGCTGTGGCGTCTCGGAAAATTGGAGTATCTGGAACTTGCCATAAACAGATTGACGGGGACCGTCCCGCCGGACATCGTCCGCCTTTCGAACCTCAAGGGATTCGACATCAGATGGAACAGCGACATGACGGGTTCTTTGCCGAGGGAGATGATCAACCTGAACCTGGACCAACTGTTGACAAGGGAAACATCGGTCTGTATACCTACCGACGATGAGTTCCAGACCTGGCTACGGGGCATATCGCTTAAGGAACTCTCGGCGCCATGTTCCGAATGATCAGCCGGATCCGGGGAAGGTGATTACGATAAACGTTGTTCGTTCCATTGTACTACCCACGTTCTGTGTGTGTGTTTGCATGCTGACCGCGTGTGGTGGTGACTCACCCACCGAACCGGCCGTACAGGTACCGGCCAGGATCGACGTGACCCCTGGTTCGATTGCCTTTGAATCGGTTGGCCAGACGCTGACCCTGGCTGCGATCGTGATCGACACGAATCGAAATGAGATTACAGGAGCCGCTGTAGAATGGTCGACAAGCAATCCGATGATAGCCACGGTAACCCAGGGTATAGTGGTCTCTACGGGGTACGGATCGGCACAGATTACAGCAAAGTACGGAAGCGTTTCCAGAACGGTGAATGTCACGGTGAAACTATAGAAAAGCGGGATCGCGTTTCTGAAGTTGCCAACCGTCTTTCAAAACGTTAAGATTCGTTGTATGCGCCACGATCAGAACCGACTGTACAGGAGGCATTAGCCCATGGCCCTCACCGAAACGCAACTGGCGGAGTTCCACGACCGCGGCCTGGTGGTCGTCGAGGACGTGCTGACCGACGCGGACCTGGATCCCGTGATCGAGACCATGACCGAGTTCGTCGACCGGCGGGCGCGGGATCTCCACGCCGAGGGCAAGATCACCGACCTGTACGAGGACGAACCCTTCCTGACGCGCTACGCCCGAGTGTTCGCCCAGAGTGCCGAGATCGGCCACGGCATGGACATCTATGACCTGCGGGCGAAGCCGGTGTTCGACTTCCTCCGGAACGACCACCTGCTCGACGCCGTGGAGTCCTTCGTCGGACCCGAAATCACCTGCTCGCCCATCCAGCACATCCGGGCCAAGCCGCCGTCCCGCCTGGACGCCAGTCCGTCGTACAATGTGCCCTGGCACCAGGACTCGGGGGTGAGCTGGTCGGAGTCGGACCGGACCCTGGCGCTGACCTGCTGGCTTCCCCTGGTGGACGCCACGGTGGAACGGGGATGCCTGGAGGTGATCCCGGACGTGATCCACACCGGCCATCTCGACCACGTGTCGGACGCGGGCACGCGCATCAAGCCGGACCTCATGCCCGAGACTGAGGCGGAACCGGCCGAAGTGCGCAAGGGAGGGGTCGTCTTCCTGAGCCAGTATACGCCCCACCGGTCCACGCCGAACCTGACCCAATGGGACGTGCGCTGGAGCCTGGACCTGCGGTACGTGGCCTATGGCGCGCCGACGGGCCGGCCTTTCTTTCCCGATTTCTGCGTGCGGAGCCGATCGAATCCGGAGCGCGTACTGACCGATCACCAGGCCTGGGCGGACAGCTGGGTCGCAGCCCTCGAGGAACAGCGCCGCAATCCCAAGCAGGCCCACCGGGTTGCGCAAGCGCCTTAAGGAGCACCATCATGCTTTGAGGCTCGCCCCTGGGCACCAGGTTTGGCGCCATGGTATTCAGTCTGGTCGTCCCCGGACTGGGGCAGTTGTACCAGGGCCGCAGGCCGGCGGCGGTCATTCATTTCGTCCTCGCGGTCATGCTGTGGATGCTGGGTTACGGCTGGATCGTGCATCTGTATTCCGCCGTCGAGGCGGCGTTCCAGAACCCGGGCGACCGGCGTTGCGACACGTAGTCGTTTGTGTCTTGATTGCGAATCGAAACTTCAGGTATTGTTACGAAACATATTAATACGAAACGACAACATGAAAGAGGCATGCACATGAGTTTCGGCAGCGGCGCGTACACCTACGAGGTGCAGGAAAACTGGTACAGTCTGCCGGAGGGCTGGTCCTTCGGCTGGATTACGGGCGTGGCGTGCGATTCGCAGGACCGGGTGTACGTGTACTCGCGGAGCGAGCATCCTTTAATCGTATTCGACCGCGACGGCCAATTCATCAAGACGATCGGCGACGGCATTCTCAAGGACGCGCACGGTATCTACATCGACGGCGAGGACAACCTCTATCTCACCGACTGGCTGGATCACTGCGTCCGCAAGTTCGACCGCGATGGAAACCAGGTGAGGGTGATCGGCATGCCCGGCGTTCCCGGCGCGACGGACGGCGATCCCTTCCGGAAGCCCACCGATGCCGTCGTCGCGCCGAACGGTGACATCTACGTGTCCGACGGCTACGAAAATGCCCGGATCCACCATTACGACGCCGAGGGCCGCCACATCCACTCCTGGGGAAGCTGGGGCTCGGGTCCGGGCCAGTTCGAACTCAGCCATTGCGTCCGCATCGACCGCCATGACCGGATCTGGGCGTGTGATCGCACCAACGAGCGCATCCAGCTCTTCGACCTGGAAGGTAACTACCTCGAGGAACGCGCCGTTCCAGGCAAGCCCGACACCACCTTCTTCGATCCGGAAGAGGAGATCGTCTACGTGGCCGAACTCGACCAGCAGGTGGGTATATACACCCTGGACGGCGACCTCGTCAGCAGCTGGGGAGGTGGACGGCGCAGCGACCGGCCCGGTGAGTTCGCCGGATGTCCCCACGGCATCTGGATGGACTCCCGCGGCGACCTCTACGTCGGCGAGGTCCAGGCCGACGCCCGTTTGCAGAAGTTCGTGCGGACCCGCTGATCACAATACGAGATCCATGCGCATCATCGACCCCCATACCCACGTCTGGGTCAACGATCCCGCCTTCCCCTGGCCCGCGGAGAACGACGCCCCGCCCGCCGAGGACCGGACAGCGGAGATGCTCCTGGCCCTGAAAGACCGGCACGGCGTGGAGAAGACCGTCCTCGTTCAGTACATCGGCTACCGTTGGGATAATACCTACGTTTCCCACGTCCTGCGCACGTACCCGGACCGGTTTGCCGGAGTCTGCCGCGTCAATCCGGAAGACCCCGCCGCGCCGGACCATCTCAGCCAATGGGTGGAGGAGCACGGTTTCCAGGGCGTGCGGCTGAGTCCCGCCGAAGGACCGGCGGGCGACTGGTTCCGTGGTCCCCTGATGCCGCCCATCTTCCGGCGCGCGGAGGAACTCGAGGTTCCGTTGCTCATGCTGACGCGGCCCGGCCGGTTGCCCGAACTGGCCAGTCTGCTGGACCGGTTTCCCGATCTCGACGTCGTCGTGGACCACATGGCCGACGCACAGCCGGACCGGCCGGACGAAATCCAGGCCGTCCTCGACCTGGTCCGGTACCCCCGTGTTTATGTGAAGATCAGCCATACCTGGTCCATTTCGAATCAGGAATATCCGTGGTCAGATACCCATGCCATGGTCAAGGCGGTCTACCAGGCCTTCGGAGGTCGCCGCATCATGTGGGGCACCGACTGGCCGGTCTGCCTCGCGAACGCCGCCTACGGCCAGACCCTGACGGTCGTCCGCGACGAAATGAAGTTCATCGCGCCGGAGGACCTGCCCAGCGTGCTGGGCGGAACGGCCCTGGACCTGTGGACCTTTGAAGATCCGCAGGACTGAGACGGTTTCGCCACCGGGCGTGTGATCCTGCCGGTCGCGCGACCCTATATCGGATTAGTCGGAGCTAGATTCGGAAAACTCGCAGCAAAAGTCGGAATCTCAAAGGAGCAACCATGGATATCCTGATAACCGGCGCCGCCAGCCGGCTGGGACAGGCGGTGGCCGAAGCCTTAAAAGACCACAGGCTCCGTCTTGTGGACGAATCGCCCGTCGAAGCGCCAGCCGCGACCGGGCGCGAAACGCGCGGGGAATCGGCCGGCGATGCCGCCCAGGGCAGCCTGCTGGACCAGGACTTCGCCTGGCGGGCGGTCCGCGGCATGGACGCCGTCGTCCACACGGGCGAGCCGCCGCAGGACCTGCCGGAGTCCGAGGTGGAGCGCGAGAAGCACCTCCTGGAACTGGCCACGCGGGGCACGCACCAGCTCTTCAAGGCCGGCGTGGAGGCGGGCGTCAAGCGTTTCGTTTACGGCGGCACCCTGGACCTCTTCCGGCCCTATCCCGACGACGTGTACATCAGCGAGCTATGGAAACCGCTGCCCGAACCCGACATGCCGGCCATGTCCCGTTACCTGGGCGAGCACACCGCCCGGGAATTCGCCAGGGACCACCTGGTGACGGTCACGGGACTTCGGTTGGGGACCCTCGTCAGAGAAGAGGAGGTGGCCGGCCAGGCGCCCGACCTGCTTTGGCTTGACTACCGGGACGCAGCCCAGGCCTTCCGTCTCGCCCTGGAGCGCGACGCCTCGGACCAGGTCTGGTGGACGAGCCGGTACGCCATGTACCACGTCTGCGCCGACCTGGAGAATCCGAAGTACCTCATCAACCAGGCCCGCAACCTCGGCTATGCGCCGGTCCACAACTTCGCCGCGAACTGGCGGGACTGAGGGGAGGCACGATGTTCAGTCTTGAAATCGCCGCGGACCTTGGACCACGGCGCGCAACGGACGCCGTATCGAGGTGCCATCCACTGAGGTGTCATCCATGAAGAAAGTCCTGCTGCTCGGTGCGTCCGGGCTCATCGCGCCGCACATCACCCCCGCGCTCGAGAAGGACTACGACCTGCGGCTGGCCGACATCAAGGACCACCCGGACGGCAAGCCCGTCCTCAACGTGGACGTGTGGGACTACGGTCAGGTCCGCGAGGCCATGGAGGGCGTGGACGCGGTCATGAACTTCACGGTCCTGCGCCACGACGACACGCTGAGTTTTCAGGTCAATACCATCGGGGCCTGGAACGTGATGAAGGCGGCCGCCGACGCCGGGATCCGAAAGGTGATCCACACCGGCCCGGCCCAGACCCTCCTGGCCTACGTGCACGACACCGACATCCCCGTCGACGCGCCCGACGCGCCTTCCTCCGACTACTATTTCATCACCAAGCACCTGAGCAACGAGATCGTCCGGAGCTTCGCCCGGCACCACGAGATCCACACGGTCTGCTTCCTGTTCCAGGGCCTGGGCCCCCGGCCGACGGAGCATACCGGCAAAACGTCGACCCGGAGCTTCCTCATCATCCACGACGACCTCGCCGTGGCCTGCCGCCAGGGCCTCGAACTCCCCTCGGTACCCGGCTTCTACCAGGCCTTCAACCTGCACAGCCATTACGGCCCGGGGCAATACAGTCTCGAGAAGGCCGAACGCATCCTGGGGTACGCGCCGCAGGAGGAGTGGTGGCAGTGGCAACGGAGGCCTGCGGAGTAGCCGTAGGTCAGTCGACCTGGGGAAACGGTCTGTTGGAGGGTCTTGGATGCTTCCAACCCCGCCAGATCTTGTCCCGGTAACCGCTGGTGAGCTTAATATCGATCTCAATGCCCATGGTCAGGATATCTTCGTCATGCAGTGTTTCCAGCAGCGTGTTTTTTATGTGTTCAACGACCTCGGGGGTCAGAACCCGGCCTTTCTTCGAGGACATGGCGTACTCCCTTCGATCAGTCCAGTAGCAGTTTGATCGTTATGGTGATGAGCAACCCGAAATTCGCAATAATACAGGTAATAAGAGTTTTTCTCCACCAGCGGGCATCGCTTTTCATCTCCTTCAACTGTTCGGCGCTGTATTCTATGAGTTCACGCATGCTGTCTTCCGAAGTTTCAAGACCGGACAGACGGCTTTTGACGCTCTGGTCCTTGAAGTACACTTCCTCCATCAATTCTTCCGTGTCTCTGTGGGTTTTGTGATTATTCATCTTTGGATTTTCTCCTATCGGTGTGTGCATGACATCGGCAAGGTATTTAAATGTGTTCAATTGTGCAGAACGATCTGTCATATTGAATGAGTAGGAAATCCGTTAATCAATCTCGCGGTTTTTTTAAAAGTAACAGGAAGCATTTATCCATTCCGATCGGGATAGTTCACCTTTAGATCGGATACTCTCAGCCAACCAAGGAGAACCACCCTATGTCCAGTAACGCCCGGACCGTTCGCGTATTCGTCGGCACCTACACCCAGACCACCAGCAAGGGCATCTATGTCTACGACGTAGATACCGCCACGGGCGTCATGGAATACGTCAGCCACGTGGGCGGCATCACGAACCCGTCCTTCCTGGTCCTGACGCCGGACGCCCGCTACCTCTACGCCGTCGGCGAGACCGGCGATCCCCACGGCGGCGTCTTCGCCTATGCAGTGGACGGGTCCGGCACGCTCACGCCCCTGAACAGCCAGTCGTCAGGGGGCGCCGGGCCGTGCTCCATCGACGTGCATCGAAGCGGAAAGGCCGTGCTCGCGGCCAACTACGGAGGCGGGTCCGTGTCCTCCTTCCCCGTGAATGACGACGGTTCCCTGGGCGAGGCGGCGTCGGTCATCCAGCACACCGGCTCGAGCGTCGACCAGAGCCGCCAGCAGGAACCCCACGCCCACATGATCCGCCACGACCTGGACTACAACTTCGTCTTCTCGCCGGACCTGGGGACCGACAAGGTGATGATCTACGCCCTCGATCCGGACACGGCCGTGCTGACGCCCCACGGGGAGGCGTCGGTGCCGCCCGGCTCGGGACCCCGGCACATCGAATTCCATCCCAATCGGAAGTTCGCCTACGTCATCAACGAGATGGGCAATACGATCACGGCCTTCGCCTACGACGGATCGGCCGGCACGCTCACCGCGATCGAAACGGTGACGACGCTGCCCGACGGCTACGACGAGGTGAGCCACACGGCGGACATCCACATCACCGACGACGGCCGGTACCTCTACGGCTCCAACCGGGGCCACGACAGCCTCGCCATGTACGCCGTGGACGGGGATTCGGGCCGCCTGTCGCTGCTCGGTATCGTACCCACTGGCGGCGAGAATCCGAGAAACTTCGGGATCGATCCGACCGGCAGCTTCGTCCTTTGCGGCAACCAGAGCTCGGATACGGTCACCTACCACCGCCTCGACCCCGACACGGGCCTGCTCCATCTCTCGGGCGTCGTGGCCGAGATCCCCATGGCGGTGTGCCTGAAGATGGTCGTGTTGGACTGATTCCAGCCCATGTGCGCGAAACGTCGAAACGCCGAGTCCGGGGCGCCGGACTCCAACTGGCCGGACCCCGCCCGCCCGGCCACCGCACGTCAGGACCAGGCCTGGCGAGCGTTCGTCGAACGTTCGCGGCGGGAGCCCCTGCCCTTCGAGGAACACCTGGCGGCCTTCCGGCGTATATTTGATGGGCGCCGCCCGGAGGATGGCCCGCCCGTGGTCTGGACGCCCGACGAAGAGACCGTGCGCCGTTCGAATCTCCAGGCGAGCATGACGGCCCTGAGTATCGACCGCTACGTAGATTTCCACACCTGGTCCGTCCGCGACCCCTCTGCATTCTGGATCCACACCCTCCAGCGGCTCGGCATCGTGTTCACGAGACCACCGGACGCCATCCTCGACCTGGACGGGGGAGCCAGCGGTTCACGCGGCGGCGTCCGCGACCCCCGGTGGCTGCCGGGCGCGGAACTCAACATCGTCGACAGCTGCTTCACGACCGATCCAAACCGTCCCGCGATCATCACGCCGGGACCGAATAGCCCGGTTGGTCCAGCCGGTCCGGATGGTCCCGACGCCCCGGACGACTCAAGCGCTCCGGACGCCCCGGACGCCTCCGATGGTCCAACGCTCCGCACGACGAACTACGGCGAACTCGAATGTCTCGTCAACCGCGTCGCCAACGGCCTGTGCGACCGGGGCCTTGCGCCCGGAAAGGCCATCGCGCTCTACATGCCCCTGAACCTGGAATGCGTGATCGCCTACCTGGCCATCATCCGCGCGGGTTCCCGGGTCGTCTCCATCGCCGACAGCTTCCCGCCGAAGGAGATTCAGCGCCGCATGGCCATTGCCGGCGCGAGCTGCGCGGTCACCATGGACCGTTACGTTCACGCGGGTAAAGTACTTCCGCATTACGCCACGGTTGTTGAAGCGGGTGCGTCCACAGTGATCGTCGTGCCGTCGGGCGGAGACGGCCGGACTGGCAGGGACACCCGGTCGGGCGGCGCCGGCCGGACAGGCGACGCAGCGCACTCAGCCGATGTCCCGTCTGCCGGCGAAACTACCGCATCCGCATCAGGCGGCGACGCGCCCCAACTCCGCCCCGGCGACATCGCCTGGACCAATCTCCTGTCCGGCGCAGACACCTTCGAGTCCGTGACCGGCGATCCCTATCGTACGACCAACATCCTGTTCTCTTCGGGGACCACCGGCGAACCGAAGGCCATACCATGGAACCACCTGACGCCCATCAAGAGCGCCATGGACGGGTTCTACCACCAGGACATTCACGGCGACGACGTGACGACCTGGCCGACCAATATCGGCTGGATGATGGGGCCGTGGCTCATCTACGCCACGCTTGTAAACGGCGCATGTATGGCCCTGTATCCGGGTGCGGCCAATACGCCCGAATACCTCCGCTTCATCCGGAGCGCAGGGGTAACCATGCAGGGCGTCATCCCCTCACTGGTGCGGACGTGGCGGCGCGGCGGCATGGTCGAAGGAAGTCACGGCGGCGTGGCCGAAGGGCGGCAGGGCAACATGGTCGAAGGGAGCCACGGCGACATTACCGAAGGCGTCGACCGACCGTCTGTCCGCGTGTTCAGTTCTACGGGCGAGCCCGCCAGCCGGGCCGACTACCTGTGGCTCATGAGCCGCGCCGGATACCGGGCGCCCGTGATCGAATACCTCGGCGGCACCGAGATCGGGGGCGGCCACCTGGCCTGTACGGTCCTCCAGCCCTGTTCGCCCGCGGCATTCAGCACAGCGAACCTGGGCGTGGATTTCGTCATTCTGGACGAAAAGGGGGCAGAGGTCGGGGAGGGGGAGACCGGCGAACTTTTCCTCGTGCCGCCCGCAATGGGCATGTCCCAGCAATTGCTCAACGGAGACCACGACGAAGTCTACTACGAAGGCTGTCCGGCAAGTCCGCGGGGCGAGGTCCTGCGCAGGCACGGGGACCACACTCAACGGCTTCACCACGGATATTTCCGGTCCCAGGGACGGGCCGACGACGGGATGAACCTGGGCGGCATCATGGTCAGCCCCCTGGAACTGGAGCGGATCATCGATGGTCATCCCGCCGTCTACGAGAGCGCGGCCGTGGCGATGCAGCCCGAGGGAGAAGGTGCGGAAAGGCTCGTGGTATTCATCGTCCCTGAGGGCGGAAGCGGTGCCGTCGGCTCTCGCGCTAACATCGGTTCACGCGACACTGGTTCTCGCGCCGTCGACTCACAAACTGGCCTCGATCGAGACCTCGATCGCGACCTTGATCGCGACGTCGACTTCGACCTCGACACGCTAAAAACGGAACTCCAGGCCATGATTTCCTCCGGCCTGAACCCCTTGTTCAAAATCGATCGTGTCGTCGTAGTGGACGAACTCCCCCATACCGCTTCGGGCAAGCTCATCCGCCGCATACTTAGAGACCGGATGAGGCCCGGCAGTTAGGTTCTTGTCGCTCCGCACATTTCAGCGTGATTACACCGGCCTGATGCGCCGGTGCGATGAAAAAAAACGGGTCAGGGAGACACAGTCCCTGACCCGTTTGCTCATATTGCGGATGCTGAATACGCTGTTAAAAGTCGCGTCCCGTATTTTATTTACAGCTTCATCCGAAGTGCTGAAATCACGACCCTTCCGGCACGACTACTCTGACGGGAAGGTCGTTATATGATCTGGCCTTTTCTACCTTCTCTTCCCAACCTGGACTGTAGTAGTGCAGACAACCGCCGGACCTGTCATTCGACAGAGTCAGATAAACCTCTGTATCGCCGTTCTTCATCCAGGTTATCCGGCCTGTTGTTTCGCTTGCCGGGTCGCCATATCTGACGTCCAATTCATCGATAAGCATCTGGGTACGGTCAGGGTTCATCGTTTCATCGAACCAGTAATGTCCGGCGTACAACTCATCCCCTGCAAAGTCGTATTCCACGACGATCGTATCCTGTTCCCCGTTGGCGAATACGAACACGTCAGAAGTAAAACCATGTTCAAGGGCGGACAAGCCGCTGCCTTCCGCCACCTCGAATCTGATCTCGCCGGGTTCGCTTACCGTCACCTTCGCCTTGGAATCGTTCCAATTGTTCCACCGGAAATCATACACTTCATAGAGAGGTTCGTCACTAGTCTGGTGGGCGGTAAGACGTACCCGTTCAATAGGAATATCAACCGTAGCAACAGGTGAATGCTCACCGGAACATCCGTATATCAAAACCACGCATACGAAAACAAGAAAACGCATGTTTCTTCCTTTCTACTGAGAAGGGGAAGATGCCAATCTACTTCAGATGCTTAACAATTGCGACATGAAACTACTTTGTTATCATTCAGTCAACATCTTTGTGTACTGCGGGAGCATCCATGAAATGCAAGACTCGTCAACGCGCATTCACGTGGTCGACGCCGACCCCCTGATCCGCCAGGTATGGGGCGAGTACGGCTACGCCAACCAGAAGGCGGTATCCCAGACATCGGGAATCCCGTCGAAATAGGTTGTACTGCTCAGGTGTACTTTCAGCATGCTCCGGTAGTCCCTTCCTACCAGGTCTTCCAAGAGAAAGTTCTAACTCATCAAGTGACGCCTCCGCTATGCGTGAGCGATCACCACATTATAATCACCACCTTATACTTGACGCTTCTAGATAATGGTTTTTTAATACTTGAGTTTTTAAATCATATAGGTGTTTAAGTAAATTCGGTCGGAAGACTGTGAACAGACGGGTTGATCGGAATTCAGGCGATCGGATGCAATAAACACGACTACTACCACCCTCGCTGAAGGGACTTAATGTCTCACTCGCGTACTGGGCTCGGACGCATTGTAGTACTGTTTACAACCCTGATGCTGCTTTCCACCTGCGGCAAGGACAGTCCCACGAAGCCTGGAGAACCTGAACAACCTCCATCTCCTCCGACACCGATAGCCACGAAGATCGAAATATCCCCTGCAGAGGCGACGCTGAATGCGATTGGCCAGACCGTTCAGTTGACCGCCAGGGTCCTGGATCAAAATAACCAACCCATGACCGGTGCCGTCGTGTCCTGGACGAGTAGCGCTGTTGGTGTCGCGACCGTCAGCGCACAGGGTCTGGTGACCGCCGTCGCCAACGGTGCCGCGGTCATCACGGCGAGATCGGGCAATGCTTCCGCAACGGCCAACGTAACGGTAGCGCAGGCGGTCGGCAGCATCTCGATCGAACCGGATATGGCCTCACTGATGTCGATTGGCGAGACAGTTCAGCTTGCCGCTACGGTACGGGACGGTAACGGGCAACCCGTGGCCGATGCCGTCGTGTCGTGGCAGAGCAGCGACGAGTCGGTCGCAACCGTCAGCGCACAGGGTCTGGTGACCGCCGTCGCGAACGGCACCGCCGTCATCATGGCAAGGTCCGGCAATGCGTCCGCAACGGTCAACGTAACGGTCAACGTAACAGTAGCGCCGACGGCAGGCAGCATAATGATCGAGCCGCGGGAGGCGACGATGGCGTACATCGGTGAGACGGTGCAGCTTACCGTCACCGTGCTGGATCAGGACGGGCAGCCCGTCGAGGACGCCATGGTAAGCTGGGAGAGCAGCGACGAGTCGGTGGCGACGGTCGACGCGCGGGGCCTCGTGACGTCGGTGATGAGCGGAGTCAGCCGGATCACGGCCCGGTTGGGGGATCTGGAAGACAGTATCTGGGTAATCGTAGAAATCCCGGCCCTTCGTACGGAACGGGATGTCCTGGTAGCGCTCTATCACAGAATGGGTGGACCGGAATGGAACAACAACACGAACTGGCTCAGTGAGCGGCCCATCGGAGATTGGAACGGCGTGTCGGCCGACGCTTTTGGAATCGTGATCGGCCTGAGCCTGCCGTACAACGGGCTGAAAGGTACGCTGCCCGCCCAGTTGTCGCTGCTTACCGGTCTGACGGCCCTGATGCTCCAGGGTAATCAATTGACCGGCGAAATCCCGGCTGAATTCGGACTGCTTTCAGGCCTGAATCGTCTGGATTTGGGCGACAACGATCTGACCGGCAGTATCCCCGCCGAACTTGGGGATTTGGACAAACTGTTTCATCTGGATCTCAACCGGAACAACCTGACCGGCAGTATCCCGACCGAATTTGGACAGTTGAGTCTGATTTCGAATTTCAGGTCAGAGCCATTGTATCAGTCTGAGTTAAACCTGAGTTATAACCAGTTGACGGGTTCCATCCCTCCCGAGTTGGGTAATCTGGTCTACCTTCAGTCCTTAAGCTTGAGCAACAACGCGCTTACCGGCAGTATCCCCGATGAACTCGGAAAGTTATCCGAAGCTTCGATATTGGACTTGAGTGGCAATCAGCTGGCCGGCGGAATACCATCTGAGTTCAGAAATCTGGCTGAAGTAATGACACTCCGACTTGATAACAATCCGGCTTTGTCCGGACCCGTGCCGCTCTCGATGATTACACTTGAACGCCTGGAAAACCTGTACCTTCATCGAACGCAGTTGTGCGTTCCCGCGGTTATGGGAGAATGGGTAGGGTCTATAGAGGATGCGATATTCAACTACTGTGAAACGGAGTCCTCGGACCGGGACGCGCTGATCGCATTCTACCACGCGGCAGGAGGCGAAGACTGGAATGGCAGAAACAACTGGTTGAGCAGCCAGCCCCTGAGCAATTGGTTCGGTGTATCGGTCAATACTGAAGGTCAGGTCGACCAACTGAGTCTGGAGGGTAACAACCTTTCAGGCACAGTAACCCCGGCACTGGCTCGCCTCGCGACCTTGAGAAATCTGGACCTGGGAGGTAATCCGTCACTGGCTGGTCCGTTGCCCCTCGAACTCGCCGACCTGCCACTTGAGCGTGTCCGGGTGGCGGGAACCGAGGTGTGTGCGCCATCGGAAGAAGCGTTTCAGGCCTGGCTCATGCAGCTTCCGGAGGGGAGTGGTGTTGCGAATTGTGACCGGTTCGTTGAGACAGACAGGAACGTACTGATTGAATTGTACCACGCAACCGATGGTCCAAACTGGAACTATAGTAAGAATTGGCTGACTGACCTGCCCGTTGAAAACTGGATCGGGGTTACGACGGACAGAACAGGACGGGTGACCACCCTGAACCTCAACTCGGCAGGACTGAAGGGAACGATTCCCGAAGAACTGGATCGGCTGACCAAACTTGAGATACTGGCCCTGGAGAACAGTGAATTGACCGGTACGATCCCACCGGAAATCGGGAATCTGGGCAATCTGACCGAGATTCGCCTTTGGGGTAACCAGTTGACTGGAGAGATTCCGTCCGAAATCGGAAAACTGCAAAACCTTGCCATACTTGACCTGAGATTCAACCGGTTGACTGGTGAGATTCCGTCTGAAATCGGTCAACTGAAAAACCTGCAAAGCCTTAAAGCCGAAGGAAATGTGCTTTCGGGTGATATCCCACCGGAAATCGGTCAGCTACAGAACCTGGTTGTGCTGGAACTACAAGAGAACCAGTTGACGGGCGAGATTCCATCCGAAATCGGTCAACTGAAATCTCTGCAGCATTTGACGCTTGGTTCCAATCAACTCGTGGGTGAAATCCCTCCCGAAATCGGTCAGCTTGGCAGACTTCGTGTACTCTCACTGACGCTCAACCAGCTGACCGGTGAAATCCCTTCCGAAATCGGCCAACTCGGCAATCTTGCCGATTTACTAATGAGCAATAACCAGTTGTCCGGCACTATCCCTCCGGAATTAGGCAACCTGAACAAGCTTGAATACCTGTGGCTTAGAAGAAACCAATTATCGGGTGAAATCCCACGTGAAATCGCCCAACTGGCCAACCTGAAAGACCTTCTTCTGGACACGAACCAGTTGTCCGGTGCAATCCCGCCTGAACTCGGAGAATTGGGTGCGCTTGAGAATCTGTGGCTCTACAATAACCAGTTGGCCGGGGCAATTCCTCCTGAAGTGGGGCAACTCGGCCATCTGATCAGACTGATACTGAATAACAACCAGTTAACCGGCCATATCCCGCCTGAAATCAGCAAACTGAATGCGCTCTGGTTGCTGCATCTCGATTACAATCAGTTGTCGGGCGAGATCCCGCCCGAACTGGGCGAGATGGAACAACTCTATGAAATAAAGCTGAGTTACAACGAAAACATGTCAGGTCCGGTTCCAATAGAATTGACGAACAATTCCGGCATGAGAACCCTGTTTCTGGAAGGCACGCAGATCTGCGCGCCGGACAATGCGGTTTTCGAAGCATGGCTGGGAAACCTGGAAGTGGTGCGGGTCGATCGATGCCGCAGGCCGGCGGGTTCGAGGGTGTATCTTACGCAGGCGACCCAGACTTTTGATGATTTCCGTGTGCCGCTCGTTGCCGGCGAGGACGCGCTGCTGCGCGTGTTTGTAGTTGCCGATGAGCAGGTCGATGCCGACATGCCGCCGGTAACGGCGAGCTTCTACTGGGATGGCGCCGAAATCCACCGGGTGGAAATCGCCGGCGGGCAAAACGATATTCCTTCCGCCATCGACGAAGGATCGCTTTCCTCGTCATCCAACGAGATCATTCCCGGGTCGGTGATCGTACCGGGACTGGAGCTCGTGGTCGAGATCGATCCTGAAGGAACGCTGGGCGCATCGCTGGGCGTCCAGTCCAGGTTACCGGAAACGGGCAGGATGCCTGTCAATGTGAGAGACGTCCCGGGACTGGACCTGACCGTGGTACCCCTGATCTGGTCGGAAAACCCGGACCATGGCGTCGTGGCGGAAACGGAGGGTTTGACCCGGGACGACGACCTGTTCCGCGCCACGCGCTATCTGCTTCCGATCCGTGATACCGATTTCAATGTGACCGTGCGCGAACCGGTGTTCACGAGTTTGGAGCCCGTTTTTTCCAACCACAATATACTCATACGAGAAGTCGAATCCATTCGGATCCTGGATGGATCGTACGATTACTACATGGGCGTCTTGCGAAGTTACGGTGGAGCGGTAAAACCAGGTACAAGGGGGTTTGTAGCGTACCTTGACAAAGGGGTTATCGCCCATGAAATCGGGCACCTTATGGGTCTTTTTCATGCTCCATGCGGAACCATTGGCGATCCACACTATCCTTACAGCGATGGATCAGTCGGTACCTGGGGATATGATATGCTTGAAAACAAACTGGTATCTCCGGACAAGCCCGACGTCATGAGCTTCTGCCTGGATGACTTCTGGATCAGTGATTACCACTTCAGAAGAGCGCTGGTATATCGTATTCGCGGTGAGCCAACCCGACTGATTCCATCGTATTCAGCGCTATCCAGGGTCCTGCTGTTGTGGGGAGGCAGAAACGAGCGGGACGAACTCGTCATCGAACCGTCCTTCGTGGTTCACGCCCCGCCTTACCTGCCCAGCGAGGATGGTCCCTACGAGCTGGCCGGATATGATGAAGACGGCCATACGCTTTTTGCGCTGAACTTTGCCATGGGTGAAATCGTGCACGGCGAGGGCGGCGGCAGTTTTGCATTTGCGGTTCCGGTTCGTTCGGACTGGCCGGCCCGGCTTTCGCGGATAACGCTATCGGGTCCTGAGGGGCTAGTGGAGTTGACCCAGGACAGCGGCCCTGCCGTTGCGCTCCTTCGGGATCAATTCACGGGCAAGGTCCGGGGTTTCATGCGGGATGAGTGGTCAGGATCGGAAATGACCGTTCGATCTGCGCGCCGCGTGGCGCCCGAACCCGGCCTGAACGTGGTGATCAGTTCGGGCATACCCGCGTCGTCGGATTGGTAGCGGTGATATTCCTGTTGAGCATTTGCCTTTCGAGTGATAGAATACTGATTCCCTAACACCATGTAACATTGGGAAATCACATCGAAAGGCACCCCCCATGAACCCCAGGCGCGTCGCCATCGTCGCGGGCGGCCGTACGCCCTTCATCAAATCGGGCAAGGCCTATGCCGAAATCGATTCCCTGGCCATGGCCGTCCACGCCACGCGCGGCATGCTGGACCGCAGCGGGATCGACCCTGAGCTGATCGAATCCGTCGTCTTCGGGACGATGACGCCCGACCCCCTGAAGCCCAACCTGGCCCGGGAGCTCGTTTTCGAGGCGGGGCTGCCGATCAACGCCGAGGCCCATACGGTGGCCTCCTACTGCATCACCGGGCTGCGGGCGGTCACGGTCGTCGCCGACGCCATTTCCGGCGGCCGCGTCGACGTGGGCCTGGCCGGCGGGGTCGACTCGCTGACGCGCGCCTCCTTGGACCTCTTCCGCGAGCCGTCCACGGGCCTGACCATGGGCGAGCACATGGAGCTGACCTGCAAGGAATGGGACATCCCGCGCGAGCGGCAGGACGAGGTGGCCCTGGCCAGCCACCGCAACGCCGTGGCCGCGCGCGAGAAGCTCGCCGGGGAGATCCACCCGCTGCTGGGCGAGGAGGCCGATTCCGGACCGCGGGCCGACACGTCGCTCGAGGCCCTGGCCGCGTTGAAGCCCGTCTTCGATCCGGAGCACGGCACGCTCACGGCGGGCAACTCGTCACCCGTGACGGACGGCGCCGCTACGGTGATTCTGATGAGCGAGGAGAAAGCGGCCGAGTGCGGCCTGGAACCGCTGGCGTACATCGGGGGCATGGCCTACGCCGCCCACGATCCGTCTGAAGGGCTGCTCATGGCGCCGGCCATCTCGGTGCCCCGGCTCCTGGAAAGCCGGAACCTGTCAATGGAAGACATGGACCTGGTCGAGATCCACGAGGCCTTCGCGGCTCAGGCCCTGGCCAGCGCAGCCGCGTGGGAAAGGGGCTGGAAGGGCGCGCCGACGGGCGAAGTCGACTGGACCCGCGTGAACGTCAACGGCAGCTCGATCGCCGTGGGCCATCCCTGGGCGGCCACGGGCACGCGCATCCTCACGACCCTGGCCAACGAGATGCAAAGGCGCGACGCCCGCTACGGCCTGGTCAGCATCTGCGCCGCGGGGGCCATGGCGGGGGCCTTCCTGCTGGAGCGGTAGGGGTCCAGCCGGTCAAGCCTGAAATCCCTGAGTCGATTCCCATAACCGCTTCCACTGCTCGAACCGCTGCCTTCTCCAGCGGGTTCGCCTGTTATCTCGCGTTTGGGCAAAGTCATTGGAACACCTCTCTACTCGAGCAACGACCTGATAATCGGAATGACGACGCACGCCAGCACGACGCCGAGTATCCATTTAATCAGTTTAATGTCGCTCTGCATCCGTTCGATGTCACTCTGCATGGTGGACAGTTTCCGCTCGAAGTCTGCAATTTCTTCGGCGGCTTCGCTGGCGGCTGCTTCAGGAGTACCAGCGGCTACGAGTGCGGCATAAGTCTTGGAAACCATGACTGGCATGATCTATCCTTTTCCGACTACGAGTCATCGTACTATGCGCAGGTACGCTGGACGCTTCCTGCCCGGCCCTTAATAGAAATGGTCGGAAGCCGGGAAGCGTTTCTCGTATGGCTGTGGAGTTTTTTTACTTCAGGCGAGATTAAAGACTAAAGAAGCGCTGGACAGACTAGAGGAGAGAGGGACAGCCGCCCGGGTCGGCGACCTGACCACCATAAGACAGCAGCCCACCCGGGACCATCACCTGAACGACCACCACCTGACCACCCACCCCAGCACCCACCCTACTCATCCCCACCGCTCCGCCGTTCCTGCTCGAACTTAACGTCAGGATGGGCAACCAGGTTGATGCGGAAGTAGAACCCCTTGTTGATGCCGTTCGGCACCCACCGGAAGGTGAACTCCCAGCAGTGCAGGGGCCGGTACAGGTCCACGCTGTGGGATACGATCTCCTTGCGACGGTAGTCGTAGTTGATCGAGTGCTGCACGCGCCACTTGTCGGTTACGCGGTTGGTCAGCCGGACCAAGTCCGTGATGTCGTTCAGGGCGAACCGGTTCGTGGCACTGATCTCGTGGCGGCTGGTGCTGAAACCATCTTCGGCGTCCGGGCTGGAGCGCCGGATCGAGTAGTGGTGGGAAAGCCGGACCGTCCAGGGACCCTTGACCTGGGAGAACCGCTGGTTGAACCGGTCGTCGCCGTACCCGCCGTAGCTGTCGCCGAACCCGCTGCCTGAAAAGCTGCTCCCGCTGAAGCTGCTCCCCCCGAAGCTGCTCCCCCCGAAGCTGCCGCCGGAATAGTCGTCGTATCCCCCATAGGCGCCGCCGAACTCGTTGTCGCCTAATTCATTGCCGAACTGGTCCCTGCGCGGCCCCACGAGGTTTAGAGACGCGCTGAGCGTCATACGGTCCAGCCAGGGCCGGCGGAATTCGTCGGTATCGGGATCGTAGAAATCATGGTTCAGGGACAGGTTCACGTTAAACCGGCGGCTCGGGATGCGCACGGTGGTCCGCAGGTCCGCAAACTTCCGGTCCTCGGCCTGGAAGTCGTAGGAGGTCGACGATTTGACGTACACCAGGTTGTATTTCTTCTCTCGGTCTTCGTGTTCGGTCCTGGCCTGCAGGATGTTGTTCACGGAGAAACTCACCCTCTTCCGCGCGCGCGTCCCCCCCGCCCCCCCGGTCTGGGAGAAGTTGATGTCGGGCGTGACCACGTGCCGTATGGCATTCAGCCGGCCGATCTTCGGCTGGAAAAGCCCGTAGAGGGTCGTGTTGACCGACATGCCCACCGTGTGTTCTTCTTTCGCTTCCCAGCCGCCCTCGGAAACCGGGCCGGTGTCCTGCTCCCAGGTCCGGGTGTACCGGGCCTGCGGTCGGATCTTCAGCCAGCCCCTGATCTTCTGCGGCGCGCTCAGGTTGAAGGCGTTGGAGAAGGTCCGGATGGTGTCGTGCCGGTAGTTGTACCGGATATCCGGGCCCGTATGGGTCGTGTCCCGGTCGAGCCGCACGTTGTTCCTCCGGTTCCGCAGCGTGTTGTTGAAACCGAACATGATGGTATGGAACCAGCGATCCTCGATCTCCGTGCGGGGCTGGCTGAAGTCCGGCATACTGCCCCGCCGCGTCTGCCTGCGAGGCGGCTTGAAGATCGCCTGCGTCCCGAAGCGGAACCTGAGCGTGGTGGTGGGCCGGCTTGGCCGTCCGGTCGTGCTGGACGACGACGTGCTCAGGTTGAGGCTGTTTCGTCCGAACTTCTTGTCCACCGCGAAAGAGGAACGCGTCGTGGACCGCAGGAGTCCGGGGTCCGTCCCCCGCGTCGTCGAATGCAGGTAACGCAGCGACTGGGCGAAGTTGCCTTGTCCGCGGACCGTAAGCCCGGGGATCACTTCCTGCCGGTGCTGGGCGGCCACGTCCCAGCCGGTCGTCTTCCCGCCGAATTCCGTTCGCCAGGAGCCGCTCGCCCTGCCCCGGATCCGGCGGTCCTGCCGGTACTGGAACCGCTGTCTCAGCAGGAAACCGGTTTTGGCCTCGATGTCCGCGGTGGTCTTCATGTCGAAGTATTCGTTCGGCGCCCAGTAGTAGCCCAGGTTGCGCAGGTACCGGCCTTCCTCCACGCCGCTGCCGTAGTTCGGAACCGTAAGCCCGGACTGCCGGCCTTGCTTCACCGAGAAGACGTAGACCGGAAGATAGACTATCGGGATGCCCATGATGTAGCCCGTTACGTTCCGGACGACCGCCTTGTCTTCGGGCACGACCTTCGCCTCGCCCATTTTCAGATAGTAGTGCAGGTGGTTCGGGTTGTCGCAGGTGGTGTAGGAGCCCTGGTGGATCTCGAAGGACCGATCGGCGTTGAGCGTGATGAGTTCGCCGTTGAAGAACCCTTCATGGTACTGGGTGCGGCCCTTCCAGATCTGCCCTTCCCCCGTATTCATGTCGTACTGCATGCGGTCCCCGACCACGACGTTCATATCGTCCTGCAGGCGGGGATAGGTATTGGTCTCGGGATCGATATCCGGCGCGGGGGGCAGGAAGTCCGCGGTCAGCAGATTGGTGTAGCGGTGGAATAGGAGCCGGCCGGCCGTCAGCTCCACGCCGCCGTACTTCAGCTCGGCGCTTCCGATAAGCGCCATCGTGTCATCGGCGAATATGTACTCGATGCGGTCCGCATTGTAATCCAATGTCGGCAGGCCGGTCGTATCGGCCTCGGCGCCGGTCGTGCCGCCGGCCCCGCTCCCCATGCCGCCGGTAGGGAACTGCGCGAAGGCCGCCCCGGGGAGGCTGAGCAGCAACAGACCGAATAGGAGATAGTGCGGCATGCAGCGTGGTAGCGAGTGTGGCGACCGGCGCGTCAACCAGCGCGTCAGAAATCCCATCGCACCGGCCGAACCAACGTTAACTTGACTTATTTTGCAAATAATGTAAATTATATGCCTCGTTTTAGCGGATTTATGTTGACCCGGTCTCGCGTACATTACTATATACTGGATGCCGGCTGGATCCTTTACTTCGGTCTCTAATCTAAGGATAAAGGGTATCCGGCGAAAGCGTTTCGTCTCATGGGATCGGCATTCAGACGGCAACATGCATCCCGGCGATGGTACCGATATGAGCCGGATGTCGCGGAAGCCCGGTGGACAGGAGCATTCGTCAAGAAAACCTGCTTGACACGCCTGAATACCGGCACTATACTTGCAATTAGTATTGACAATTTGGGTGGAATCCTTTATGGAATAGGGGCTTCTGCCCGGGTTGGGCGTTAAGCCGGTTCTTTGAAAACTTATACGGTCAGTTGAGTTTATGGTTGCGATCAGCACGTAAGGAATTGTGTTGCAACGAAATAAAAAGATTCATTTTTTCCTTGCATTATCGAAGTGAATCATATTATATGGGTTCAAAACCTGTACTTTTCGTGAGGAGATATGACAAGAATCGTATTTCTCTTAGTCGCCACGCTTGTATGTGGTGATGCATACGCCCAGTTGGATCTCAATCTGGGCGTGTCTGGCAGCAGGTCCTATTCTTGTCTGGCAGATCTCACCGATTCGGGAATCGGGTACGGTGTTTCGGTCGAAATGGCAGCGGATTTGAACGACCGGTTTCAGTTCATTGGCAACTTGTCGCTTGATCGTCACAGCAGTGATTATTCGTCCCTCCCGGTCATGGCCGGGTTGAGGGTGTCCACCACATCGGATGACGACATGTTCTGTTACGTCCAGGCCATGGGAGGAAGCGCTTACCGGGTCATGGGCGATGAAGACGGTTCGACGACCTGGATTGTGAACGGCGGTATCGGAACGGTTTGGAACAGGTTGGGTGCGGTTGTGGAGTACAACATTTCAGACGATGCAAGCGATAAGTGGAGTTGGGTATCTGTACGTACATTCATAAGGTTACCACTTGGATTTTAGTGTCCATGCCACGATGAGGGCATATGGGAAAGGAGCGCATATAGATTGCTTACTTATGTACATGAGCAGATTGTAAAGTGCAGTTCTCATCTACGGGAGATACAGATGCATTACTTCATAGTTGTACTGATGGCGTTCGCTCTCAGTATGTATGGATGCGAAGGTAAGACGGGTCCGGCTGGTCCGACCGGCGCCGCAGGTGCCGCAGGTCCGGCAGGTCCGGCTGGCCCGCAGGGCTCGACGGGTCCGTCAGGTCCGGCAGGTCCGGCAGGCCCGGCTGGTGAGAAGGGTGACACCGGTGAGGCAGGCCCGGCAGGTCCGGCAGGCCCGGCTGGCCCCGAAGGTCCGATGGGTCCGGCAGGCCCGCAAGGTGAATCAGGGATCCCATCCGATCTTCCTGGTAATATCCTGGCTTCGGTTCACCACGTCATCGTTTTCGAGGGTACTGAAAAGAAAGACGATGCCCGTCGCTACAATGCACCGGATTTCGATGACGATTCCGGCTCGAATATTCGGGGTACAGGCGTGCTCGTTGATGGTATGAAGGTTTTCAGTGCCGTTGCCGCTGCGTCGGACGGCAGTGTCCTCGCCGTCTCGTTTACGTTTGAGATCGATGATCCCATCCTCGCTACGGTGGAAGCTACCGACACGCCCAATTCAGCAATGGTTACGGGTGTCAGAAAGGGCGACACGAAGCTTATCGTGAAGGCTCCCGAGCGTGGTATCAAGGTACAGATTCCTGTATCGATCCACAACGAGGTCAAAGGCATCGTGATCACGCCCGCAACAGTGGACGCTGTTGAAAAGGGTACGAATGTTGATCTTATGGCTACGGCCTATGACAAGAAGAGTGGCGATGACAAGACCACCAACGACGGTAATGAGGTTCCAGGCGTGAGCTTCTCCTGGTCTTCCTCTAACACCGCCGTCGCGACCGTGGACACCGACGACAGCAACATGATGCCTACGATCAAGACGCATGCTGCCGGTAAGGCCAAGATCCAGGCGAGTATCGGCGACGTGAAGAGCAACGAGGTCGAGATCGAGGTATACGGCGTCGAAACGCCTTCCCGGCGCATCGTGGTGGATACTTCAAATCAGCCGTACAATGTCTCGGTAACTGTTGACACCAGCGCAGCTGTCGATGCTCGAACACCGACATTTGTGTCAGGGGCGACAATCAATGTCCAGGTGCAGCAGATGGGTATTCAAGACGATGGTGATATCGGATACATCGATGTAGCCAACGGCACGGTGGTTACATACGCTAGTTTGAGCAGTGGTATTCTCATGTTAGCTGCTGCCGACGACGATCCTCCTAGTAATACCGCTACCACCATCGATGGTGGAGCTGGCTACGCAATCGTCGCGGCTGATCTCGGATCCTCCGATGCTCTCAAGTCAGTGGGCGACTATAATGTTTCTGTGAAAATCACGTCGCCTTTTGCTGGTGCGAAGTACGTCACTGTGACCGTGAAAGTAACGCCGCAGTAACATCGGGATAATCCCGAGCAGTAACGCACGAAAATACAGAATACACAGCTAAACCGTGTATCTTCCCGTCCGTCCTTAGTAGGAGCTTTAGCGACCGAACAGGGCGGACGGTTTTTTTTGACCTTCCTGACAAATCTGCTTTCGAACTTACCCCTCGACAACCCCTCCCATTCCGCCTGTCGATGCACTACAGGTCACCCGCCTTCTTGCCTGCTTGACTAAGGCCCGGATGATGGATACTTTCTTCATCGCGGGCTTCCTGGTAACAAGAACGTGCTGTCGGCACGGCGGCACACCCGTTCTACCGGGAGCCTCTTATGTCATCATACTTCGACAAGAACCACACCGGGAACACCACTGAACCAATCGCATCACCGGGAGGTCCCCCTCGTGATACGTCACGCTTGCATATCGATGCTCATTCTGGTTTTTCTTGCCTGCAAGGGGGACGCGGGCCCGCAGGGGCCGACGGGTCCGCAAGGACCGGTTGGTCCGGCGGGACAAACAGGGGCCACGGGTGCCGTGGGACCGGCAGGCCCGCAGGGCGAACCCGGGGTGGCGCTGGACTGGTCGGACATAATCTTGGATCAGAACCTGGGAAACGCGGTCTATGCCATAGGCGTGCAGGTCCAGGGGAAGAATTACATACTGGGATCGGGATTCGTTGCGCACTTCTGGAATGCCGTCTGGACCAATGCCCACGTAGTACAGGCCGTCCTCATCTCGACCCAGTTCATCGAAGATCTCAATCCCCGGGCCTTTGCGGTCAAGTCAGGCACTGAGGTCGGCGGCGCCGACACGTACTGGCTGAGCACTTTCTGGGTTCACCCGAACTACGACGGGACGGCCGGCTCTCCAGACATTGCCCTGCTGTCTATAGACGCAGAACTGAGGGACCTGCCGTTTTTCCTTCCCCGGGACCAGGTGCAGGGACTGCAGGCAGGACAGCCCATCGGCACGATCGGTTTTCCGGAGGAAGAGTCGGGCGAGCCGGTCACTGTTCCGATCGCCACGTTCAAGGACGGCACGATCAGCGCGCTGAGGCCCTTCGCGGACGAGGTGCCGACGCCGGAGAACAGCCGGGTGATCCAGCATAACCTGGACCTGCCCGGGCGTACGAGCGGCAGTCTCATCTTCGATCACCAGGGATACATCATCGGTATGAACTTCGCCGGAATCTTTCGTGTCGTGTACGATCAGCGCACCGGCAAGCCCACGCGCATCCCTTCGGAAAACCCCGGCCTGGCCATCCGCGTCGACGAGCTGTGGCGCCTCTACGATCTGGCCAGCGGAGCGGGCAGGATGGTGACCGGATTGTCGGAGACCGGTGTGGCGGGCAGAAGCTCGGACGTCCCGTACGTACTGGTTCCCGAGCAGGACTATCCGCACGCGTCCTATATGCCCGTTCCGAAAAACTGGAACGGAGAGACGGAACTTCCGTAAGGTCACCGCCGGGCAACCTTTAAATCGTTTAATACAGAAAAGCCCCGTAGCTGCAACGGGGCTTTCTCATATCGGGACCGATCGGCTTCTTACTGCAGTGGCTGTAACGTAACCTCAACGTATATATCCGACGAATAGGTCTCGCCGAACTGCACAATAGCCCGGCCGTCACGCAGGGCATTGCCCTGCCCCGAAATGGCGTCACCCGCGTTTATGGTCAACGTCACCATGCCGGAGTTGTCCGTCGCCAACATTGCTGGTACCGTGAGGACACTGGTATCCGAGCTTGCGATTTCAACGGGAATGCCAGCTAGTACGTTGTTCCAAATGCCGCCCACCCGAACTTGTATCGTGATCCTTATTTCTATATCGCTGTTTGCGGTGGCCGCATCTCCACCGTATGGCGGAGGATCAAGACCGAAATCGCTTTGTATAGTCCTTATATTGCGGATTCAAACTGGTACACTGCCAAAAAACCAAGTTTAAATCACAAAATGTCGAAAATTTGATTAGGAAAATCAAATTGTATATACGATTATAAGTATGAGTCAGTTATTGGGTAGGTACCACAGGATACAATCGAGTCGCCATATTCACCTCATTCTCATTATAAGGAGAAGGGTACTTTGGCACCTGACCGAATTGCACGGTGGGGGATCTTAAACAGGGAAAGGCAAAACCGATGAGTAACGACCTAAGGAAGGAACTGTGCGACCGGTTTGTAGCTGCGACAGCCGGTCTGTATCGTCTCGTTAACATGGGTCTCCGGGATGACGGGAGAGCTCTGGGTCAGAATGAACAGGTTAACCAGTATAAAACCTTGATGTTGTTGGCCGACAAAGGACCTATGACTGTGGGCGAGATTCCTGGTTTCCTCGGATGCTCTGATGCTTCCATAAACAACATTTTGCACAGGCTTGATGCAAAAAAAATGATCGAGAAGGCGAGGTCTTCACATGACCGGAGAGTAGTCATATGTGAACTGACTCCCAAGGGACGGAAGGTGCTGGAAAGGATCGATCATGTCGTCAGGAAACGTGTTCTGCCGACCACCGAAACCTGGAGTCTGGAGCAACTCGAAGCATTTGTAGAATCGATGGAGTCTATTCGTCCCGGCCCAGAATTGGTGGCGTCCAGGACACCGGCTGAATCAGAAGGTTGGTTTATAATGAAACATCATTGAGCAATTGAACGTCCTCAGTGATTCAACTCGTTCGAGCTGAACCGCAGTTCCGTAAGTCCAACCTAATTCGTCCTGCCGTTGCCATCTCGAATGGTGAAACCGGTGACTCGCCGCTTCGTAGCCCATCCCCCTTTACGGCCTCCCGCTGGATCCGTAAGGTTCAGGCGTACTTGCACAGGAATTTGAATCCATTACACAGCAAACGGTACCCGGACCTGGCCATCCGAGTCGGGTAGTGTGCTGCGCGTGATGGTGTGCTACGCGGGTCGATGAGGGACTATTGTAGAATGGCGATCTGTTTGCCTACGGTTCACCCGGCCGGGCCATGCGGTATCCGACCCCGCGCTCGTTGAAAAGGTAGACGGGCTTGCGCGCATCGTCGCCGAGCTTCTGGCGGAGCTTCTTGACGAAGGCGCGTACGAGCTTCTGGTTGGCGTAGGCGCGCGAACCCCAGACCTGGCGCATCAGGGTGTCGAAGGTCAGCACCCGTCCCGCGTTGAGCGAGAGGACGCGGAGCAGTTCATACTCGGTGGCGGTGAGTTCGACCCTCACGCCGCCCACGCTCACCCTTCGCCGGTCGTAGTCGATGTTGAGCTTGCCCAGTACGAAGGGTTCGGGATCGGCGCGTCTGTGCAGCGCTGCCCGGATCCGCGCCACGAGTTCGGTCGTCGAGAAGGGCTTGACGAGGTAGTCGGCGGCGCCGGTATCGAGCGCCCGCGCGATGGTCTCGTCCCGTCCGTAGGCGGAGATGAAGATGACCGGCAGGTCGGCCAGTTCGGGCAGGCGTTCCATCAGTTCGATACCGTCCGTGCCGGGAAGGAGCAGGTCCAGCAGGACCAGTTCGGGCCGCTCGGCCTGGATGATACCCGGCAACTCTTCATGGTTGCTGGTCACGAGCGCGGAGTAGCCGGCCGCCGTGAGCGCTTCGCGCACGTAGCGCAGCGTCTGCGGGTCGTCGTCGACCACGAGGATGCGCGTCGGTTCGCCCGTTCCTTCGGCGTCCTGCGTGTCGGTCCGGACCGGCTCGTTGGCGGTGTTTACAGCCTTGCCGGCTTCGCCAATCTTGCCGGCCTTGCCAACCTCGTCGGCCACCGGGATCGTGAAGGTAATGCGCGTGCCCTGGCCGACCCCGTCGCTCTCGGCCCGGATGCGTCCTCCGTGGGCTTCGACCAACCCCTTGCAGATGGCAAGACCGAGCCCCGAGCCCGCGGCGGTCTCGGCCTCACGGTCGCCGCCCTTGAGACCCACATACTTCTGAAACAGGTGCGGGAGTCGGTCTGCCGCTATCCCCGCCCCTTCGTCACGGACGGTGACTGCTACATGCACCCCGTCCTGAACGGCGGAGACCCGAATAGGAGAGGACTCCGGGGCGTGCCGGACGGCATTGGAGAACAGGTTGTTCAGCACCTGTTCGATGCGCTGCCGGTCGGCCATGACCCGCGGCAGGTCGTGTGGCAGGTCGATAAGGACAGGGTGCCTGCCGCCGCCGCTCTGGAAGGTGGTCCGCGCCCGGTCCACCAGGTCGGCAACCTCGGAGGGCTCGGGCGATACAGACAGCGTGCCCGTGTCGATGCGGCCGGCGTCCAGCAGGTCGCTGATCAGGACGCGCATGTGATCGGCCTGCGCGAGGATGATGCGGTAGAACTCGCGCATCTCCGCAGGGTCGAGTTTCGGCGCGGCTTCCAGGAGGGTGGACGCCGAGCCCTTGATCGACGTGAGCGGGGAGCGCAGTTCATGGCTCACCATGCCGAGGAACTCCGCTCGCAACCGTTCCAGCTCCTGTAGCGGCGCCAGGTCCTGCATGGTGACCACCACGGACACGACCGCGCCTTCCTCCGAATGGATGGGCGTGCAGTTTACCAGGGTCGTGACGGTACGTCCATCGGGAACCGAGAGCACGATCTCCTCGGCGCGCACCACCTCGGTGCGGTTCAGCACCTGCGACAGCGGCAGCTTCCCCAGCGCGATCTCGCGCCCGTCGGCGCGCTTGAAGGTGACCTGTTCCAGCAGAGCCTCCGGCGGGCTTCCCGGCATGCGCACGCCCTCCACGATCCGCTTCGCCTCCTGATTGATCGACATGAGCCGGCCGGTCCTGGCTTCGAAGACCAGGACGCCCACCGGCGAGGTCTCGACCAGGGCCTCCAGATCGGCCCGGGCGCGTTGCTCGGCCTGGTACGTGCGGGCATTGGCGATGGCCGTAGCAGCCTGGGAGGCGAACAGCACCAGGATCTCCTCGTCTTCGCTCGTGAACTCCGCCCCGCCTTCCTTCTCCACGAGATAGAAGTTGCCGACGTGCTGGCCGCGATGGCGCATCGGCATGCCCAGGAACGTGCCGGACAACTGGCGGTTCAGCGCGAAGCCGAGCGATTGCGCGTAAGCGCGCGCATCCGGCAACCTCAGCACGCCAGTGAGGTCGCGCAGGTGCTCGAAGAACCTGGGTCCGTCGGGCCAGTCGGCCATTCTTCGGTGCTCGGCGTCTGTGAAACCGGAGGTGTTGAAGTCCCTGGGCTGCCCGGACTCGTCGATGGTGACGATACCGCCGTAACGCGCCTCGATCAGCGCGCGGGCGCTGTCCACGATCTCGCGCAGGACGGTCTCCAGGTCCAGGCTCGCGCTGATGCGCAGGCACGCCGCGCTCAGCATCGAGATGCGCTCGCGCAGCGCCTCGATCTCCCGTGCGGGTTTGTCTTTAGTCTCAACGCTCGACGATGCGGTACGCTTCATTGACGTATCCTCTCCGCAATCTCCTCGAACCTTTCACGTGATCCTCGCGTCATGCCGCGGTCCCGGTGCCCGTGACATAATACGCCACGGTATAAATTCGCGCAATATTCTTATTGTTTATCGGTTAATTCACACACAAGTCACACTTCAGGCTGTACCTTAGAGTAAACAGTACAATTCAGCCGATTTACACGAAATCCCCGGGGCCGGATTCACGGAGCATACCGGGCATTTCTGCCCTGATCCCATGCCATCATGGCGTCCTCCATGATGGCGAGCCTGAATCCGCACCCGTATACACAGGGATGGTGCGGATTAGTGGGCTTGGACGTGTACTGGATGGACCGGTTGGAGTTCGTACTGGAGGGAATGTAGAAGTGGCCCGCGTGGATAGTCGCAATGAAAGAAGAAGGACTTTAAAGGCGTCGCCGCACCGGGGGGCTTTACCGGGTGCAGATAGAGTCCGGAAAAAAGTGCGGGACGTTACCCGGCTTTGCGGCGATGAAATGCTCGATTGACGTCTCGCGCATCTTCAACGCCCGCCGCAAGTAGGAGGCGAAACTTGACGAAGTAAACCGACCGAAAACGCGGCGGGCGAATACGTGTGACAAGACGGCGGGGTACGCCATGTGGAATACCTCCCACGGTACATGGTGTTTAAATGGGCTAGCCCTGGGCTCCCGGCCCCGTCTTAAGACCTCGGGGCGGCGCAGGTGATATCAATGGCCAGTGTAAATCTGACAGATTTCTGAAGTTCGCCAGCTATAGGAAAGCAAGGATTAATGGGAAAACTGGTCTGCGTGATGTCCGTAACGGTGGTGGTAATGATGTCCTGCGGGAAGGACAACGCGATGACCTCACCGGACCAACCGATGGCAGCAGCCCCCGTAGCACCCACGCCCGATCCGGAAGCGAGGGCGCTTGTTGCGCTATATGATGCGATGGGCGGCGAGAACTGGAGGGATCCATACCGCCTGAGCTGGGTGGTTTGACGAACGCGCGGACGCTCTGGTTGGACAATAACCGCCTTTCCGGACCCATACCTCCCTCTTTGTCGTATCTCGACAGACTGACGGTCCACTGGCTCTACAACAATCGGCTAAGTGGCCCCATACCACCCGAACTTGGAGGCATGGATAGTCTGACCCGTCTCTCTCTGTCGGCGAACAACCTGACCGGGGACGTCCCGGAGGAACTGGGCCGACTGTCGGATCTGACCGTGTTCCTGGTGCGGGACAATGCCGCGCTTGCCGGACCGTTGCCGGCGTCGTTCCTGCAACTCGATCTCCTGGCCCTGTGGCTGTCCGGCACGGAAGTCTGTATCCCGACGGGCACGGAGTTTACCAGCTGGATGGATCAGATAGAGGACCTCCAGGGCGATTCACGATGCGGTGCCGTTCCAAGGACAGTGAGATCGGGCAGGTCCGTTCGTTCGGTCACGACCGCGCGGTCGGTCTCGGCCGCGCGCTCGGTCTCGGCCGCGCGTTCGGTCTCAGGCGATCTGGATGCCAAGGAAAGGAGGCTGCGATGGAATCCCGGCTATTGACGCGAAAGAAAGTTTCCACACTGACCGGGTTCAGCGCTACGGACATCCGCCGTCTGGTAGAAAAAGGCGTTTTCCCGCGACCGGTCAGGAACGGCAGGGGGAAGGAACTCTGGACCGAGAGCGCGGTCGTGGAATTTCTGAAGACGCGTCGTAAATACCCGGAGGTAGTGGAGTGACCAGGTGGACCGCCGTGCTCATCCTGGCGGCGGTGATGACGGGCGGAAATGCGCAGGCGCAGTCCGGGGTGCATGCAGGGATCCTGATAAAGGACGACCCCGACGAGCTGTACGTCGAATTCGATCTCAAGAGTAAAGGCGGTAGCTGCAGGGCAGACTTCGAAAAGATTGTCGAGGCGGAATTCGCACGGCTCCGCCTGAAACGCGCGGAAGAACTGAACATCAATGAGTTGTTCCTGCGCGTGGGCATCGGCACGGTGGACCTGACAGGCGAATCGGGATTGACCGCCTGCTTGTACTCGGTGGATATCGGGTTCGGTGAGACATTGTATATACGGGAAAACCCCGTCACCGTGAGGTATGCCAGCGCACCGGGTTTCCGGAGCGACTTTCGCTTCGGGCTGGCCTGGCATCCCGGGGCGCAGACCCGGATCGAAAACGACGTGCGCGAGTTGTTGAGAAAGGCGCTTGCCGCGTATATGGACGCCAATTTCACCTTTTGAGGAGGCCAGGTTACCAGGTCCTGCCGAACAATGAATACATGGAATGCTACAGGCGTCTGTCAGGGTGGCATACGGCGTGGCGATGGATACCCCTATAAGTAAATCGCTGGGGCGTGACAGATGAACCAGGACGTCATGAAAAAGGCCTGCACGCTGCTGGAAAGCACGCTGCAGCATCTCAAGGAAATGGGCCTGGACGAGTACTGGACCGAGCGGCTGGAAGTCACGCTCGAGGAAATGTGGCAGGATCACAAGTACATGGACAGGGACTACGAGCAGAGGAAAAGGACCGGCCTCGAGGACGACCCGTAGAGGACTTTGAAGGAGATTTGACATGCTGTACCGGTTCCGCGAACTATTTGGCTGGGACATGTTGCTGGTCGTCAGCATCTGCGTCTACCTGTGGCTTGTCGAAATGTCTTACCCACTCCATGCCGACTCGGACGCCCTGCAATTCGTGACCATTTACGCGTTCCTGGTGGGGCTCGTGATTTTGGCCCTGCTTGTCACCGAAATCCGGAGCAGGATCGGCGTCCTCGGATTCATCGGCCTGGCCGGATTTCAGGGGATCTGGTTCGCCCTGGTCTGGTTTGTAGGCTGGAGCGGGCTGACCCTGGGCTGGATTCCCGGCTACATCGTCTTTCGGTTCTGTGTCGAATTGCGGCTTGCCGTTCGCAGAAGCGATTTAGACTTCCACTAATCCCGCGCCTCGTTCGTCCGGTCCTTCCTGCGGCAGGCAGTGTGGACGGGCTTGCCTGGCACCGTCCGGGACGGGCGGCGGGGCGCGGCAATCTAACCGTTGTCAGCAATACTACCAACTGGCAGCACAGGATGTCGTCGCTCCGGGGTTATCACCGGGCGCTGAAGAGTCCGGAACCAAGTGCGGGCGTCTCCCGGGAAGCGGCGATGTGCAAAACGATACGGGCGCCACGCACATCTTCACCCCGCCCGCCGCCAGTAGGAGGCGTCGATGACGCCGACCGAAGACGGCGGGCAAAAAGTCACCACGTTGGATTACCGAAAGGAGAAAAGACCCATGATTCGTGTTTTAGGTATTTCAGTAATAAGGACGCTTCTGTTCTTCTTCGTATTATCGGTATGGTCGATACCTGATTGGGTAGATGCTCAGGAACAGAGTGTTTCTTTAAATGCTGGTGGAGGGGTCAGTATCCCGGTAGGCGACTCATCAGATGGAGCTGCTACTGGATGGGGATTGAATGCAGGCTTCTCGGTTCCGATAACCGCAAATGTCCATGCTTTTGCAGAGGGTTATCACAGCGGTTTGGGAATTGAGGACGATCTTAAAGCCGCGCTGACTCTGATCGGAGCAGACGCGGCCATTTCTATGACCGGTGCAAATATAGGAATCCTGCTGAAATCTAATCCTTCGCCCGTAGTTATGTACGCTCGCGGAGGAATAGGTTACGGAAGGGCAACGGGAGTGGTTTCGGTGCTAGGTTTAGATGTCAGCATAACCGGATCTGGATTTGCATTTACGTTAGGGACAGGCATAGAGATCCCTGTTGGCGAAACAGTATCCATAACAGGGGATATTCGTTACAACCATATTCTCGGCGCGTTAGAGAACGAGTATGGGTTCGAAGATGATCCGGTGCAGTGGATACCGATCAGGGTAGGGGTAGCATTTACGCCAAATTAAGGAGCAAGTGCTTTAACGGGCGGGACGACCCGGTGTAGTTAAAGCTACATCCTAATCAAAGGAAGATCAGTTGAACAGATCACACAGGCGGAATTCAAGTACAGTTATATTGGTTCTGACGCTACTCCTTATGTCCTGCGAGGGCCCACCAGGTCCTACAGGGCCCACAGGTCCGCCTGGCTCGCCGGGTACGGGACCGCCCGGTCCGCCCGGTCCGCCCGGGCCCGATGGTCCGCCAGGGCCTCCAGGGATTCAGGGACCAGCAGGACCACAAGGTCCGCCGGGACCGAGTGCAGCGCCAGGTGACACGACCGCGTCACTTGGACACAGAGTCGTCTCCTTCGAGGGCACGACCGCGACGTTGTTGAACAGTAGCGGCGGAAGCACGGTTGTCATAGGCGGGGAGAACATTAGTTTCGCTGAATGGAACACAAACAACTACCTCCATATAGATTTCTCGATCGATCCGGGATCGGACTACGAATCCTATGAAGCAGAAAATCCATCTACGGCCTGGTACCTGTGGTGCGGAACCGGAACAGGAGGAATCGGGCAGGACTTCAATCTTCTCGATCTAAAAGCGGACTATATGCTGGATGGAATTGATTACTTCTCGAAACAGCCTCATACTTGGCCGGATGACGTAGCGAACTGTGCGTTTAGTATTGGGTTTAGAATCGGTGGTTACGACCAGGTAAATCGAAGGTACTACTGGACTGTCGAAAACCAATTCATCCCTATACGAGTGGACTATTTTCATTTGCCAGAGACCAAAATCGTGTTTCATCCGGTCGTGATCGACGAAGATCAGATCGCAAGCGAATCCGTGTGGCTCGAGAATATCGTTAACCAGTATGACGTAGGATGGCAGTTGGGTCGGACCATGCCTCTGGATGTAACCGCATGGGAGGTTGGCGGACCTGTTGTTGCTGACACCACCGGAATTGAACGGGCGCAGGATGGGTTCCCGCGATACGATCCGTTCAGGACCGCGACATTCGATGCTTTGTTAAACCAGTACGCCGGCGCGTCGTTCGGCGAAGGTATAACGTTTCATGTGGCCGTCGTTTCTCCCGAAGTGATCAACGGACATGGACAAGGGGCTGGATCGGCCGCAGTTGGCTCTCCGTATTCTGTAATTTTCTGGAGTTACAACAAGACGATCCTGGACGACGTCTTGCAACATGAAATCGGGCATAATCTGGGATTGCTTCACACCTACTGCTCGGGTATGGAGGGCGATCCAACCCTCGATGTCGATTATCCCAATCCCGATGGATTTATAGAGCAGGACGGGTATGCCGTCAACCCCGATCGAAAGACCTTTCAAGTCATTCCAGGAGAGTCGACATACGATTTCATGTCGTTCTGCAACCCTGCCTGGCCATCAGCACGCAACTACGAAAAGATGATCGCCTTCCTGCGCGAGCTCGAGCCGAACGTTTCTGCTCGTGTTGTCGTGGCCGATCCGGAGATCGTAGAGTGTCAATTCGGAATCCAACATTAAGGAAGATCCATGGAAACTGTTGGATTAGAAAGTTAAGTAATCGTTTTCGCCTGCGGGATACGTTGTACTGAGAGCAGTAAATCCATCGGAAGGGATAGTTACTTCGAATTCTGCTACCCACGACCATTATCATCATACGAACCTCCATACTCATAAAGCAAATTCTCAAATCTCATATGTGACTTCTACTTTAGCGTCTTGTGATAATCGCTGTCAGAATCTGAACGAGATCGAAGGTGAATTGCGAGTCCTCACAACCAAGAAGCCCCCAGGGAGGTCTAATAGGGTAGAATCAATCCTTATACCTTAATGGGAGGTGTATCATGACCAGATTGTCGATCGTCGCGGGAGTCGTGTTGGCATTGGTCACGAGTCCTCAGTTGGCGTTTCCCCAGGACACGGAAACGACGTCCGAAGATGTCTTGGACCAGCGGGTAGAGCGCATGGGTGACTTGTCGGCCCTGTGGGAACAGATCAAGGCCAATGCGGACGAAGCCCCGAGAGTTACGGCTGATCCGGTAGCGGAGACACCGGACCTGCTCCGCGGTCTGTGGGAACAGATCAAAGCCAATGCAGACCAACCGAAGTGATTGAGCACGGCCGATCCGCTAAAAATGCCCCCGGGGAAGGACTCCGGGGGTATCGTTTCCTCGCTGCGGTGTGCCTCCGCATTACAATCTCATCGATTTTCAGATTACCTACAGGTAGGAGAACACGGACATTCACGGGTTTGGTCTCGATAACGCCAAGGGACGGGCTGAATTAGCACCTTTACCCGGTCGGCCACGCTCGATCCCGTTGCTTCTCGTCCTGATCGCCGGACTGCCCTGGTTGCCGGGTTGCGGATCGGATGGCAATCCGGCCGTGACCGCCCCCGCCGATCCGCCCCCGCCGGCCGAGCCGTCCTCGAAACCACCGGCTACGACGGTCTCGCCTTTCTCGGACATCGAGCGCGGAATCCTGGCGGGCATCAACGTCTACCGGGGGCAGGGAGGAACTTGCGGGGATGATTCCTACGATCCGACAACACCGGTTACCTGGGATGACGGACTGGCCGAAGCCGCGAGGGTCCACATGGAGGATCTCCTGGCCAACGATCTGTCCGCCGACTACCACACCGGTTCGGACGGATCAAGCATAGCAGACCGTGTTACGAGGGCAAGCCCGCAGACGGCGTGGCTCGTCCTGGGCGAGAACATCATACTCACCCAGGGAACGGCACGTGATCAATTGACAGAAAAATGGCTCACCGACTGGCACGAATCCCCGGTCCATTGCAGAAACCAGCTGAACCTCGTATTCAATCGGGCAGGCGTAAGCGTCGGAGTAAAGAATGGCCTGTACGCAGCCGTCGTCGTCTTCGGCCAGAAAGCCGGCGCCTGACCGGCCGCTCGCCTGGAGATCCTGTCCAGGCACGGAAATTCCCCACACCGATAGCACTGCTACTGAATCCGTCGCAAGGCATCTTCGATCACCGAGCATGGCAACTCGGACTGTATAATCACGCCTTCGGTCTTGCACGTGCTCCCTTCCCTTTCCGTCCTCGGCCCGCGATCCAGTTCTCCGCCCGTACGAGAGAGTTGCCGGTAATTACGTGCAGCTTTCATCACGAGAGATAACATGCAGGCTTGACCGGGTCAGCTTCAATTCGTTAGTTTCAAGTTTACTCGCCTGTTTGTTATTCCTTGTGCGATCACGTCGACGCGCAAGGCCTGTAGCCTCTGTCATCGGGAGCGAAATATGACCGGACGACTTCGCAATGCCGGCGCGCAATATCAGAAGACCGCCGTGCCGTTGCGCGATGCCACTATGCCACCGCGGACAGTCTCGGTGCCCACGATGGTTTTCGTTATGACGCTGATGTTCGCCGCTATGCCGCTGATGTTCGTCGCGGGATGCGCTGAAATGGAGCAGGACGCATCGACGCCCCCTGCTGCGCCCCCGCCCCCGCCCGAGGCCGTATATCTCACGTCGGAGACCACGGCGAGCATGAACCTGCCCTTCTCGGACGCTGTGCGCGTGGGGCACCTGCTGTTCCTCTCCGGACAGATCGGGAACATCCCCGGTACGACTGACCTGGCGACGGGCGGCATCCAGGGCGAGGCCCGCCAGACCATGGAGAACATCAGGGCGGTCCTGGAAGCCAACGGATCCTCCATGGACCGGGTGATCAAGGCCACGGTCATGCTGGCGGACATCGCCGAATGGCCCGCCTTCAACGAGGTGTACGTCACGTACTTCCCCGGCGACAAGCCGGCCCGCAGCGCCTTCGCCGGCAGCGGCCTGGCCTTCGGCGCGCGGTGCGAAGTCGAAGTGATCGCCACGGTGGGAGAATAGTTTTTTATTTCGAGAATGCACTCCAGCTTGGCCGACTAATACGGTATAAGGGTATTCCTGTATATGTATTCGTTGCATAAGGAGTATAAGTTGGCTAAGAAACCCTGGATCAATGTAGTAATAAAAGGTGCCCTGATTACAGTTGGCTTCGGCTTGTATGTTTTCGTGGAATCCGGCACGAGAGACCGGTTGTCCAGACTGGAAGATAAGATTGACCGTGTGGATGCCAAGGTCGACCGTGTGGAGACCAAGGTGGATGAAGTGCGCGGAAATCTGAAGTTCAGTGTCACCAGAGATCAATAGCCATGGCTAAAGGCAAGTTCTGGCACGACGGATTGCAGTTCTCCTGCCACGGGTGCGGTCACTGCTGTACCTTCCCGGGTGGATTCATCTACGGCAGCGAGAAGGAGTTCCGGCGCATCGCCGAGTACCTGGACCTGCCCTTCGAAACCTTCCTTGAAAAGTACACGGAAGAGATCGACGGCTACGTCTCCCTGGTCTCTCCGGATGACGGTCCCTGCGTATTCTACGACCGGGGTTGTTCCATCTATCCGGTGCGGCCGTCTCAGTGCAGCAGCTATCCCTTCTGGCAGGACATCCTGAAGTCCAAACGGCGGTGGGAACGGGAAGCTGAGACATGCCGGGGCATGAACAAGGGGAAGCACTGGACACGCAAGGAGATCGAAGCGCAGGTGGCGAGCCGGACGGAGAACCTGATGGCGGCGAAGAAGCGGGAGTGAGGACACATGGACGAGCACAATCGTAAAGAGCAGCATGTGGACGAGCGGGAATCGGCGGAAACAGAAAGCGAGTTGGACCGGCTGGACCGGCTGGACCGGCTGGACCGGCGCACCTTCATCAGGGTGAGCGCACTGGCCGGGATGGCCGGCGCGGCGAGTGCGACGGGTGTCGCGGCATCCGGTTGCAGTAGTGCGGACGAGTTGGATGGATCGCCGGGAGGTGGTAGCGCGGGCGGTTCGGGCGGCGTCAGCGGTTCGGGCGGCGACCCGGAGGCTCTGGCGGCCGATCTGAAGGATAACGTCTACACCCGGCTGCTCGGAGTGCGGCCCCATGTCGGCGCCCACGAGCACCTCTCGAGCATGGGTGGCTCACGCATGCCGGCCGAGGTGATGGAGGCCATGGCCGAGGCCAACCGCTACTTCGTGGACATGTCCGAGTTGCACGAAGCGGCGGGACGGCGCATCGCCGAGATCATGGGGGCGGAGGCCGCCCTGGTCTCGTCCGGCGCCTTCGCGTCGATGCTGGTAGGCGCGGCGGGCGTTTTGACCGGGCCCGACGAGGAACGGATGGGGCTCCTGCCCAATCCGAACTGGCCGAAGGTGGAGTGCCTGTTTCAGACGGCCCATCGTTTCTTTTACGACAACGTGTTCGGCTTCGCGGGCATGAAGCTGGTGGAGGCCGGCACCCGCGCGGAATACGAGGCGGCCATCACGGACCGGACGGCGCTGCTCGTGGGCCTGGCGTACATCGAGCACCAGACGCGGGGCGTGCCGCCTTTTCCCGTGCGCCACCGGCAGGAACACGACCCCGAGACGCTCATGCCCCTGGAGATCATCGAGATCGGCAAGCGAAAAGGCGTGCCGGTGATGATCGACCTGGCGTCCAACCTGCCGCCGAAGGAGAACCTGACCAAGTACCTGGAAGCCGGCGCCGACCTGGTCGTGGTCAGCGGGGGCAAAGGGATTCGCGGCCCGAATTCGACGGGGATCCTCGCGGGCCGCGCCGACCTGATCCACGCCGCCCGGATGCAGAACGCGCCGGTCAACGGCATTGGACGGGGGCTGAAGGTCGGCAAGGAGGAGATCGTCGGTCTGGTCGCCGCGCTGGAGCGGTACGTGGCCCTCGACGAGGAAGAAGAGATCGCCTCCTGGAACACGAAGGCTCGCTGGCTGGCGGACCAGTTGCAGGGCATCGACGGCCTGGAAGCCCGTTACGAGCTCAACACCCACGGTTACCACGACGTGGAACTGCTCTGGGACGAGTCGGTGATTCCCCTGTCCCGGGAAGACGTGGGCCGGCTCTTGCGCGCGGGCGACCCGAAGATCATCTACGACGGTCTGGGTCCGCGCACGCTGCAGCTCGAGGATGGCGAAGTCCAGCTCGTGGCCCGCAGGCTGCGTGAACTGTTCACCACGGGAAGCTGAAGGACTCCGAAAGGACGTGCATGGCCGACGAAAAGCCGAACGGAAGCGGCGCGCCTGGCGGTCCGCCTGCCGGTGACCGGTTGACCTACGAGGATTCCGGCGTCGACTACGACCGGATCGATCCCCTGAAGGTCCTCGCCCAGCAGGCGGCACGGGCCACGGGGGCCAACCTCGAACGCGCGGGTGCGCACACAGGCGTCCGCGAGGTGGCGGCCAGCCGCGGGGAGTCGGCCTACGTGGTGGACATCGGCGATGCCTATCTCGCCTCCATCACCGAATGCCTGGGCACCAAGGCCCTGGTGGCGGACGCGATGCGGGAGGTGCAGGCGGAGTCGGGGGTGTCGCGGGTGTCGGGGCCGCCGGTATCGAAGGCATCGGGACGGACCTGGTACGACCACATCGCGCAGGACACCATCGCCACGGCCGTCAACGACCTCGTCACCGTGGGCGCGCGGCCCCTGAGCATCCACGCCTACTGGGCCGCCGGTTCGTCGGACTGGTTCGACGACACCGACCGCATGAACGACTTGGTCGACGGCTGGAAGGCGGCCTGCGACGTCCTGGGCGTGGCCTGGGGCGGCGGTGAGACCCCCTGCCTGACCGGCGTGGTGGAGGAAGACGCCATCGACCTGGCCGCCTCCTGCGTGGGCATAATCCAGCCGAAATCGCGCCTCACCCTGGGCGAGGATCTGGCGGCCGGGGACGCGATCGTCCTCCTGGAAAGCAGCGGTATCCACGCCAACGGCCTCACCCTCGCGCGCAAACTGTCCGAGCGACTGCCGGAGGGGTACGCCACGGTCATGCCCGACGGCCGGACGTACGGCGAGGCCCTGCTCGACCCCACCGTGCTCTATCCTCCCGTCACCGAGGCGGCTTTCGAGGCCGGCATCGGCCTGCGCTACATCGCCAACATCACCGGCCATGGCTGGCGGAAGATCATGCGCCACCCCGGCCCGTTCACCTACCGCATTACCGAAGTACCCCCCGTTCCCGAGGTCCTGCAGTTCATGGTGGAGGAGACCCGGCAGACTGCGGAAGAAGCCTACGGCAGCCTCAACATGGGCGCCGGCTTCGCCCTCTTCGTCCGCCCGGAGGACGGGGACGCGGCCGTGGCCTGTGCCGAAGCGCAAGGTCTCCGCGCCTGGGTCGCCGGCGTAGTTGAGGATGGCCCCCGCCAGGTGGTCATCGAGCCGCTGGGCGTGACGCTCAGCGGAGAAAGTCTCGCCCTGCGGGACTGAGCCGGCGCGTTTCCTCCAGCCTGTCCTTTTTCATTTTCTAAGAAAAACTCCGAGTATTGCCTGGTGATCTCCGACTGATACGCTTTAGAGGTCGGTTATTCATGCTTTGTCACACTCACCAGGAGGTCGGAAGATGAACGGAATGTCCCGCGAGAACTGGGCCTTTGGCGCGCAGATCGTATCGGCCATAGGCATCCTCGTAATCGCAGTCGTCACTTTCATTAATCAGTCCAACACGGAATTCCGGGATGAGATTCGGGCCGAGCTGACCGGATTGCGGACGGAAATGCAATCCGAATTCGCCTCCATACGTTCTGAAATTCACGACATGAATACACGCCTCGGCCGCGTCGAAGGAATCCTGCGCGTGTCCGGAAACGAGTAGAAACGGTAAAACAACGAGTTCTGAAGGCAGATCTCTGACTATTGAATCATATAGGTCCGACTATACTCACATCGTCACACTCACCAGGAGGTCGTAAGATGACCGGAATGTCCCGCGAAAACTGGGCTTTTGGCGCGCAGATCGTATCGGCCATAGGCATCCTCGTAATCGCAGTCGTCACCTTCATCAATCAATCCAATAAGGAATTTCGGGATGAAATTCGGACCGAGTTGACCGGATTGAGGACGGAACTCACCTCGATACGTTCCGAGATGCACGACATGAACACGCGCCTTGGCCGCGTCGAAGGTTACCTGCGCGTATCGGTAAACGAATAGAAGTGAATCCTGCTGTCGGTAGAAGAGAAACTGAGAGACTTGATCGAGGTTGTATCACGAGTAGAGACCAAAATCGAAAAATGTAAACAGTAAGTGTCCAAATAGAAACCGGTAAGGGAGAAATCGTACTATGGAAATCGCTCAACTGGTCGTATCGCCGGCTATCTTATTGGGAGCATTCATCTTCTTCTGGAAAGAATCCAAGGCGGGTCGAATGGAACTCGAAACCCGGCTGGTTCAGCGCATGGATCGCATGGAGGACAGGCTGGAAGCGCGCATCGTCACCCTGGAGGGCAAGATGGATGCACGCTTTATCGAGTCGGAAGCGCGCATCGTCGCGCTGGAGGACAAAATGGATAGACGCTTTACCGCGACGGAAGCGCGCATCGTCGCGCTGGAGAACAAGATGGATACCCGCTTGATTGCTCTGGAGGACAAGATGGATACGCGCATGGGCCGGCTGGAGGCGGTGCTGATTACGCAGCAGAAGGCGTCTTGACGCCTCACGTTACGGTCCGGAACAGTACTGCAGTCCACTTACTGTCTGGATACCGTCTATCCAAGTCATAAATGTTGCGGTAGGCGGCACACACAGCGCAGTGTTTCTCAGGTTTAGAGATCCCATTTTCTCGAGCCCGGTAAATGAACCGGGCAGTGGACCGGATAGCTCTGGATTATCGGCGAGCCAGAGAAATACAAGGTCGGTGAGTTGTCCCAGTTCGTCCGGAACTGTCCCCGTCAGCCGGTTGTTGTCAAGTGTCAAATGATTGAGGTTTTCGAGTTGACCCAGTTCGGGCGGGATGGTCCCTGCCAGCCGGTTTTCCTTAAACCACAGCTGCCTCAGACTGGTCAGTTGTCCAAGTTCAGGTGGGATGGTACCGGTCAACGCGTTTCTATCGAGGAAGAGAAATTCGAGTTTGGTGAGATTAACCAGCTCCGGCGGAATGTGCCCAGTCAATTCGTTCCAGGAAAGATTTAGCACGGTGAGTTCGGTGAGATTACCCAGTTCTGATGGGATGAAGCCCGTCAATCTGTTGCTTGAAATCGACAGGTTGGTGAGTGCGGAGAGTTGGGCCAATTCCGATGGGATGTCTCCCGTAAGCATGTTGCCGCCGAGATACAAGTGAGTAAGGTCAACGAGTTGTCCCAATTCCGGCGGAATGGTTCCCGCCAGATCGTTGTTGGAGAGATTCAGCTGTTCGAGGCTGGCCAATTGTCCCAGTTCCGGTGGGATACTGCTCGTCAGCTCATTGCCGGCAAGGTTAAGGTTTGTCAAATCGGAAAGCTGCCCCAGTTCCGGCGGGATATTCCCCGTCAGGCGGCTGTTCAGCACGCTCAGCCAGGTCAGGTTGGTCAGTAGTCCCAGTTCCGGCGGGATGCTGCCTGTCAACTCGGTACTGTCGAGACTCAGGACGGTCAGTCGAGTCAACTGTCCGAGTTCCGGTGGAATGCCGCCCGATAACTCGTTGCCGGACAGCCCCAGCCAGGTGAGGTTGGAGAGCAGTCCGAATTCCGGTGGCAGGTTGCCCGTCAGGTCATTGTACCTGAGGTCCAGCACGCCAAGGGAGGCGAGATGGCACAATTCTGCGGGAAGGGGGCCCTGGAGGTTGTTCCGTGGCAGTTCCAGGCGTACTACCTCACCGGAAGCAGTTGCTGTAACACCGTACCAGTCGTTCATCGGCCCGGTGCTTAACCAGTTCCCGTTGTTGGTCCATTCGTCGCCGTTGGTGGCCTGGTACAGGATCGACAGGACCTCTCGGTCCAGGACCACGTCTTTCACGGTTATGGACGACGCGGACGATACCTCACCTGATCGGGCCGTAATCTCCACGGTGCCGCCGGCCACCGCGGACACGAGACCCTGGCCGTCAACCATTGCGATCGATTCGTCGCCGCTTTCCCAGGTCACGTCCGCGCCGTCGATCGTACGCCCGTTATGATCGAGCACCGTGGCCGTCAACTGCACCGTATCCCCGGCCGCCGCGAGCGTGGTTTCATACGGATCGATCACGATGCTGGCGGGCGTCTGCATGACCGTAACGTCGCTGCTTGCCGATAGATCGCCCGATGTGGCCGTGATAGTTGCGGTGCCGTTGTTCACCGCGGTCACGAGGCCCTCGGCGCTCACCGTCGCCGCGGACGCGTCGCTGCTCTGCCAGGCCACGGAGACCCCCACGATGGTCCGGTTATTCGGATCGACCACCTTCGCGATGAGTTGGATGGTCTCACCGATGGCCGTGAGGTTGACCTCGGAAGGTTCGATCGCGATACCGGTGGGCGTCTGCATGACCCTGACGGTGACGCCTTGCTCGGTACTGCCGGATCGGGCCGTTATCCTGGTTGTGCCGTTGCCGGTCGAGGTTACCAGGCCGGTCGTGCTCACGCGCGCCACTTCCGTATCGCTGCTCCGCCAGGTCAGGTTTGCCCCTTCGATCGTCTGTCCGTTGCGGTCCTGTACCGAGGCGGTGAGTTGCAATGTCTCGCCGATGGCCGTAAAGGTGACCTCCGTGGGTTCGATGTTGATCCTGCCTGCGGTCTGTACGACCTTTACTTCAACGTCCTGCGATGCGCCGCCGGATCTCGCCGTAATCCGGATTATCCCGTACATGACCGCGGTTACCAGGCCGCCTGAACTGACCGATACGATCCTGGGGTCCGCACTGGTCCAGGTCACGGAAGCACCGGTCATTACGGCGTTGTTCTGATCGAAGACCTGGGCGGTAAGTTGGACCGTCTGGCCGATCGCGTTCAGCGTGGCCGAGGACGGCGTGATGGTGATGCGGGTCGCTACCGGGGTCGGCGGCGGAGGCGGCGGTTGCGACGGGGACGTCGGGGTGGGCGTAGTGGGGCTGTCCTTGCCGCACGCGACGGTCAGTGAGATCAGCGCGCTCAGCGTGCCGAGTACGAGCAAGGTAAACGTATTCAGCAGGATTCGTGACACAGCCCGTTCCTGATCTTTTGCCGCGGGATCCTGGGGAGAAGGGAAACATTAGCGTCAGGCGAACGCTAATGATGAAGGAATAATTCGATGACGGCAACCGGTTTTTCGGGCCAACCGGTTTATTCGGCCCGCAACACCAGCGTCCGCGCGATCAGGTCGTGAAAGGCCTGTCTGCGTTGGGTGAAGACCGCGGCGAGGTAACCCGGCCAGAGGACGGGCAGGCACTTGGGAATGGCCCTCAGCGCGGCGCGGCCGAAAGTGGGCGTATGCCCCTCGGCGTCGGCCACCCGGATGCCCAGGATCATCTTGCCGATGGTGGCGCCTTTGGACGAACTCTCCATGACTGCGTAGTAGAACCACGGCATGAGCAACTGGAACGCGCTCAGCAGCGGGACGGTTACCGGGTCCGAGCCGGCCTCCAGGAATTCGGCGGCCAGCGCCATCACGGCGCCGGCGGCCGTGAGAATCGCCAGGTCGATGGCGAAGGCGCCGATCCGCTGGAGGTGGCCGGCGTAGTCTTCGGACAGGGAGTAGCCGGAGATGAAGGTCACGGCCGGGCGGGGCCTCCGTCGGGCGTCCGGGCCTGGGTCCAGTTGATGATTTCGTCCTGGCAGGGATAGCGGGCTGCCAGTTCCTCGTTCAATTCGACGCCCAGCCCCGGGCGGTCGTTGGGATACATGTAGCCGCCGCGCACTTCGGGTGTGCCGGGGAAGATCTCGTAGACCAGGTCGCTGAAGCGGCACCATTCCTGGATGCCGAAATTCGGTGCCCACAGGTCGAGGTGCAGGTTGGCGGCGTGGCCCACCGGCGAGACGTCGCCCGGACCGTGCCAGGCCGTGCGGATGCCGTACATGGCGGCCATGGCCGCGACGTTCCGTGCCGGCGTGATGCCGCCCATCTGGCTGATGTGCATGCGCAGGAAGTCGATGAGCCGTCCCTCGATCAGGGGCAGCCATTCGGCGGGATTGTTGAAGAGTTCCCCCATGGCGATGGGCGTCGTCGAGGTCTGGCGCATGCGGCGGAACCATTCGTTGTCCTCGGGCGCCAGGGGGTCTTCGAGGAAGAACAGGTTGAAAGGTTCGACCTGCTTCGCGAAGACGATGGCGTCGGCGGGCGTGAGCCGCTCGTGCACGTCGTGGAGCAGTTCCACCTCGTCGCCCACGGCCGCGCGCAGGTGTTCGAACATCTTCACCGTGCGGCGCATGTAACTCCGCGGATCGAAATAATCCCCGGGCTTCGCGCCTTCGGGCGGGGTGACCCGCGGCTTTCGGCCCCCGTATCCGCCGATCTGGCAGCGTACGTGCCGGTAGTCCTGGTCCATGTATTTCAGTACGTTCTCCGCCACTTCTTCGGGTGACCTGCCGTCGGCGTGGACGTAGGTGTCCGCCGCCTCCCGGCACTTGCCGCCGAGAAGCTGGTACACGGGCATGCCCGCGCGCTTGCCCTTGATGTCCCACAGGGCCTGGTCCATGCCGGAGATCGCGTTGTTCAGGACCGGTCCGTTGCGCCAGTAGCCGTTCACCATGGCCGTCTGCCACAGGTCTTCGATATCGTCCACGTCCTTGCCGATGAGGAAGGGCTTAAGGTGGTGTTCGATGGCCGCGTGGACGGCCCGGAACCGCTGGGTGAAGGTGGCGCAACCCAGGCCGTACAGGCCGGGCTCCGACGTCAGGATCTTCACGACGATCAGGCGCGACCCGGCGGGCTGGGTCAGGATGGTCTTCACGTCGGTGATGGTTACGGGCATAGGGTTCGCTTTCTGTTGCGGATGCGCGGTTCACTCCGGCCGCGCTCCTGGATCACTCTAGCGGCGTCCGGCTAGCGGCGGCGCTCGGGTCTCGCCTAAAACGCACCCCCGAAGAAGACGGCGTTCAGGAACAGACCGTTCGTACCGTACCAGAAGGCCCGGAAATTGGGATTGTCGGCGAAAAGCACGACGGCGCCGGCGCCCTGCCTCCGGGCGATCAACGCGGCGGAATCCGCCAGTTCGCCGTGACGCTTCGGTGAGATGTAGCCGGCCAGCAGCGGAGACGACGTGTACCGGGCCACCGTGGCCCCGGGCGTGGCGGAAGGTTCGAAGAAGATCTCGTGGTTGCGGAAGAGCGGCGCCTGATCGCCGTAACCGAAGGCCAGCGGGTGGGTGGTGTCGAGCGCGGCCGCGAATATGGCGCCGCCGATCCGCTGTGCCCCCCGCGTGGACGATACCAGCTCATAGGGAATATCTACGGAATCGGGCCGGGCGAATCTCAGGCCTTCGTCGATCACTTCATTGCCGATGAGCCACCGGGCGGCGCTCTTCCAGGCGATGAGGATGCCGCCCTCCTGCACCCACCACCTGAGCCGGTTCATGTCCTCCGTATCCAGGTCGTAGTTGCCCATGACCATGACCAGTGTCGTGTAACGGTCCAGGTCAAGGTCCGAGAACCCGTCGGCGTCGACCAGGGAGACGGGAATGCCGAACCGCTCGTTCAGCAGGTGCCAGGTCTCGCCGACCTCGTAGGCCCGGGTACCGGGACCCGAGAGCAGCGCGATCTCCGGCTTGACCAGCACCGGGGAGGTCGGGCCGCCCAGGTCGCCGCCCGTGGGCGTCAGACCCGTATCCGTGCCGTGGACGATGACGTGGTCTTCCGCCACGATCCGGTCGATGAGCGCCCGCACCTGTGCGGCGGTTACGGTGGACGCGGCGTCGCGCTGGGCGACGGGGATGATGATCGTGCCCCGGTCGAAGGTCCGTTCAGTACTGCCGGGAACGCCCGGGCCGTCCACGGCCACCGAAAAGGGCTGCCTGGCCAGCCGGGGCCGGAGGCCCGCGTCCTGGAGCCGGTAGAGCGCACGCGGCGCGAAGTAGCGGTCCCATTCCATCAGGTAGGCATAGGACCCGTGGCCGCCGATCAGCTCGCCGCCGTCGAAGGCGGCTTCGGTGATCTCCGCGCCGGCCAGGTCGTCGGAGTAACTGCGCAGTTCACCGCTCGGAACGCCCATGGCCAGGGGCAGGGTCCAGGCCGAGACGTCGTAGAAGAGGGAGTCCGTGAAGGTCGTGACCTGTTCCATCGAGGCCTTGATCAACCGCGTCTGCGGCTGGTCCATGGGGATGATGACCGACTCGCCGGCGCGGAAGGACCGTTCGCCGGAACCCGCGGTCCGCCCGGCCGGCAAGGTACGTTCGCCGGCCTGCACGGTCCGCGCGAGCTCGTAGACGCGGATGCGGTGGCGCAGCAGCATCTGCAGGAGGGCCTGCGTACGCGTGCGCGTTCCGCCGAGATCGAGGACATAGGCCTTGACGGGGTTGCGCCGCGCCGCCTCCAGCGCCGACGCATAGAAATCGCGCTGGTGGGTGAGCAACTCCGTCCTCAGGGCCAGGCTGCCGGCCAGGGTCGACATGGAGGTGGCGACCTGGTTGCGGATCGTGAAGGGGAAGGTCAGGACTCCGTCGTTCGTCACCCGCTCCAGCGCCCGGGACGAGGCCTGCTCGAAGAGGATGCCGATGGCTCCGTTCACGTCCGGAAAGGTGGAGCCCTTGCCGTAAAAGAAGTCGTCGAAGGTCTCCCGGGAGTAGTACAGCGCACCGTGGCGGTCGAGCCACTCGGCGTGGTGCTCCGCGAGCGCCGCCGTCAGTTCGAAGGTCCGTTCCGGCGTGTTCGGGTTGTTTCGGCTCGGGATGCCGGGCTGGAAGAAATAGGTCGCGTTGCTGCCCATTTCGTGCACGTCGGTCAGCACCTGGGCGCGCCAGTGGTGGAACAGGCCCACCCGGCCCTTCGATGAAGGGTGCTGCGCCACGAGCCAGTCCCGGTTCAGGTCGAACCAGTAGTGGTTGGTCCGCCCGCCCGGCCACGGTTCCACGTGCTCCCGGTCCTGTCCGTCCCGCGTGGCGACGCGGCCCCGGTTGGCATTGACCCAGTTGACGAAACGGTCCCGCCCGTCCGGGTTGTAGTTGGGGTCCAAGATGATCACGGCGCGGTCCAGCAGGCCGTCCACGGCCGGCCCGCTGCCCGCGGCCAGGTGGTAGAGCACCAGCATGGCCGCCTCGGGTCCGCTGGCCTCGTTGCCGTGCACCCCGTAACCCATGTGGACGACGACGGGCATGGTCTCGATCATGGCGTCCGACACCTCGCCGGGCGCGTCGGACAGTTGGTGGTTGGCCATCCGGATTTCTTCCAGACGCCCATGGTTGGCCGGCGACGTCACCACGGCGTGGTACAGATGGCGTCCTTCGTAGGTAGCGCCATGGCGGCTTACCACGACGCGGTCCGAGGCTTCGGCCACCGCCCGGTAGTAGGCGGCCACCAGGTGGGACCGCGTGTGCGTGTCGCCGACCGTGTGGCCGATGACCGATTCGGGACGGGGGATGGCCGGGTCGTAGGATTCGACGCCGGGCACGCGGACCTCCATGGCGAACGGAAGGTCCTGCGCCCGGACGTTTCCGGGGACGAGGGTACAGATCAGGCCGAAGGCGAAGAGGTAGACTGCGGACAACGCGCGAGGGTGGACACGGTTCATCGTCTGTTCCTGACTTGGAATTAGGCTATCGGATATTATGGGTATTTGGAGGAAAACGTAAGCGCCAAGATACAGGCGCCGGGGACCCGGATCAAGGTTAATCCGGCGCGGCATTACGGCCAGATTGGCCTTGACGCGATCCCCTTCCAACGTGCTAATTGTGATCCTGACTTCCTAACTCAGTCACTACCACAACATGCTGTATGCCTGCGTTCCGGCAGGTCTGATCCAAACGGAGGCACCCGTGCGTATACTCGTGATCGGCAGCGGCCTGATGGGACCCGCGGCGGCGTACAACGCCATGGTGGACGATCAGGTGGAGTGCGTGACGGTCTGCGATCTCAGCGATGACCAGCTCGGGGCCTGCCGCGAAACGCTACGGGACAAGCCGGGGACGGACAAGGTCGCCTACCGGCGGCTGGACATGAACGACCGGGCCGAGTCCATTGCCGTGATGAAGGATCACGCGGCGGGCGTGGCGGCGCTGCCCAGGGACGCGAGCATGACGGCTTTTCCGCTCGCCCTCGAAGCGGGCATGCCGTACATGGACCTTACCCGCCTGGACCTTGCCGGCATGCCACGGGACGATCTCGACGCCATGAAGTCGCGCTTTTCCGGTTCGCGGGGCTTCGTCATCCTGGGTTGCGGGCTGGAGCCGGGACTGACCGAAATCCTGGGCCGCCGCCTGGCGGAGCAGCTCGACCGGACGGACGAACTGCACATACAGTGCGGAGGCATTCCCACGCGGCCCGAACCGCCCCTGGGGTACAAGATCGTCTTCGGCGGCAAGCGCTTGCCGCTGCGGGATTCAATGGCCCGGATGGTGAAGGACGGGCACCTCGTGGACGTCCCCCGCTACTCCGACCCGGAACCGGTTTCCTTCGACGGCGTGGGGGAATGCGAAGCCTGGCACGAAGGGTTCTTCCCCTGGCTCCTCGAGTTGGATGTGCTGAAAGGCCTGCGTACCGGTACGCAGAAGACCGTGCGCTGGCCGGGGTATTCCCACAAGGTGACCGTGCTGCGTGAGCTGGGTCTGCTGAGCGAGGAGCCGGTGGACGTGGACGGCACCAGCGTGATCCCCAAGCACGTGGTGGACGCCGTGCTCTTTCCCCGGGTGAAAATGGCCCCGGAGGACCGGGACATCACGACGTTTCGCGTCACCGCGATCGGCGAGAAGGACGGCCGGCCCGCCACGCGTATGGCCGAGATGGTCGACCGGTATGACGAAGAGACGGGATTCACTTCCATGGCGCGGACCACGGCCTTCACCGCGGCCATCGGCGCGCGGATGACGGCCCGGGGAGACCTGCCCCATCCCGGCCGGCCATTCGTTACCCCCGAGCAGGCGATTTACGGGGACGGTTTCGATACGATGATCGACGAGCTCGACCGGATGGGCGTGCGGTTCACGTTGAGCGGAAGCTGAGGAGACCCGGTACAGGAGGAACGCGCGTGAATAAAATCGACGGGAATCATCCTGAGACCCAGGAAAAGAAAACGAAGAAGAAACTTAAGCAGAAACACTACGAGAAGGAACTGGCCCGGCTGCAGGTCGAGTTGTCCAAGCTTCAGGAATGGGTGGTCGACCATGGCCTGAAGGTGGTGGTCATCTTCGAGGGCCGCGACGCGGCCGGCAAGGGCGGCACCATCTCTCGCATCATCGCGCGGCTCAATCCCCGCGTCTGTCGCGTGGCCGCCCTGGCCAAGCCGACGGACCGGGAACAGTCGCAGTGGTACTTTCAGCGGTACGTCACGCACCTGCCTTCGGCCGGCGAGATCGTCCTCTTCGACCGCAGCTGGTACAACCGCGCGGGCGTCGACCGAGTAATGGGGTTCTGCACGGAGGAGGAGTACCGCGAGTTCCTGCGGTCCTGCCCCGAGTTCGAACGCATGCTCGTCCGCTCCGACATCCACGTGATCAAGTACTGGTTCTCAGTGAGCGCGAAGGAGCAGGCACGGCGGTTCAAGAACCGGATCAAGGATCCCCTTAAAAGCTGGAAGTTCAGCGATATGGACCTGCAGTCCTACATGAAGTGGGACGAGTATTCGCACGCCAAGGACGAGATGATGAACTACACCGACATCAAGCAGGCGCCGTGGTACGTCGTGCCGTCGGACAGCAAGCGCCGCGCGCGCCTGAACTGCATCACCCACCTGCTCAGCCTCTTCCCCTACGACAAGGATCCTCCTACGTCGAAAATCGATCTGCCGGACCGCGATACCGACTCCGGTTACGTCCGCCCTCCCATGGACGACCAGCGGTTCATCCCCGAAGTGTACTGAAGTCCCTACTTGATGATCTCGCCCAGTATGCGTCCGTCGCGGTTCGACGGCAGGGTGATCCGCAGCAGGTTGCAGATCGTCGGCGTGATGTCCGCCGCGTCGATGGAGTGCCGGTAGTGGCCGGGCGCGATCCAAGGGCCGTGGAACATGATCGGAATGTGCGTATCGTAGTCGTGGGGCCATCCGTGGGAGGTGCCCACCGTGGCCGACCCGTACTCGCCCAGTAGCAGGTAGAAGGGCGTGGAGATGAGCATGATGTCGCCGCTGTTCTCGGAATGGAAGCTGTGATAGACCGTCTTCGTGAGGTTTGATTCCGGCAGCAGCTTCCGTTCGATGCGGTGGCGCGTATAGGCCTGCATTACTCCCGGATGGGTCACGACGGCCGCGGCCGCCGTCTCTTCCACCTCGGCCCGGCTCAGGCCGCGGCTGTCGATGGCCTCCCAGTTCAGGTACACGCCCGATTCCGCCACGTGCAGGACCCAGTCGTCTTCCCCGTGCAGCCCGTCCAGGGCTTCCTCTATCAGGGCCGTCAGCGGCTCGGGTCCGACCCGTCCGGCCTCCAGGCCCCGGAGCGCCAACTGCTCCGGCAGTTCCATGGCGCCGTGGTCTGCCGTAAGGACCAGGAGGGTGCGGTCGCGCCCGACCCGTTCGTCGAGGAACCCGAAGAAGTCCGCCAGCTGCCGGTCCGTGCGCAACGTGGCGTCCATGGATTCCTGGCTGAAGGGGCCGAAATCGTGGCCGATGTAGTCATTGGCGGAGAGACAGAGGACCAGCACGTCCGGGATGTCGTCCTGCCCCAGTTCTTCCTCGATGATCGCCTGCCGCGCGAATTCCAGCTGGTAGTCGGTGGACCAGGGCGTGTGCTTGAAGGCGTTCCAGTACCGGGGCCCCGGTTCCTCCAGGCCACCTTTCGTCACATGAGGAAAGACGATCCCGCTGTTCCGGTTGTCCTCCTCGCCCTCCCGGACGTCTTTCCCCGCCCGTTCCAGGTAAAGTTCCTCCGGCAGCAGGCGGTCCCATGTGCGGCCGAAGGACTGGTCCGGGATGTTCCGGTCGTTGAAGCGCTTGACCCAGTCGGGCAGGTCGTCCATGAAGAAGCTGCTCGACGTGATCCGGCCCAGGCCCGCTTCAAACCAGTATGGCGCGCCCAGTTTCCCGGCGGAGATCATGGCGCTGTAGTCCTTGAGTGAAATCGTGATGGCCTTGCCCCGGTAGCGCGTGGCCATGCGCAGTTCATCCGCCAGGGAAGAGCCGACCAGTTCCCGTGTGGAGGCGCGTCCGGTCGCGGTGGGCCACAATCCGAGGATGTGGCTTTCAGGATCCACCAGCGACGGCCGAAACACCCCCGTGGACCGGCTGTACCACGAGTTGTTGACCATCCCCGTCTTGTGGGCGTAGGTGCCGGAGGTGACCACGCTGTGGCCCGGTGAAGTGGAGGCGTGTACATGCGTGAAACGGGCGTCCTGCATCCACGCGCCGCGGTCCATGAACCGGCGGAATCCGTCCTCCACGAAGAGGTCTTCGAACCGCTGCAGGTAGTCGTGGCGGAACTGGTCGATGATGATCAGCACCGCGAGCCGGGGCGTGTCGGTCGGCGCGGGAACCGACGACTGCGCGGGCGTGTCGGTCGGTGCGGCTGATCCGGCTGCTTCCTGGAGAACCGGTTCGCCGTTGGTGGGTGCCGCTGAAGCAGGCGTAATGATCAACAGCAACGACAGGATCAAACCCGTCCTGGAGAATCCGGATATGGACATGATCGGCCCTTTCAGAGGTCGGATGTGTTACAGATGTTTTTTTATTACGAGGTTACGGCAGATGCTAATGACTAATCCTTTAAACACGGGCGTCGGGCGCTGTTGCCGGTTCCGGGTTCCGATCGACTTCATGGACGTCGACTTCATGACCGGGTCAGAGACGTTCAGGACGGTACGGCAACTGGCTGAACAGAAGATAGTGTACTATCGAGCGTTGTCAACGTAGGGACGCATCCTGGAAAGGAGGCTGTGGAAACAATGACGGAATTCATGGTGGTTACCCAGGTGATCTGCGCGGCGGGGGTCCTGTTGCTTGGAATAGTCACCTTGACGGGACGGATCACGAAGTCTCTGCGCGAGGAGATGCGTGCCGATCGGATGGCAGTCTTCGGTGAAATCAAATCGCTACGTGAGGAGATGCACGACATGAACGGCCGGCTGGGCCGGGTAGAAGGTCATATGAGCATCTCCGGATCGAACAGTTCAAAGGAGTCGCAATGACCGAAATACCGGCATTCTTGTCGCTCATTCAGGCGGATGCCGTCTCCCGTTGCCTGATTCGGTGAAGCAGGGCGATGAGGTGATCACGAAACACGGTGCCCGCATCGGGTTCGAAGGGCAGATGGCGGCAGATCCGTGGCGCGAACACCGCGGCGTACCAGCCGAATCCTTCCTGGTCGAAGTCCTGGGGCCGCGCCAGGTAGCCGACGGTCTCGTTGGCGTACCCGACGACCATGGTGTGCGCGTAAGGGGAGGCTGACTGGACCTGCTTACCGTAGGTCAGGAACAATTCCAGCGGATGGGCGAGCATCACGGCATCGTTGATGCGCATCCACGAAACGCGGAACTCCATCCGCTGCGGATGGGGGCCGTCGAGCAGGTCGAGGCGCTGCGCGCGCCAGTCCGCCTCGAAACGCAGTTTGCGCAGGCCTGCGGGGTCCGCATCACTGTCCGAAGCCTCGAGACGATTGCGGCAGTCGGCCAGTTCCGCTTCCAGCCCCGCCTGGTCCGGGACTTCCATGGGCAGCGCGACCTCGAAGGTGTCGCCGTCCAGCTCCACCTCGGGGTCCGTCCCGATTTCGTCCAGGACGGGCAGGACGTGATCGCGGAGGAGGGAACCGTTCGACTTCATCATATCCATGCCATCGCCGAATCCCCGGCAGTTGAGGTCGCCGCAACTGCCCTGGAGGAACAGCGCCCGCAAGCCTTCCCGGTCCAGCTCCATTTTCCCGATGGCATCGGCCGGATAGTCCCCGCAGATTACAGTGTCGGCGCCGAGCGTAACGGGGTGGGCGCCGAAATTGATCGCGGCGGCGCGCATCCTGCCGCGGGTATCGTCGATGCGCATCAGCAGCGCTTCCCCGTCGGCTTCCCCGCCCTCGTCAACCCGGTTGACCGAAAGCTCCGGTACCGGCGTTCTCCCGAACCCGATACGCCCGGGTGCCAGGTTCGACACGGCCTGCCCAATGGCGCCGGCGAACATTTCGGGCAACCCCGCCGTGTAGTCTTCGTCCCATTTTCCCCATGCCACGGTCTTCATGGTGGCCGGGCCGGAATGGGTATGGGTGTTGGTGATGATTACGCGGGCCGGGTCGAGTCCGTACCGGTCGCGGACGATGCGGTGGGTCTCGTCGACCAGGGAGCGGTCCGTCCACACAAGATCGTTCGATACCCAAACGAAGATCCGGTTGCCGTCCGACAGGGCCAGGGCCGTGCAATGGAGGTCCTGGTGCACCTCGGTGGCCCGGCGTTCGAGGTAGGGACCGTATCCGCAGAGCTCAATTCCCACGGGCGGCGTGATGACGGTTCGGCCGGTGCCGAAATGCAGCTGGGGCATGGTCGGCTCAGTCCGGGAACCGCACGGTCTTACCCGTCTTCACCGATTCGGCCTCTCCGTGGCAGATCCGCAGGGCGTCGCGGGCTGCGCCGGCCGAGACCAGGTCGGGCTCCGTGCCGTTTTCCAGGGCGTCGACGGCGTATCCCAACTGGGCCTCGAAGGCCTCGGGAAAGTCGATTTCCGGTTCGGTACGGCCGCCGTCGGGCGTGTATAGCGTGACCGGCCGTTCCGAGAGCACGTTGTACCAGAGCGTGCCTTCCTCGAAATAGGCGTCGTAACCGTGTTCGAAGGCGGCCGAACTGATGGCCCCGCACTGGGACGACACGGTGATGTCGCGGTCGTCGTACCCGTACTGCGTGTTCAGGTAGAGCAAGTAACCGTTCGGACTCGTCTTGCCGTCGGCGTGCACACTGTCGGGCATGCCGAAGAGGTAGCGCAGGTAATCGGTGTCGTGGATGTGCAGGTCGATGCCCGCCGCGCCCGTGCGCTCGTAGTCTCCGAACCAGTTGCCCTCTCCCCAGAGGGGCTTCGAGATGACCCGCTTGAGGTGCAGGCCCAGCAGGCGGCCGTAGCGGCCGTCGTCGATGGCGGCCTTGAGTAAGGCGAACTCGGGGAAGAACTTCAGCACGTGGGCGACCATCAGGGTCTTTCCGGCTTCCCCCGCCCGGGCGATCATGCGGTCCGCCTCGTCCAGTCGGAGGGCGATGGGTTTCTCGACGAGGACGTCCTTGCCGGCGTCCAGCGCGCGCAGGACGACGTCGTGGTGCAGGGCAGTGGGCAGGCACACGTCGACCAGATCGATGTCCGGGTCGCCCAGCACCTCGTCGATATCGGTACAGGTGCGGATGCCGGTAAGGTCCTGCACGCCGCCGCCGCCGCCGAAGTTGCCCTGGATATGCCGCCAGTCGCCGCTCAGTTTCCGTTCGTCACGGGTGCAGATGGCCCCCACTTCCGCGTTGGCCAGGTGCTTGATCGCCATGAAGTGGGTCGTCCCCATGAAACCGATGCCCAGGATGCCGATGCGTATCAATTTACTACCTCCTCTGCTTCGCGCCTTCGGTCCGTCGCGGACGGCGTGAACAACGGCTGGCCGTATTTCCGGTATCCGCCGATGATGGCCTGGGCTTCCGGCGAGGTCACGTAGTCGATGAGCGCGCGCGCCCGCCCGTACTTGACGTGCGGCCAGCGCTCGGGGTTGACGGCGATGATGCTGTAGGGGTTGTGCAGCGGGGGATCGTATTCCACCAGGACCCGCAGGTTCACCGTTTCCCGCAAGGCCAGGTAGGTGCCCCGGTCGATCAGCACGTAACCCCGCTTCTCGTCCGCCATCCGCAGCGTGGCCGCCATGCCCTGGCCCACTTCCACGTACCAGTCCCCCGAGGGCTCGATCCCGGAAAGGTCCCAGATCGCCCGTTCCTTCAGGTGGGTGCCGGACAGGTCGCCCCGCGAGAAGAACAACGCTTCCCTCCGCGCGATGGTGGCGAAGGCGTCTGCGACCCGTTCCGACCCTGCGATCCCCGCCTGGTCGGCAGACGGCCCGACGACGACGAAATCGTTATACATGACGTTCCGGCGATCCACCCCGAAGCCGGCGGCCACGAAGGCCTCCTCCAGCTTCGGCGCGTGTACGAGGACCGCGTCCACGTCCCCGTTTTCGGCCAGCTTCAGTGCCTTGCCCGTACCCACGGCAATGACGTCCACCCGGATCCCGCCCGCCTGCTTTTCCTCGAAAGGCGGAAGGAGGATGTCCAGCAGTCCGGAATCGTCGGTGCTGGTCGTCGTTGCGAGCTTGAGGCGCGGCTGCGCTTCCGCGGCATCTACGAAGACCGCGAAGGCCGCGAAGACCGCGACGAAAAGCAACAGGAGCGAAACAAAACCGAGACGCATGCTGTGGGCCGTCAGTTCAACAGGAAACTCAACATGAAGCGCAGTCGGGTACGCCACGCGTTGTTGGCCGCGGGAGAGACGAGTGTTTCGGGGGAATCGTACTTGCGGGTGTACAGCGCGATGTCGACTCTAAACCGTTCGATGACATGGTGACCGAACAGGAGTCCGACGCCCTTCGTGTTGGTCTGGGAGTAGTCGATATTGCTGAACGGGGCGAGGGTGGCGTCCTGCTGCATGAGAAAGGCATGGATCCCGCCCCGCGTGCCGCCGACACGCGCCGTGCTGCCGTAGGTAATCATGCCGGTGACGCCCTGGCGCATGTCGTCGGCCCCGGTATTGAACACGTAATCGGCGCTTATGGTCAGCGGCCGGCCGTTCACGGTCCGGGTATACTGACCGCTGAGGTTGACCATGCGGAACTCGGACAGGTAACCGTCACCGTACCGGTTCGCCCGGTTGGTATTCGGTGCGACGATCAGCGGCCGATATCTCAGGTTCTGAGCCGCAAAGAGGGAGTCCGCACCGGTTACGTTATAGATCGCCGCGGCCAGCGTCTGCGAACTTCCCGGCTGGGTGAAGCGGGCCACGAACTGCCCGCCCAGGAAATAGGTGCGGTCGAGGTCCTTCACCGGAGAAGCCAACTGGTTGATCATGAACTGGCCGAAGTTCATGCCGAAGGACGATGATCCGTCCTCGTTGTCGATCAGAATCTGCTGGGCGAAACCCTCCGGCGAGAGGTCGTTGTCCAGCACCACCTGCGTCGGCCGGAAGAAGGGCAGGGGAAACTTGCCCGCGATGAGGGTCAGGGTGGGATTCGGACGCACTTTGACGTACATTAAGGAAACATGGGGATGCTCGTGTACCAGAAAGTCGCCGTAGGACATCCATTCCGAGGTGACGATGGCATTGGGGTTCCCCGTCTTGATACGGCCGGCCACGTCGATCCGGTCGGTGAGGCGGAACGTGCCGTTGAGGAAGAAGCCGTACATGAACCGGTTCACCGCGCGGCTACCATCCTGGTAGTCGCCCTGCAACCGCGTCCTCATCATCCCATTCCAGGAGAAACGGTCTTCTTCCTGCCCTGCGTCCTGCCCGGCCGCGGGAACGACGTACGTCAGGACGGAGAGTGTCAGGACGCACAAAAGGGAGCATCTGGTCCACATGGGCTCAATCCCTCCAGTGTATCGGTTCTCCCGGGCTTCGCGAATGTAAGCCGGATTCGCCGGAATACGCCGAAATACGCCGGCAGGCGATCCAGTAATCTATGGCGGGTCTTGAAAAAGGGATAGTATGGGCGGGTTGGTATGGTGTCAAGAAATATTGAACCTGTTGCAGCAGGCGTCGTCAGGAATATGTTAGAATGAAGTCGGGGGTTCAGATGTATCCAGATTGTATACACGAATCCGCCCGGTACCGTGTCCCGGGAATCGTGTCCCGGTTCCGTGACTTTAAGGGTTGTCAGGACACCCCCGGGCGCGTATATTCGACATCGTAATCGAACCGGGTCATCCACGTGCAAGCGGGTATACGTGGGGGTGGGTCGGATTCGACCGCAGCCGCTCCGCGGCCGCGTCCACACACACAGGGAGCACTTACATGTTGAACCGTATGAAGGAGACGGCCGGTTCCGGCCTCACCCGCCGCCATTTTCTCTCGGGAGCACTGGCCGCCGGTGCTGCACTGACGCTGGCCGATCGCCTGGCCCTCGCCCAGACCATGGCTACGGGCGGCCTTACCGCCAAGGACATCCACGGGATCGGCGTCGAGCCGGGTCTCGTCCGCATGGCGCTGAACGAGAACCCCATAGGACCGTCCCCGCGGGCCTTGGAGGCCATCGCCGAAAACATGTTCAAGATCAACCGGTATTCCTTCGGCGGCGGCGACATCTACGGCGCGCTGGCCGAGTTCGACGGTCTGGAATTGCCGCCCCCTCCCAGGTTCGGCGGTACGGGTCGAATGGGCGGTGGCGGGCGTTTCATGTGGCAGGTTCCGTTCTTCATTACGGCGGGATCCGGCGCGCTCCTTTCCCAGATCGCGCTGGCCTATCTGAGCAAGGGCGGCACCGAGGTCATCGAGGCCGATATGGGTTACGGCGACATTTCGGGTGATGCCGAGAACTACCAGGAAGCCGGCCTCGACGTGAACATCATCCGCACGCCCATGAAGGACTACAAACACGACCTGGACGCCATGCTCGCGGCGATCTCGCCGAAGACGTCCGTGGTGGTCATTACCAATCCGAATAACCCGACCGGCACGCTGCTCTCCTTCGAAGAGACCGAGAAGTTCGTGGCCGCCGTGCCCGAGAACGTGCTCGTGGTCATCGACGAGGCCTACATACATTTCGTCAGGGATCCCCAGTACCGGACCGCGGCGTCGCTGACCAGGAAGTACGACAACGTGATCGTCACCCGAACCTTTTCCAAGGTCTTCGGCATGCCGGGCATGCGCCTCGGTTACGGGATCTGCAGCCAGGCCATCCAGCAGAAGCTGCGGTTCTACAGCACGGGCCGGGCCAACGCCCTGGCCTACGCCGCGGGCGAGGCGTCCCTGAAGGACCGGAATCACTACAACCGCTCCCGGGCGGTCGTCCAGCACTTCCGGGACCGGCTGGAAGACGAATTCACGAAGATGGGGCTGGAGTACATCCCGTCCGAAAGCAATTTCATGATGGTCGACCTGGGCAAGCCGTCGATGAACATCATGCGGGAGATGTTCCAGAAGGGCGTCATGGTGACGAACCGGCGCAGGCAACAGATGCCCACGTGGATCCGCGTATCCTCCGGCGACGAGCGGGAAACGGAAGTCTTCCTCAACGTGCTGAAAGAAGCTTTGGGCAAGACCAGCTAGCAGCACGGGGCCGCCAATGTCGCTCATCCGCCTGCCCCTGATCGTTACCTGGGGCCTGGTCGTCCTGTGGTTCCTGCTGGACGTCACGAACCTTGTTGCGGGCGGCCCCTTCAATATCAACTGGACCATCCCGGCCGCCGCCGTATGGCTTGCGGTCATCTGTCTCCGTGCGGGCAGGGGTTACGGCGGGTTTCTTTCCACGGCACTGCTCTATACGGCGGGCGTCCGCCTGCTGATCATCCTGCTGGCGGTACTGGGCAAGACCGCGGGGCTCGATGGCGAGTATTTCACCTGGGGCCGCAACGTCCTCTTCGGCCTGGTCATTCCCCACGTCGTCCTGTGGCCGGTCGTCACCTTCATCACGGGTACGTTGATCTGGCCGGTTCTGGCCCTGGCTATGCGCCGGAGACAGGTCTCCTATCGAGGCGCGGCCATGGGCGTCGTAGTCATCCTTCTGCTCGTCTTCATCGGCCTGCCCTACCTCATTTCGACCCTGTACACCGGCAGCGTGGGTTCCCGCCGCACGGCGAGGGACACCCCCGCGGACCACGGTCTGGCCTACGAGGACGTATCGCTGACCACGTCCGACGGCCTGAACCTGGCCGCCTGGTACATCCCGAACGAGACCGGCCGGGGCACGGTCATCTACTGTCATGGCCACACCAACCACCGGGGCCAGATGCTCGACCAGGCCGCCTTCCTGCACGCAAACGGGTTCAACGGGCTCCTGTTGGACTTCCGCCGCCACGGGGACAGTGAAGGCGATTTGACCACATTCGGCTATTACGAATGGCGCGACGTGCAGGCGGCCCTGCGATACACGGTCGACGAACGGGGCGAGGAGGGTCCGGTCATCCTGTGGGGCGTTTCCATGGGCGCGGCCACCGCGCTGCTCACGGCGGCGGAAGAGCCCGGGATCGACGCCGTCATCGCCGAGAGCAGCTTCTACGCTGCCTCCGAAACGCTTCGCAGCGACCTGAGCCGGATGTTCGGCCTGCCCACGGTGCCCTTCGGGTTTCTGACGAGTACGATTACGGAACTCCGCGTGGGCATCAGGATCAATGACCTGGACATCGGCCGCGCGGTGTCCGGACTGGACGACACGTCCGTGCTCCTGGTGGGCGGCACGGCGGACCGGCGCATGCCGCTTTCGAACAACGAGCGGCTGTTCGAGCAGATACCCGGTGCCGGCAAGGAGATCTACGTGGCCGAAGGGGCGACCCACGGCGACATCTGGGAAATGGACCGGGAGGCCTACGCGGAGAAAGTGCTGGCTTTCCTGGAGAAGTCGGGGTTTGTCGATGAAACCCGCTAGAGCGCACAAAGGGGCATTGGTGTGAAAGATCCCGTTTTTCAATCCCTGTCGACCTATCGCGAGTATCCGCCCGAAGAGATGAAACAACGGGCCGAAGCCTTCTACCGGGAGCTTCGCCGGCGGAGAACGGTCCGCGATTTCTCGGACCGGCCCGTGCCGAAGCAGGTCATCGATCACTGCCTGCTGGCGGCCGGTACGGCGCCGAGCGGCGCGAACATGCAGCCGTGGCATTTCGCCGCGGTGTCTGACCCGGAGATCAAAGCGAAGATCCGCGTCGCCGCCGAGCAGGAGGAACAGCAGTTCTACCGCGAGAAAGCGCCGCAGGAGTGGCTCGACGCCCTGGCGCCGCTGGGTACCGACGAACACAAGCCCTTCCTGGAAACGGCGCCGTGGCTGATCGCGATCTTCGTCCAGCGCCACGGCGTACTGCCCGACGGCCGGAGCGTCAAGCACTACTACGCCGTGGAATCGGTGGGTATCGCCACGGGCATGCTGATCGCGGCGGTGCACCAGGCCGGCCTGGCGTCGCTCACCCACACGCCGAGTCCCATGAATTTCCTGAACCGCCTGCTGGGCAGGCCGGCCAATGAGCGGCCCTTCCTGCTCCTGGTCGTCGGCTACCCGGCGGAGGACGCGGAAGTGCCGGTCATCACGAAGAAACCGCTCGAAGACATCGCTACGTTTATTTGAAGCGAGGCGCGGACCGGCGAGACCAGGCGGACCATAAGATAAAGGAGGATGAATGCGCGGGTCGATCGTACCGGTGGTTACACCTTTCAAAAACGGATCGCTGGACCTGGACGGCCTGGCCGGCCTGGTCGAGTGGCAGATCCGGAGCGGGTCCCATGGCGTGTCGGTGCAGGGGACGACGGGCGAACCGGGTTCGCTGTCCATTGAAGAGCGAAAGGAAGTGATCCGCGCCGCGGCCGCGGCGGTGGACGGAAGGGTACCCTTCGTGCCGGGCAGCGCATCCACCAACCACGAGGAGTCTGTCGAGCTTTCCCGATTCGCCCAGGCGAACGGTGCTGACGCCCTGCTCTTCATCGCGCCGTACTACAGCCGGCCGGGCCAGGAGGGGATCTTCCGTCATTTCGACGCCCTTGCCAAATGCGTGGACCTGCCGGTCATCCTGTACAACATCCCCGGGCGCACGGCCGTCAACATCGAGATCGATACCGTGGCGCGTTTGAAAGAGGCCAACGACAATCTCATCGGCGTCAAGGAGTCGAACAAGGACTTCGAGCACATCAACCGGCTCCTGCACCGCATGGGCCGGGACTTTCTCGTGTACTCGGGGATCGAACTGCTCTGCTATCCCATTCTGGCCATCGGCGGGGCGGGATTCGTAAGTGCCACGGGCAACCTGATGCCGGCGGAAGTGGCGCGGCTGTACAACCTGGTCCAGGAAGGCAAGTGGCTGGAGGCGCGCGAACTCCATTACCACATGATGACGCTCAATGACGCCGTGTTCATGGAGATCAATCCCGTGCCGGTCAAGACGGCCCTGGGCATGATGGGCAAGATCAGTCCCGAGGTCAGGCTGCCCCTGGCCCCGTTGTCGGAACCGAACCGCGAGAAGCTGCGCGGGATCCTGGCGGACTACGGGCTGATCGGCTAGCCGGTCACGTATATGTCGAATACTCCCTACCGACTGCATTACAACGAGAACCCGCTCGGTCCGTCCCCGTTGGTGATGGACCGGATCAGGGAACACCTGACCGGCCTCAGCCTCTATCCGCCCAGGGACGATGAAGCGCTGAGAAACCGCCTAGCGGCGTTCTACGGCAAAGGCGTGACGCCCGCCCACCTGTTCACGACCTACAGCGGCTCCGAAGCCCTGGACCTCATCGCCCGGGTCTTCCTGGCGCCCGGCGACGAGGTGATTGTTTGCGGGCCCACGTTCCACGTATACGAACGGACCGCCGCGTGGCAGGGCGCGAAGGTCGTCGACGTACCCCTGGACGGCGAGGATTTCAGCGTCCGGATCGACGCGGTCATGGAGGCGGTGACAACGCGGACGCGCCTGGTCTACCTGGGCAATCCCAACAATCCGACGGGATCCATCGTTACCCGGGACGACATGGACCGGCTTCACGAGGGCCTGCCCGGCAGCGTGACCCTGGTTGCCGACGAGGTGTACCACCAGTTCGTGACCCATCCGGACTATCCGGATTCGCCCGCCGGTGCCGTAGCCGGGCGCAACGTGATTGTGCTGCATTCATTTTCGAAGGTCTACGGGTTGGCCGGCCTTCGCGTCGGTGTGGTCATTTCCCGTCCCGACATCGTCGAACGCCTGGCGGGACTTCGCCGTACCTTCCACCTGGGTTCGCTCGAGATGGAGGCGGCCGTCGCGGCCATCGGGGACCAGGACCATGTCGCGCAATCCGTGGCGCTGGCCGAGCAGGGCAAGAAAACGCTCTACGCGGTCTTCGACCGGCTCGGCGTCGCCTGCTGGCCGAGCGAAGGCAACTTCGTGCTTTTCCAAACGCCGATTCCGGCCGACGAGTTCGCGGACCGCATGGCCGGCCGGGGCATACTCGTGGGATCGGGCAGCCGTTTCGGCCTGACGCACAGCATCCGGGTCAGCGTCGGGCTTCCGGCGGCGAACGAGGCGTTCATATCGGCGCTGGAGAGCATCCTGATCGACCACAGGCAGACCGTATAGAGGGAACCGCATGTCGCAATCCGCATTGATCGAACGGGCCGAACGGGTCTTCGTGGGCGGAGGGAACGGGGAATTCCGCCTGCCGCCTGAAGCCAACCTGGTCGTGACCCGCGGAGAAGGCGCAACGATTCACGACACCGCGGGAAAGACGTACATCGACTTTCTCCTGGGATCCGGCCCGATGATCCTCGGTCACGCCCATCCCGAAGTGGTGGAGGCGGTGACCCGCCAGGTTGCGCGCGGCACGACCTTCATGGCCCTCAACGAACCGGCCATCGAGCTGGCCGAACGGGTGGCCGACGCCTCGCCCTGCGGGGAGAAGGTCCGCCTGGTGATCACCGGTTCCGAATCGATGCAGTTCGCCCTGCGGGCCGCCCGGGCCTTCACGGGCCGCGACCGTTGCCTGCGTTTTGAAGGGGGCTGGCACGGCGTGAGCGATGCGGCGCTGCACGGGGCGCGGACTTTGCATCCCGGCGCCTACCCCGGCACGTTGCCGGATGGTGGCGGCATTCCCCGGAGCTGGTCGGCGGACATGCTCGCCGTGCCCTTCAACGACGTGGAACGGGCTACCGAAGTCGTGGAACGCCACCACGGGGAACTTGCCGCGATCGTCATCGAGCCCCTCCAGCGGTGCATCCTGCCCCGGCCGGGTTTCTTCGAGGCGATCCGGGCATTGTGCGACCGGTACGGCATCGTCCTCATTTTCGACGAGATCGTCACAGGTTTCCGCATGGCTTGGGGCGGGGCGCAGGAACGCTACGGCGTGACCGCGGATCTGGCGGCCTACGGAAAGACGATCAGCGGCGGCTATCCCCTGGCCGCCATGTGCGGACGGACCGACGTGATGGACGTCATGAACGGCTGGCGCCCTGCGGACGATCCGAAGCGGGTCATCGCCTCCGGCACCTTCAACGGCTATCCCGTGGGCGCCGTCGCCGGGCTGGCCACCCTCGACGTGCTGGGACGTCCAGGGACCTACGAGCGGCTCTTCGCCATGGGCGACCGCATCACCCGGGAGATCACGGCCATAGGAGCGCGGCATTCGATCCCCCTGCTCGTCGGCGGCGAAGGCCCCGTGCTCCAGGTGCTGTTCACCGGGGAGCGGGAGATCGTCGATTACGGGTCCATGTTCCGCGCCGACAAGGAGAAGGCCTTCGTCTTCGGCGTCGAGATGATCAAGCGGGGGCTCTTCGTCAGCCCCTACGAGAAGATCTACCTGTCCCTCGTGCACACGGACGACCACATCGACCGGCTTCTCGAGTCGGCGGAAGAGGTGCTGCGGGACGTGATCGCAAAAATGGATTGAACAGAGGGAGCAAAACCATGAAAAACGTCCTCCTCCTGGGCGCCTCCGGCAATATCGCGCCTTTCATCATCCCCGGCCTCGAACCACACTACAACCTGCGCCTGGCCGATATCCGGCCCCATCCGCACGGCAAGCCCATCATGCACGTGGACATGGGCGACTACGGACAGGTGCTGGAAGCGGCCCGCGGCATGGACGCGATCATGAACTGGACCGTGGTCCGGCAGGACCCGGTGGCGAGTTTCGCCGTGTCCGTCCGGGGCGCCTGGCACGTGATGAAGGCGGCGGCGGAGCTCGGAATAGAGAAGATCTTGCACACGGGCCCGGAGATCATCATCCCCGGCTACCTTCACGACCACGACATCGGCGACGTGCCCCAGGCGCCGGGCACGGCTTACTATATGCTGACCAAGCACCTGGCCATGGAGATCTGCAAGATATACGCCCGCAAGTACCGTATACACACCGTGTGCTACCAGTTCAACGGACTGGGCCCCATGCCCGAAGAGCAGGTCAGGAACGCCGACCATCCGCCCTTCACCATCGTCTACGACGACCTGGTGGAGGCCTGCCGGCTGGCGCTGGAGATCGAAGAGGTGCCGGACTATTTCCAGGCCTTCAACATGGGCAGCTACCTGCAGCAGGGCAAGTACACCATCGACAAGGCCCGGCGCATCCTCGGCTACGAACCCCGGACCAACCCTCAGCGGTTCTACCGCCGGTCGGTGGTTGCGGAGTAAATAACATGCAATCGGCATCTTTGATCGCCAGGGTGGCCATCCACCGATCGGGTGTACTGTTCCACGGCATTGCCGTTTTTTTATGGATTGCCGTGACCCTGGGCTGCGCATCGGAGCCGGATCCGTCGGCGTCCACCACTGATCCGGATGGCCGCGGCGGGGACGTTATTGCCGGGGGCGCCGCCACGTCCAACACCGCCACCGCCGCCAGGGCCGCCGCCGACTCGCCCATCTCGGCCGCCGACTCGGTTTGGACGCCGCCGCGGCCCCGCTCCGTCCATGAGCGGCAGCGGGAGCGTGCTCGCATGGTCGAGGTGATCCTGGACAAGTCGCCCATGGTCACGGACGGGGCCGTAATCCGGGCCATGATGGACGCCCCCCGCCACGTGTTCGTCCACGAGCAGACGCGGCGCATCGCTTACGACGATACGCCCCTGCCCATCGGGCTCGGGCAGACCATCTCCCAGCCCTACATCGTGGCGTACATGACCGAGTTACTCGAAATCGGTCCGGCTTCGAAGGTGCTTGAGATCGGTACCGGATCGGGCTACCAGGCCGCCGTGCTCGCCCACATAACGCCCCACGTGTATACCATGGAGATCATCGAACCCCTGCTGGACCGGGCCCGCGGGCTGCTCGCCGAGGAGGGGTATGACGCCGTTCAAACGCGCCACGGGGACGGTTATTTCGGCTGGCCGGAGGCGGGGCCCTACGACGCCATCATCGTCACCTGCGCGGCCGGGCATCTGCCGCCGCTCCTGTGGTCCCAGCTCAAGCCCGGCGGCCGTATCGTCATTCCCATCGGCGAGATGACGGGTGTGCAGCGGCTCGTCGTCGTCCGCAAGACGGCGGACGGAGAGCGGACCTCACGCACCGTGATGCCCGTTCGCTTCGTGCCCATGACCGGCCGGGTCGAACAGTGACTTCGCGAACCGGAATCGCCGATACGCCCGAAGGTTTTCCGGCGGGATATCTCGTACGGGCCGCCGGCCTGGTCTCTTGCGGCGTCATCGCCTTCGAAATCGGGCTCATACGCGTCCTGCAGTACGCGAGCTGGTACCATTTCGCCTTCCTCGTCATCACCATCGCGCTCCTCGGCTTCGGCATGAGCGGCGCCATCCTGTCGCTGTGGCGCGGTTACCTCCTGCGGCACCGGCACACGGCCCTTTCGGTTCTCATCCTACTCACGGCCCTCTCCATTCCCGTCATGCTCCAGGCCGCGCAGTTCCTGCCCGTGAGCGGCCGTTTCCTGCCCGGCCTGGTCGTGGGGCAACTGGCCTGGTGGGCAGGATACTGGGCCCTGCTGACCGTCCCCTTCGCCCTGGGCGCCACCGCCATCGGACTGGCGCTGATGTCCGCCGGGGAGCGGCTTTCCGCGGTCTACGCGTCGAACCTCGTCGGCAGCGCGTCCGGCGCGGTCGGGGTAACCATCGTCATGTACTTCGTGGATCCCGCATGGCTGGGCTACGTGACCGGGGCCGTGGTCCTGGCCGCGGCATACCGCGGCGACTGGCGGACTTTGAGCAACGGACTGGTTTCCTCGAGTGTGCTGGCCGTGCTGACCGTGCTGGCCGTGCTGGCCGGCGCGCTGCTGGCACTGCTTCATCCTCCTTTCATCCGCGTAGACGACGACAAGTACCTGGCCTATGTGGACCGCCTCGAAGAGGACGGGCAGGCCGAGCAACTGGCCCGCGCCGTCGGCCCGACGGGGGTCGTGGAGGCCTTCGGCAGCGATGCCTTTCACGACATGGCCTTCATGACCGACGAGCGCGTGCCGCCGTCCATGGCTTCGATCGTCGTGGACGGTCACCGCGCCGGCTCCCTGTTGCGCATCGAACGGCCGGCACAGGCGGAGGCGCTGGACGGAACGCTCATGGCCCTGCCCTATGGCCTGGTCCCCTCCAATCCCAGGGTACTGCTGCTGGACGAGGTCGGCGGCGGCAACATCTGGCTGGCCCGGCGGCACGGCGCGGCCGCGGTCGACGTCGTGCAGCCTAACCGGGTGCTGTCGGACCTCCTGGCCGGCTCCCTGGAAGAGGAAGGCGGCATGGTATTCGGCCTGCCGGGCGTCGCACTCCATCCGGTGGAACCCCGGGCCTTCCTCGAAGGGACGCGGGGTGCCTTCGATCTTATCCAGCTGGCGGGCATGGAGTCCTGGTCGGCAGCCTCGGGCGGCCTGGAAGGGATGAACCAGGATCACCTCATGACAGTTGAGGGCGTCGCGGCCGCCCTGCGGCGGTTGTCACCGGACGGCATCCTCCACATGTCCCGCGGGATACAGCTGCCGCCCAGGGACAACGCGAAGATCGCGGCTACGGTCATTGCCGCCCTCGAACAGTCGGGGATCGCTCGCCCCGGCGCGCACATCGCCATGGTCCGGGATTTCCTGGGCGTCTGCACCATGGTCCGGCCAAGACCCTGGCGGGTAGGGGAGATTCGCCGGCTGCGGGACCGGGCCGCGGAGCGGAACCTGACCCCGGTGTACTTCCGGGGGATAACGGCCGGCGAACTGAACCGTCCCGACGAACTCCCCGGACCACCGGGGCAAGACGGGGACTACCTGTACCACGTGATGCGTAGCCTGTTGTCCGGAGACCCGGACGAAACCGCCCGGTTCTTCGACGAGTGGCCCTTCGAGGTCCGGCCGGCCACCGACGACCGCCCCTTCTTCGGGAATTTCGGGAAACTCGGCGCCCTCCCCGATTTCCGGCGCGCCTATGGAGCGGGGTGGCTGCTGCGGTCGGAACTGGCCTTTCTATTCGTCCTGTCCACCGCCGTCATCGTTACGTGCGCGGGCCTGGTACTGATGCTGTTGCCCTTCGTTTTCCGCGCCGACATCCGAAGGGCGTCCGGACGGTCGATCGCCGCGGCGTACTTTCTGGCCATCGGGCTGGCCTACCTGGTGCTGGAAATAGCCTTTCTGTCGGGCATCCAGCGCTTGCTGGGTGATCCCGCGATCGGCGGCGCGGCCACCGTGGGAGGCTTCCTTCTCTGCTCGGGCCTGGGCAGCCTGGCGGCGGATCGCATCGCCAAGTTGCCCGGTGTTACGCTGGGCAGGCTGGCCTTGGTGCCGGCGGTCCTGGCCATACCCGTGTTCACGGGCCTGATCCTCCTCGCGCTGTTCGGAGGGGCCTGGTCGCTGGGACTCCGTCTCGCCGCGGTACTGGTGCTCATCGCACCCCTGGCCTTCGCCATGGGGCTGCCCTTCCCGCTGGGGCTGCGATGGTTCGGGGCGCGGTCCGCCGCGCTGGTGCCCTGGGCCTGGGGCGTAAACGGCTGCGCTTCCGTCCTGGCCTCGCCGCTGGCCATGATCATCGCCATGCAGTGGGGATTCGTGCTCACGGTAACGACGGCGGCGGCCTGCTATGTCGTCGCGGCGTGCGCGGCGATGTGGAGTGCCGGGCGGTCCGTCGCTTTAGCGCCCGGGATTTCATCGAGCCCGTCGCGATACAGGCCTGCGCGGCAGCCCGGTTCCAGCTAAAGCAAGTCGACGACGCACTCAGCGTACGCGGCCGATGACGGCGGTCTGGTCATCGAACTGTTCCACGCCGAGGGAGAAGTCGCGGACGGAGGCGAGGATCCGTTCCAGGATCTCCTCGCTGGACCGGTCGCGGTTCCGTGAAAGAACCCGGCGTAGGCGGGCTTCCCCGAAGTCTTCTTCCTCCCGGTTGAGCGCATCCGTGATGCCGTCGGTATAGACCGCGAAGAGATCTCCCGGATCGACGCTGACGGAGGAATCTTCGTATTCCGCTTCCGGAAACAAACCGATCGGGTATCCGCCGCTTTCAAGCAGTGCGACATCATCGCTGCCGTTGCGCAGGAGCAGCGGTGGATTGTGCCCGGCGCAGCAGTAATTCAGCCGCGACGTCTCCATGTGGTACGTGCAGATGAAAACCGTGGCGAATCGTTCCGGCGCCGTGCTGTGGCACAGGTAGATGTTGAGGCGGGACATCAGCCTGGACAACCGGTCCGGGCTTCCTTCCAGCGCGGGGTCCAGCGCCTGGGAACGCAGAGATGCCTGCAGACCGGCCATCATGAGTGCCGCCGATATGCCCTTGCCCGAGATGTCGCCGACCACGATATCCAGCATCCGGTCCCGGTGTTCGATGAAGTCATAGTAGTCGCCGCTGACCGTGCGGGCGGGGATCCAGGCGCCGGCCAGTTCGAGGGGACCCCGCTGCGGCGGCACATTGGGAATGAAACGGGCCTGCACCTCCCGGGCCATGGACAGTTCCGTTTCGATGCGCTCCTTTTCTCTTTCTTCATCCATCAGCATCTCGATGCTATGCGCCATGGTGTTGAAGGAACGGCCGAGTTCGCCAAGCTGATCCCGCGCCTTTTCTTCCACGCGGAAGTCCGTCCTGCCTGCGCGAATGGCTTCCGTGCCCTCGTACAGCCCGCGCACCGCCGAAGTAATCCGCCGTGAGACGAGCAGTCCGATCATGAAGGAGATCAGTTCGAAGCAAACGAGTACCGTGCATAAGATGATGATTATGTACAGTAAAGGAATACCGGACAGCAACATGTCTGCGCTGACGGTGGCCTCGAGTACGTGTATCGGATCCAGATCCAGGCCCAGTACCGCCGCGCTGTTCGCACCGAGACCCCAGTCCCTGGCGGCGAAGGTAAGAACCCACGGCACGGGAAGCGCCCCCAAAAGCGGCAACTGGCGCCATTCCACTTCCGAGGGAGGACGCTCCAATAAGAAGAACTCCCCCATAAGAGGATCGGCCCGATACGTGATCTGTGCGCCGAGTTCCTCCCAGATCTTTGTCCGGAAGGCGTCCCCCAGGGGCATGGAAGCGAGTACGTACAGGTTCCGTCCGCGGATCTCCACCGAGTCGCCGGCGCGAAAGGACAGCGTGGAACGGCCATCGGGCAGGCTGTCGTATACCACGTTGGCGAAATGGTCCTCCCGGAGCACCCAGTCCGGGAGTGGTTCCGGCGTGTTGGAAGGTAGCGATGCATGCACCGGACGACCATCCTCGAATACACGAATCGACAGGCCGGAAAGTTCCGGATTGTCCCGTACAGTTTCGTTCACGATCCTATCGAACATCAGTCCACCGTCCGGGGCCGTTTTTAAAAGAGCCAATTGTATTTCAAGCGGCAGATGATCGAGCCGGTCGGTCGTCTCTTCGATTTGGCGGGCGACCAGATTGGTACCAAGGGTTCCGATCCAGAGCCATCCGACAAGAACACTGATCGAGGAGGCTATACAAAGGGGCGCGAGACCGGCGAAGATAAACGAAACGAGAATCCGGTTCCGGACTCTCCACAGCAGACGATTCCGGAGCCACGAAAGCATCTTCCAGGTGTAGTAGCAAATGCTGGCGGTTAGAAGGATGATCGTCGGCACGAGGAGCCAGGTGCCCACACCCTGCCAGATTAAAAGGTGCAACAAGGACAACGCCGCCATGGCCAGTCCCGCACAGGTACAGCGCTTCATCCAGGTGTCCGGGACCAGCCACTTCAACATCCTGTGGATGATACGGCCGGATCGCGAGTTTTTGAGTGTTTCGCCGTTCATGAGCGGTATTTCTTGAAGGTGTTGGGATGTTTTTCGTCCGCTCCCGGACCTGTGAAGCGGCATCTCCCACGTCCCGGATACGACTGCAAGTTCCTAGTGCCGGTCCACCCGGGGCTCGATGGGCAGTGCGCGGAACTCCTGGATCAGGCCGGCCAGTTCCTCCGAGGCCGCGCGGTAGAGTTCCTCGCCTTTCTCCACGGTGGCCACGGTGGCGTCGCCGATGACGCCGGAATCGGAGATCCGGGACCACTGGTCCATCATGCGCAGGGGCGAGGCGCCCTTGCCGCGAATCCAGCCGCGCCAGTAATACTTAGACACGGGGATCTTCACCTCTCGCACCGCCTTGTCCATCTGGATCGCGTCGTCGTTGAGGTAGCGGTAGACCGAGGTCTCGATCTCGTCGGCGTGGGACTGGAGCTCGGAGTCGCCGATCTCCCAGAGTTTCGACTGCGCCACGCTCCACCAGTTGAGCGTCCCGCAGTGGGCGTCCGTCTCGATGACCGTCCGCCGCGAGGCCGTCTCCAGGATGGTGGCGTTGGAACCGTGGCCGTTTACGATGAGGATCTTGCGGAAGCCGTGGTGGGCCACACTCCGGGTGATGTCCACCACGAAGTCCTGCAGGTGGTCATCCCGCACGGTGATCGTCCCGGGGAAGTCCATGTGGTGGTCCTCGAACCCGTAGGGCAGGGCCGGCAGGATCAGCACTTCGTCCGGGATCAGCTTCGCGGCGCCTTCGCACACGCTGCTCACCAGGAAGGTGTCCACGTCCAGGGGCATGTGGTAGCCGTGGTCCTCCGTGGACCCGACGGGCAGGATGACGGCGGGCTGGTCCTCGACCTTCTCCTTCAGTTCGACCCAGGTGTAGTGATCGTAGCGGTAGGGGAGGCGTGGGCCCTTCATCTGTGCTCCTTTGGCGGTGCGGCGTCGTGCTCGGTTTTACATGCGCGGCATCACTTCGTGGACGAAGAGGTCCATGCTGCGAAGCCAGGAATCCTTGTCGTCCCAGTCGTACCCCATGAGGATCAGCGTACCGAAATCGCCGGTTTCCTCCCGCATCAGGTCCAGCCGCCGGACGACCTCGTCCACGTCGCCGTGGATGATCTGCTCCGTCATCAGGTAGTCCAGGTTGCACTCCGAATCGGGCATGTCCGGGTCCCGCTTCAGCATCTTCCGTCCCAGACCCTGGTCGAACAGGCCGCCGAGGTATTCAAAGCCTCGGCCCAGAGAATTGTTACGCACTTTCCGCGCCGCTTCCTCCTTGCTGTCCGCCAGGAAGATGCTGCGGGAGACGCGCCAGTCCTTGCGGTCCGGCGTACGTCCGGCTTCAAGGGCCGCCTGCTCGTACACCCGCCAGTTATCAGCCACGACGTTGCCCGGGGATATGTTCGCGCTGATAGGAAACCAGCCCTTCTCGCCCGCCAGCTTCATGGTGGAGGAATTCATGCTCATCCCCGGGGCGCAGATGGGCGGATGGGGCTGCTGCAGGGGCTTGTGGATGTAGCCGATCAGTGTGTCGCGGTCCACGTTTTCTTCGAGGTCAATCTCCCAGAACCGACCCTTCAGGTGATAGGGCGGGTCCTGGCTCCAGATCTGCAGGATCATCTCGGCCGACTCGGCGGCCATGGCGCTGTTGAGCTTCGGATCGATCTTGTAGAGCTCCAGGTCTGTCGTCACGCTGCCCGGACCGAAGCACAGGTTGAGCCGGCCGTGGGAAAGCTGGTCCATGAAGGCCAGCCGGCTGGCCACGTGAGCGGGGTGGTGATAGGGCAGGCAGGTGGGCGCGGTGCCGAGCCGGATGGAATGGGTCATGGCCAGGGCCTTGCCGATGAAGGCCTCGGGCAGGACGATGTTCTCGTACTTCATGGTATGGTGCTCGCCGATCCAGAACTCGGTGAAACCCAGTTCCTCGCAGCGCACGATGAGCTCAAGGTCCTCGTCGTGACACTGAGCCGCAGGTTTGACCGGGTCGTGGAAGGGCATGATGAACATGCCGTAGTTCATATTGGGCTCCGTAAGGTTGTTTGATCCCCGTTGTATCTACATTGTATACACTAGCCCGCGGTAAATGCTTCGCTCGCGGTATACACTTCACCCGTGGAATACACTAACCCGAGGTATACACTGGGCTGCGCACATCCCTGCAAAAGCCGCCCGGCAAACTCAGGCGTAACCCAACGACCGGTTGAACCGCGGCATGACTTCTTTCGCGAACAGTTCCAGGCTGTTGATCCAGGCCTCCCGGTCGTCCCAGTCGTGGGCGGTCATGATGAATGTGCCGAATTCGCCCGTCTCCTCCATCATGCGGTGCAGCTGCCGCACGCACTCATCGGGATCGCCGGCGATGACCTGCTCGTCCATCATGTAGTCCAGGGTGCATTCGGAGTCGGGCATGTCCAGGTCCCTCTTCCAGAATGCCCGTCCCGGTCCCAGGTCCGTGAGCTTCATGATGTATTCCAGGCACTTGCCCAGGGAATTGTTCCGCGCCATTTCGCGGGCTTCCTTTGTCGTATCCGCCACGAAGATGTTGCGGGAGATCTTCCACTTGCGCCGGTCCGGCTCCTGTCCGGCGGATTGCGCGCCGCCGGCGTAGGTCTCCCAGTGGTTCGCCAGCACGTTCGCGGCGACCATGTGGTGACTGAAGGGAGAATAGCCCTTCTGGCCCGCGATGCGGGTCCCGGCCGAATCCCGCATGATCACGGGCACGGACAGGGGCGGGTGGGGTTTCTGCAGAGGTTTGAGGTAGACGCCGACGCCCAGGTCCTCCCGGACTTCCCGGCCCACGTGCACCTGCCAGAACCGTCCGTTGATGTCGTAGGGCGGATCGGTGGTCCAGAGGGTCATGATCATCTGGATCGCCTCGCCCACCATGGCGCCCGAGTCCTCGGGCCGGATCCCGAACATCTCCAGGTCGGTCGGGATCGCGCCTGGACCGAAGCAGATGTTCAGCCTGCCGTGGGAGAGATGATCGAGGAAGGCCAGGCGGCCGGCCACATGGGCGGGATGGTGGTAGGGCAGGCAAACGGGCGCGGCCCCGAGCCGCATGCGGCTGGTAAGCCCCAGGGCCTTGCCGATGAAGATCTCGGGCATGACGATGTTCTCGTAGCTCGACGAGTGGTGCTCGCCGATCCAGAACTCGCTGAAACCGAGTTCCTCCGATCGCACCAGCAGTTCCATGTCTTCGTCGTAGCACTGTCCCGGTGGCTTGGCCGGGTCGTGCACCGGCATGAGGAACATGCCATAGTCGATCATGTCGCGCTCCCTTTTCTTATTGGATTCCAGTCCGGGCTGGCTGCGGCTTGTTACCCGGTTTACAACAGCCCTTTGCGACGCTTTTCCTCTATGGTTTTCTCCACGAATCCGGGTCCGCACAGGGTGTCGAACCCGCTGCCCGGAAACTGCGCCGCCCATGCGTAGACTGCGCTGATCCGCGCTTCGTCGCCGCCGAAGGCGGAGGGTTCGGCCCGTACCGCGTCCAGCGTTTCGATGACGGCGTCCGCCATCCGGTTGTAGAGCCGGTCGGACCAGCCGGCCGCTTGTGCACCGTCTCCGGGACCGCTTTCCTCCGTGCCTCCGTGCCCCGTATCGCCGCCCGGGCCGCCGTCCCGGCGCGCTTCCTGGTACCACGCCATGGCGTTGAACTGGACCGTTTGCGACCGGGGATAGAAGGAACACATCAGGTTCCAGGGATCGCCTTCCCGTTCCTGGTCGCCCGACGCCCGGAAATCGGAACGGAGGAGGACGGATGGGATGTCGAGCATCTTGGCCATCATGAACTCCACCACCGTGCCCGAGTCCAGGTCCGTCCCGTCGAAGTTAAAGAGCCCGAGGTCACAGGCCATGACCTGCATGAGGTCCTGGTTCCGTATGTCGACCATGCGTTCCGACGCCTGTTCGAGGTCCTGGGGCAGGACGCAGGCGTAACGACCGGCGGACCGGTGATCGACGGCCCCGGCCAGGAGTTCGTTTCCGGCGAGGTGCTTATGGTCGAAGAGATCGCCGGCGAAGTACACGGTGTAGGTCGTCATGCGCTTCCGCTGCCCGATGGGTCTTCCGAATCGCGCCCGGTATGGCGCTTACCGATTTCGGCGGCCTCCCGGCTGCAGCCCGAGACCATTACGCCCTCGTCGATTCGGTCGGTCACGTTCTCGGGCGTCGCACCGTCCAGGAAGGCGACGCCGTTGGCCTTGCAGGCGTTCAGCACCGCGGTCCGCGCGGCGATCATCTCCGTCGGGTAGGGCGGATCGTGGCGGTCCGGGTACCCGAAGGACATTCCCATGTCGCCGGGACCCCATTCAGCGAAGGCGATGCCGGGTACGGCGAGGCTTTCGTCGACGTTGGCCAGGGCGCGCTGGTTCTCGATTTTGAGACCGAGCATCAGCTCCCCATCCGGGTTCAGGGGCCAGACGTCGGCCTGCTTCACGTAATCCGGCACGGAGAGTTCCCAGTTGCGCGCGGCAAAGCCCTGGCCCCCCGAGCCGCGCTGGCCCACTTCGAGTCCGTCGCCCACGCCCCGGGTATGGAAAGGGTATCGGGCGGCTTCCACGAAGGCCCGCACGGCGCCCGGCGTCTCCGCGTGACACAGCAGGAGTCCGTGTACGCCCAGTGCCAGGAGCTGCTTGACCATCCAGGCATTCGCCCGCATGACGGCCTCGCTGGTCCCGTTCGTGGGCAGCGTGACGATGATGCAGGGTGTCAGGTGCCCGGTAGGCGCGGGACCGCCGTCCACCAGCCCGGTCATGAAAGCCTTGAGACTCGGCAGGTCGAAGAGGCCGTGCTCCATTTCGACGACGAGGTAGTCCTCCCATCTTCCGGAGGCTTCGACACCCTTTTCATAGCTCAGTTCGCCGGCGCCGCCGTAGTAAATGGGTTGGCCCTGCTTGAGCAGCTCGACGGCACGGTTTACGGTGGGCATTTCGTAGTCCTCTCTGCCAGTCGTCTGTACGTCGATCCTGAGGACCGGCCGCGCTCATAGCTTCAACGAACGATGCGCTTCAGGGCAGGTCGAAGGGCAGACTGTCCAAAAGGCCCGTATCTTCGGCCAGGCCCTTGAGGTTCTCCGCCGCCATGCGCGTGAGCGGAACGCCTTCGCGCCGGGAAACCGCTTCGCTGTCGAGTTCCATCTCCCCGGGCACGTAGGTGCGTTGCACTCCGGCCGCTTTCGGTGCGTCCCGCATGCGGCGGATGAGTTCGTCGATGCGGTCGTAGTAGTCGTCGAGCGGCATCATGGTGCCCACGTCGATGGCCATGAAGGTGTGTCCCTCGTCGCAGGTGTCGTCGGAGACCTTGGACCAGGAAAGAATGTCCGTCGTGACCCCCGCGCCGGCCAGCACCCCGGCCAGGGATTCCACCAGTAATGCCAGGCCATAGCCCTTGTGCGCACTGAAAGGTGTCAGGGCGCCGGTGACGGTGAATACGCCGGGATCCGTTGTCGGAAGCCCTTCCGCATCGGTGAGCCATCCCTCCGGGAGCGGTTCGCCGCGGGCCTGGTACGAGGCCACCTTGCCCCCCGCCACCGTGCTCATGGCGATGTCCAGCACGATGGGCGGCTGGGACCGTGCCGGGACGGCGTAGGAGAAGGGATTGTTGCCGATGGCCGCGCCGCGTCCGCCGGGAATGTTCATGACCACGTCGGTATTGCTCATGGCGAGGCCGATCAAGGGTCGGTCTGCATTTTCTACCGCCATGACCGTGTAGGCCGATGCCGCGCCGAAATGGTTGCTCCGGCGAACCGTGGCCATGCCGATCCCACAGCGTGCGGCCTTGTCCATGGCCACCGTCATGCCATAGTGCGAGGCCACCATGCCCACGGCCCGGCGGGCGTCGATCCGCGCCCAGGCGGGACCGTCGTTCGTGACTTCCGGTACGGCGGTTACATCGATCCCGCCGTCGCGCATCAATTGTACGTATCGCCTCAACGCGACCGTGCCGTGCGTGAAGATCCCGCGCATGTCGGTGCGGATCAGGACGTCCGCCGTCAGCCTGGCGTCCACCCGTGAGAGTCCCGCCACGGCCATCGCCGCTGTACAGAAGTCCGCGAGCGGTTCGGGCGGCGTACGCAGAACGTAGAGTTGATCTTCCGATGAAGTGCGGCGGGAATCGGTAGCCAGTCCGATGCCTTTCTGAAGGCGTGCTTAACCGTCGCCGCGGACTCCGGCGGCGACCCGTTCGAAACCACTGATCAGGTAGCTGTAGTCGCAGTCAACCTGTATCCAGTCTACGCCCCGGCTGCTCCAGCGACGGCCGAAGGCGTACTGCGATCCCATGCCCATGCCGATGGAGAGGCCCGCCTCGTGCCCCACGTCGATGATCCGCTCCATGGCGGTCACGATTTCGTCGTCTTCGAGCCGCCCCAGGGTGCCCATGGAACCGCTCAGATCCACGGGCCCGATGACCAGGCTGTCCAGGCCGGATATGGCCGCGATGGCCTCCAGTTCACGGTAAGCCTCTACATGCTCGATCTGGACCGAGACGAAGAGGTCCCGGTTCATGTCGTCGACGTAGGCGTCGAAATCAGCAAACGCCCGTCCGTAGTTCGACGGGCGATGGGGTCCGAAGCCCCGGTCTCCCGAGGGCGGGTATCGACACGCGTCGACCACGCCTCGCACCTCGGCGGCGGAACGGACCTGCGGGACGACGATCCCGGGCGCGCCGGCGTCCAGGATGGGCTTGACATGCCCTATGGCGCTCGAAGGCACGCGGACCAGCGCGGCGGTGCCCCCCGCGCGCGCAGCCATCAGATGCCTCGTGACCGTCTCCAGGTTCATTGCCGTGTGCTCGGTGTCGATCCAGATGAAGTCGGCTGAATCGCACAAAGCCTCGGTCACGGCCGGATCTGTGAAGGTCACGGCGGGACCGAGACACAGTTCACCGCCGGCCAGCCGATCTCTGAATGCGTTGATTTCCCTGGAAAACAATCGTACTCCCTGGACGATGCTATGTCGCCACGGTCCTAGACCGCACCTTTCTGCCAGGGGCCCCAGATGGCGTAGGTCAGCCCGGGCCGCTGCATGTTGACGAAGAGCGTCTCGCCGTCCGGACTGAAGGTCGCCCCGGCGAATTCGCCCCGGTAGGCGATGCCGGCCACGTCCCGGGCCACGTCGAACACGCGGCCGTCGCTGGTCAGGCCCCGGATGTGCTGAATGCCGTTCCGGTTGTCCTCGCACACGATCAGGCCGCCGCGGGGACTCACGCAGACGTTGTCCGGCGCGGCCATGAGCGAGGCGTCGGGCGATTCGAACAGGAGCGTCAGCACGCCTTCGTCGTCACTATCGGGGAGGTATTCCCATACCTGGCCGAGGCCTTCGTCGCCCCCGGTAGTCGCTGTGAAGAAGATGCGTCCGTTGCCGTACCAGCACCCTTCCAGGCGGTCAAAGGCGGCGCCGCCCTTGTCGGCCCCCTCCTGGTACACCAGGTGATTGTCCAGACCTGCCCCCGCGGGATCAGGATCTTCGATCTCCACCCAGGTAACGGGCAGGGCATTGCCTATGGTCTGGCCATCGCGCGTGTCATATCCGGGCCGATCCTTGACGGCAAGCATGCGCAGGCGTCCTCCCCGGGCAAGCTCGCCGGGGTGATCGGGGATGTACTGGAAAAATCCGCTGGGATTGTTGTCTTCGGTCTCGTACACGATACCGGAGGCCGGATCGACGGCGATGGCCTCGTGGACGAACCGTCCCATCCCGGTCAGAGGCTCGGCCTCCACGCTCTCCTCGGCGTCCGCCGGCACTTCGAAGCAGTACCCGTGCTCCTTGTCGTACCCGCCCAGATACTGGAGCCAGCGCGCACTGAAGAACCGGTCCGTACCCATGGTGGTTTCTTCACAGGTGATCCAGGACCCCCAGGGCGTGGGGCCGCCCGCGCAGTTGTGGAGCGTCCCGCCCACGCTGACGAAATCGCGGACCAGTTCGCGGGTTGCGGGATCGACGATCAGCGTGGTGACGCCGCCGGGCGCCGTGGGATCGTAGGCCGCGTCCCGGTTGCCGATGGCTTCCACCGGTTTGCCCGTATTGATCTCGTGGTTTCTCAGGAGCCGAACCATCCCGTTTATGGGAAAGGCGGCCATGCCGTCGTGGGCGGGCGGCGTGGGATGGCCGTCCGACATGAGCCCGCCTTTCTTGCCGAAAACGGTATAGGAGAATCCCTGCGGCAGTTCAAGCAGGGTCTCCCCCGTGTTTTGCGAGGGCACGGGAGAAAGGGGTCCATATCCCCCTTCCCCGCGGGGCGCGACAAGGTGGGCGTACCCGTCGGACATGGCCCGGGCGCGCCGGGCGATCAGGCCCTGCAGCGCCGTGGCGCCGACGGTCAACGCGCCAACGGATATGGCGGTGTTTCGAATGAAGGAACGTCGGTTCAGACGGGACAAGTTCGCAATTCTCCTTGATTGATCATCCTGCGACAGCTGCAAAGCGCGAGGACGGATCGGGTCACGATCGGATCTCGATAGGAATCGCTAGGCAATGTAGTCATTCCTGCCCTCAAAAGCAAGGCGCGTAAATGTGGTGTTTCGCGTCATGCTTCAACCGAATTTAATGAAGACGAGACCGGCGACGATCATCAGCACCGAACCCACCTTCATCGGGGTGACGCGCTCCTTGAGAAAGACGAATCCCAGCACCGCGCCGAGCACTACGGCGAACTCCCGCAACGCGACGATATAGCCCACCTGGCCCACGGTCATGGCGAAGAGGATCATCAGGTAGGCAGCCGTGGATCCGACGCCGATCAGCGCCGCGGGCTTCCAGGTCTCCGCGAATCCGCGCCACCGGATCCCCAGGTGACGGACCGCGACGAAGGGCGTGGCGAACAGGGCGCTCAAAAAAAACATGCCGAAGATGTATACGACGGGATGGACGATACTCACGCCCACCTTGTCGACGAGGGAGTAGCTCACGATCGTGGCGCCCACCACCAGGGCGGATGCGAATCCACGGTTGACGGCCCTCGTGTGCCGGAAGACCGATACGCCCATCAGCAGAATGCCGAAGCAGATCAGGCCGATGCCGGCCACCCCCATCGGCGTCAGTTCTTCGCCCAGCAGCAGCCATCCGAGGAATCCCGTAAGCCCGATGCCCGATCCCCGGGCGATGGGGTAGACCAGGGAGATCTCTCCGTGTTCGTAGGCTCGGGCCAGGAACAGGAAGTAGAACGTATGGATGACGCCGGTGGCGAGCACGTAGAACCATCCGGCTTCCAGCATGGCCAGGAATCCCGCGGGGCCCATACCGGAGGCCACGATCGCCACGAAGGGCAGAAGGAACAGGCAGCTGATCCAGAGGGACCACCAGAAGACGGTCAGATTTCCAGAGCTGCGCCGGGCGACGAAATTCCACGTGGCGTGCAGGACGGCGGACAGCAGGACGAAGACGAAGAGGTCAGTGGGCATGGACGGGTTCTATATGGATGGAAACCGCCGGAGTGTCAAAGGATAATCCACAATCTACCTGGGCAACCCGGTCATCGGTGCCCCAAAACTATTTGAATCGCCGAATAACGTTACATACCTTAGAATCTGCACAGTTCTATCTCTCTTTTCCCAAACACCTCTATGTCTGCTTCCGGTCAACACGGCTCAGCCGATCAGTCGGATTTGACCGAGATACGCAGCGGTGGCCCCATGATTTACCACTACATCATATCCGCAATCCGGCAAATTTCGAAAAACAAAGGCGTGTTCGCCGCGAACGTCTTCGGATTCACCCTGAACTTCATCGTGGTGATTTTCGGGCTGAACTACGTCCTCTTCGAGATGTCCTACGACGGGTTTCACGAAAAGGGCGACCGGATCTACCGCGTGTTGGTGTACAATCCCCAATTCGGACAAACGAGTCCGAACAACTCCGGGCGGGTTGCCCCGACGCTCGTCGAGAACTATCCGGAAGTGGTGTCGGCCGCGCGGATCTATTACCGTTCCAGGTCATTCAGGGCATCAGCCGACGTTCATGCCGAATCCGGTGTATATAATATTGCCTTTGCGGACCCCGACGTTTTCGATGTGTTCTCCTTTGGTACGATTCCGCCGTCGACGATCGCTGAGTTCAACCGGCCGAACACGGTGTTGGTCAGCCGCACCGTGGCCAACCGGTTCTTTGGCACACAGGATCCAGTCGGAAAACTGCTGCATTCAGACGAACTGGAATCGGGACCCGTGGAAGTTATTGGCGTCGTGGATGACGTTCCCCGCAATTCCCACCTGCGGCCGGACATCTTCATTTCCTTTGCCACGTTACCCGATATGCTGGTCGGCCGGGAATCCGATCTCGGCTGGGGGATGCAACAGTTCCTTACCTATGTCTTGCTGGTCGACGACGGGGAAGATACCCTGCGCGGTTTCCTCGAGAAGCTGGAAGCATTCCCTGACACCTTTGTCCCTGACAGATATTCCCAGACATTCTCCCTCGAAGCCCTGTCCGAGATCTACTTTTCGCCATACTGGGCGCCGATGAAGGGAGATATAAACTACGTCTACTTCGCCCTCGTGTACCTGTTGCTCATTTCGTTTATGACGGTGGCGAACTACGTGAACATCAACATCGCCCATCTGATACGCCGGGTGAAAGAGATGGGCCTGCGCAAGTCCTTCGGGGCTGCCAGGACGCAGGTAATCAGCCAGATGGTCGTCGAGACGCTGATGAACTGCCTGGTCGCCGTGGCCGTCTCGGTCGCGGGGGTGCTGATGTTGCGGGCGAGCGGGATTACGCTCCTCGAGCATCTTTCCCGATCCGAAATCGGGGTGGTATACGTCGGGTTACTCGGGCTTGCCTTCCTCGTCATCGGGCTGGTAGCGGGTGTATGTCCAGCCTTCGTGTTTTACCGGATCAACCCGGTGGACATGATGGCGAACCGGGTAGGCACCAACTGGACGGCCAACACGCTGAGGAAGGGACTGCTGTTCTTCCAGCTCGCCATATCCGTCGCCTTGCTGCTGTTGACCGGCCTGGTCTACAACCAGGTTTCCTTCCTGACGGATAAGCCAATGGGGTATGAGAAGGAGAACAAGATCGTTATTCCAGTTGCCGCGGCGGCTGGATTGCAACAGCGGCTTGCCGAAGGTTTCGAAAGGAATTCCCACGTGGTCCGCGTCGGCTTCTCCAGAGGTCACCCGGGGTTCTTCCCGATCATGCAGGTCATGCAGGAGATCAGGGGAACCGAAACCCAGACTACGATCGGGATGCTGTCGGTAGGACGCGGCTTCCTGGAGACACTCAAGATCCCATTGCTTCACGGTAGAGACTTTGAAGAAAACGAGCTGCGTAACGTGGTCATGTTGAACGAAACCGCTTTCAACGTGCTCGGACTGGACGAAGACGACGTTGGGACGGTGCAGGACATCGTGGGAAGGGTGCGCGTCGTGGGCGTCGTATCCGATTTCCACGTCTGGTCGGCCCATCATGCCATCGAGCCCTTGATGTTGGCTTTTTCCAATGAGGGCTTGACCCACCTGATCGTGGATATCCAGCCGACGAACCAGGACGAGACCCTGGACTTCCTGTCGCGTACGTTCCGTGAACTGCTGCCCAACAGCAGGTTCGAATACTTCTTCCTGGATGCCAGGCTGGAAGAACAATACAGCAGCGACCGGCAGATCCTGGACACGCTCCTTCTGCTGGCGCTAGTCGCCTTCGCGCTTGCCATTGCAGGTATCTACAACTACGGGGTGTTCTTCACGCTCAACCGGATCCGGGATGTCGCCATTCGCAAGATCCACGGCGCCTCCGCGGGTGACATCGTCCGGATGAACGTCACCGCCATTTCCCGTTCCGTCGTACTTTCCCTGGTCATCGCGCTACCCGCCGTCTACTGGGTATACGGCCAGTGGATCGCTCAATACGCGTACAGGGCGGATGTTTCTCCGTTACTGGTTGCCCTGCCCGTGCTCGTCATATACGTTCTGACCTGTGCTATGGTTACCCGCGAAACGCTCAAGACCGCCGGCATGAAACCGGCCGAAGTGATCCAGAACGTTCAGCAGTGAGCCGCGTTCCTCGAAAGGAAACCCGATGTCCCTGAAATTCGCCTACCTGGGCCTCTGGCACAGCCACACCGTCATGCATATCCGCGACGCCGCGAGCCGGCCGGACGAGTTCCAGCTCGTGGGCGTCTATGAGCCGGATCCCGAGATCCGGAACGCGAAGCTGGGCGACTGGGCGTCGAATCTGCCGGACATCCCTGTTTTCGAATCGATTGAGCAGGCGTTGGACAGCGATGCGGAAGCAATCATCTGCGAGGGCCGCGTATCGGAAAACCTGGACTATGCCGAGCAAGCGCTGGCGGCGGACAAGCACGTCTTGCTCGAGAAGCCGGCGGGTGTGGACATGGCCCAACTCGAGCGGCTTCACGAAACGGCGCGGCGCAAGCACCTGCACCTGCAGATGGCCTACATGTGGCGTTACAACCCGGCGATCGCCGAAATGATCCGGCTCTGCAGGGCCAGCGCGCTGGGCGATCCCTTCTACTTCAGGGGGCACATCCCGAAGCCCATGGGTTATCACACCCGGCTGGTGGAGGAACTCGACCGGTACAAGGGTTCACTCTATTTCGAAATGGCCGGGCACCTGGTCGACATCATGGTGACGTTCATGGGCGATCCGCGGCAGGTGGACGCCACGTTCGGGCAGTTCCACGGCGAACGGAAACACGTGGACAACGCGGTGGTCGTCCACCGGTTCGACGGCGGCGGCCTCGGGACGATCGACACCGCGTCCATGCACGTGGAGAGCGGGCTGACCCGGCGCATCGAGTTGTACGGGACCCGGGGCACGGCCATCCATACCCCGATCGGTTCAAACAACCTGACACTTTCGCTGGCGGATACCTTCGAAGACTATGCGGCAGGATGGCAGGAGGTGGCCGTTCCCACGCCGCAGGGGCCGCCTTCACTGCTGACCGAACTCGCGGCCTGTATATCCGGCGCGAAGAAGCCGGACTATACCCTGGACCACGATATGGCGGTGCAGCGCACCCTCTTCGCGGGGTGCGGTATCACCGATGGTTCGGCGATGACGGACGTGCCGCATTCGGCAAAAAGCAGTTGACAGAAACCGCGAATTCCGTATATTATTGGATAGACGACGCGGGGTGGAGCAGTCTGGTAGCTCGTTGGGCTCATAACCCAAAGGTCGGAGGTTCAAATCCTCCCCCCGCTACTTCGATCGATCAGGGGCGGTTCCCGAACCGCCCCTGTTTTTATTTGTACCGATTCCGTCGGGTCCGTGCCGCAACAGGGCCACATGTGGCGAAAGATCCGCAGTGAATCTTCTCAGGCGGTGAATCACCTCCGGCCGATCATACAGTACAATATCTCACTGAGGAACCCCGATGGATGAAATGACCGGCTACCGGTACATCGCCGAGATGCTGCACGGCTATGGGATCCGGGCCGTCTTCCACGTTCCCTATGTGCTGGACGGCGCCCTCGTGGAGATGGAGAAACTGGGTATCCGGCGGATCCGGTGCCATTCCGAGAAGGCCGCGGCGTACATGGCCGACGGATACGCGCGGATCGCCCGCGGTCCCGGCATCGCCATGGCGCAGTCCGTGGGCGCGGCCAATCTCGCCGCCGGGCTCCAGGACGCCTGGCTCGCGTGTTCGCCGGTCATCGCCATTACGGGCCGCTGGATGCCCCACTACCTCTACCAACAGGCCTACCAGGAGATCGACCACCGCCCCCTCTACGATCCGGTCACCAAGTTCAATGCCTACGTGGACGGCGTGGAACAGATCGCCTTCCTGCTGCGCCAGGCCTTCCGCGAGGCCACCACGGGGGCGCCCCGTCCGGTCCACCTGGACTTCTTGGGCCTGTCCGGCGATCTCGCGGCAGGCTCTAAGCTCGACGCCGAGGTGACCGTGGAGGCGTCCTTCGCCCGGTATCCGGCCTTCCGGTCCGAACCGGAGCCGGATCGTGTCGTGGATGCGGTGCAACGCATTGCCCGGTCGGAGCGGCCGGTACTGGTCGCGGGGGGTGGGGTTACCGCATCGGGTGCGCAGGCCGAGGTGGTCCGGCTGGCGGAGAAGCTCTCCGTCCCGGTGGCGACTTCGCTAAACGCCAAGGGTACAATACTCGAGGACCACCCCCTGTCCGCGGGCGTGGTGGGCACCTACTCCCGCAAGTGCGCCAACGAGATCGTCTCGGAGGCGGACCTCGTGATCTTCGTGGGCAGCCATACCGGCGGGCAGGTCAGCCACTTCTGGCAGATACCCCGGCAAGGGACGCCGGTCATACAGATTGACGTGGACCCTACCCAGATCGGCCGCAACTATCCCGCCGAAATCGCCATCCAGGGCGACGCGAAAGCGACGCTGGAACGCCTCATCGACGCCGTGGTTCCGGTCCCGGACCGGGCGGCCTGGACGGAGCGCGTGCGCGTGCTTGTCGAACGGTGGCGGGCCGACTTCGACGGATTGCTCCGATCCGGCGCCGTACCGATTCGCCCCGAGCGGCTTTGCCGCGAAATCACCGAATTCCTCCCATCCGACGCCATCCTCCTGTCGGACACGGGCCACGCCGGCATGTGGACGGGCGCCATGATCGAGATCACGAACCCGGGACAGACCTACCTCCGCTGCGCCGGGTCCCTGGGCTGGGCCTTCCCCGCGGCCATGGGCGCCAAGTGCGCGGCGCCGGACCGTCCCGTCATCTGCTTCACCGGCGACGGCGGATTCTGGTACCATCTCGGGGAACTCGAGACGGCCGCCCGGTTCGGGATCAACACCGTCACGGTGATTAACAACAACCGGTCCTTCAACCAGTGCCGGGATGCTTTCGAAGATGCGAGCGGCGAGCGGGGCCAGGGGTCGGACGACCTGTGGGTCTTCGAGGACATCGATTTCTCCGGAGTGGCCAAGTCCTTGGGATGCAAGGGGATACGCGTGGAAGACCCGGAGCGGATCCGGCCGGCGCTCGAAGAAGCGCTTGCCGCGGACGGACCGGTTGTCGTCGACGTGGTCACCGATATCGACGCCATGGCGCCGAAAGCCTACGTACCGGAATAGAACGGGCGATCGCCTTTACCAAATCGTGGTCCATATCACGCATCGTCCACGATGGTCCGGCGGACGCCCAGTCCACGGACGCCCTCCCTCCGGGCATCCCAGCCTTCCACAGAAACTGTTTCCTGTTTATCAAATAATTAGTACATTACAATCAAACAGCGACGCTTTTTCAGTAATCACAGAATCCAATACAGACTATTCCGCGATTCCTAAGACAGGAGGTCTACTATGCGCTGTCTGGTATTCGCATTTGCCTTGGTTATCGCCGGATGCTCGTCGTACTCCCAGCTCGGTTCAGGCGGGTCCGGCGGCTCGCGCGGTTCAGGCACGTCGGACGGATCGGAAACGACGGTAGTCTGGCTGGACAGCCAGGGCGCGTTTCCATCGGTCGGGTACTTCGACGTGCAGACCATCTTCAACGTGTCTGAACTGGGGCCCGGTTCCTACATACGCGTCGCGGCCATCCACATCACGGGGACGGCGCGGGAGGCCCTCGTAAATAAGCTGCGGCTGAGCGCATCGCAGATCGGGGCGAACAGGCTGCTCATCGTCAAAGTGGAGGAGACCAAAGAGGAGGTCTCACTATATTCCGAACTCGAGAACGTGGCCCGGTTTTTCTCCGGTGAGAAAACAGACGCGGACCGGAGTAACGAAGCCTACACGCTCAGGATCGACGCGATCGCGATCCGGCAATCGGATGACCTGACAAACGTCTTAGTACCCCGTCAAGGGGAGGTATGGCCAACCGTCTATCGACCCCGTTCGTACTATGATCGGCCGACCGTTTACCGGCCCCGCCGGCCCCGCCGGTCCTATGACCGCCCGACCGTCTATAGGCCGCCTCGACGGGACTATCGGCCGACGGCGAAGCCGCCACGACGGGATGACCGGCGACCGGTGAATCCGTCGTTACCAAAGAATGAACCGCCGATCGCGGCGCCGCCCCCTCCGAAGAATGAACGGCCGCCGGACAGGACACCTTCGCCTCCGCCACCTCCGAAGGACGAACCGCCCGCCGTGAAGCCGCCGCCACCGCCTCCGGAGGAAGATCGGTCGTCCCGTAAGCAGCCCCGAATGAAGACTCATCGGCCTTGACGAGGCCCGTCGACCCGATCGCCATTGGCAACGAATCATCCCGAGGCCGGTTCTCTCCATTCAACGATCGAACAGGGAGGATCGGCTTTATGTTTTAAGGGATTTCCAAACGGGCGAAGGTTCCAGGGTCAGAAACGGGCACTTTCGGCGTCGGGGAGGATGCCGCCTTCGTCCCTGGGAAGGACCGAAAGGGGCAGCGCGATGGAGGAGCCCGCGTCGACCGGGAGCGTGATCCCCGTGATCCAGCGGGATTCGTCGCCGGCTAGGAAGACGGCCGCGTGGGCAACGTCCCATGCCGTGCCCTCGGTACCCAGCGGCGTGGAGCGCCACCGGAGTTCCCGGTGCGCGTCCGACAGCCCGGCAGTGAAGGAACCGTGCAGGTGACCGGGGGCGATGCAGTTCACGCGGATCCCGTCCCTGCCGTGCTGTACCGCCATGTTGATCGTCAGGGCGATGACCCCGCCCTTGGAAGTCTCGTAGGCGACGTTGTACGACCATCCGCTCCGGAATCCGTCGACGGACGCCACGTTAATGATGGATCCGCCCCCGGAATCCATCATCGCCGGTATGGCGAACCGGCTCGCGAGCATCATGGCCTTGAGGTTCACGGACATGATCTCGTCCCAATGTTCCTCTTGCACGTCCACCACCGTACCCGGATAGCTGAGCCCCACGTTGTTGAAGAGGATGTGCAGCCCGCCGTACCGGTCCACCGCGGTCTCGGTCATGGCCCGGCAGTCCGCCGACCGGGTCACATCCCCGGCGAAGACCGACGCCGTGCCCCCTTCTTCCTCGATGACGGCCAGCGTCTTTCCGGCGTTCTCCGCGCTTCGGTCCGCCAGCAGCACCTTCGCGCCTTCCCGGGCGAGGAGTACGGCGGTCGCCTGCCCGGTGCCCGTCACGTCGCTATGCGCGCCCGCGCCCGTCACGACGGCCACCTTGCCGTCCAGGCGGGGTTTACGAGGACTCATCAGAAGATCTCCGCGCCGCCCGCCACCACCAGGTCCACGGCCGTGAGGTAGTCCGACTCCGGTGAGGCCAGGAAGGCGACCGTTTGCGCCACGTCGTCGCCCCGGGCCACCCGTCCCAGGGGTGAAATACCGGCCTTCTCCTGGATGAACGCCCGGTGGGCTTCGCTGTTTTTCCACGATGTGCCCTGGACGACGCCGTCGGTTACGGCCTCTTCGATGAATCCGAGGCGTTCCGTATCGACCGCGGTGGGCGACACCGAGTTGACGTTGATCCCGTGGGGACCGACTTCCTGTGCCAGGGCTTGGGTGAACCGGATGATGGCCGCCTTGGACGCGCAGTAGGCCGAGAATCGCTTCCGCCCGATCCTGCCCGACGTGGAGGCGATGTTGATGATCTTACCGCCCTCACCCCGTTCGATCATGTGGCGCGCCGCGGCGCGGCACATGAGGAACACGCCCTTGGCGTTGACGTTCATCTCCTTGTCCCAGGCTTCCTCTTCCATGTCGACGACGAGCACGCGGTCCTTGCCCGGCAGGGAGCCGGCGCCGTTCACGAGGATGTCGATGCGGCCGAACCGGTCGATCCCCCCGGATACGAGCCGTTCCACCTGGCCGGCCAGCGAGACGTCGGCCAGGATGGCCTCTGCGCTGCGCCCTGCCGCCTCGATTTCTCTGACCACCGAGGGCAGTCCCTGCCATTCCGACGAGTCGCCGGGATAGGGATTTGCGACCCGGTCGCTGACGATGATGTCCGCGCCTTCCATCGCGAGCCGCGTGGCGACGGCGCGGCCGATGCCCCGTTCCCCGCCCGCGCCGGTGACCAGGGCGGTTTTGCTGTGGAGATTGTACATTATTAACCTTTTGAACTGATCACGCAGTAAACCGCACCTGGAGACCCAGGGCACGCACGATTCGAACTACCGTGGAGAATGCGGGATTGCCGTCCTCCGACAGTGCTTTGTACAACCCTTCCCGACTCATTCCAATCTCACGGGCTAGCCAGCTCATGTTCCCCGATCGGGCGATATCGTTCAGGGCGGCACGAATCAGGCTGCCATCTCCCGGATCTTCTTTCGCGCATGCTTCCAGATAGTGACGAGCGTCTTCCAAGGTGCGCAGGTGCTCCGTCACTTTCCATTTTGAAAATGAAATACTCATTTCCACCTCCATTCCCTCGCCAGCCTGAGGGCGTACGCAATATCCCGCCTTTGACTGTCTTTATCGCCGGCACAGAGTACGATCATCCTCATTCGTTCGCGAAGGACATAGATCCGATAGCCTGGTCCATGATGTAATCTTATTTCGAACAGACCGTGTCCCACGGACTTGACATCCCCTGCATTACCCAGTGAGATGTTTCGCAAACGCGCGTTGATGCGTGCAACCGCGCTACGATCAGACAGGCCACGGACCCATCGCCTGAATACGGCACTTTCAATGATCTCGATCATACGTAATGTAAACTACAGTTCACACTCTGTCAATCTGGACTTGATCGGCAGTGCGACTGAAACAGGATTTCCGCCGCCTTTATTGCAGTCTTACATTACGTGTTAGTCGTTTTTGTTGATTCTGATCTCGCCCTGCAATCCTCACTCGCCCTCTCTCCGAGGCCGCACGACGGTTTCGCCGTCGTCTTCCACGATGGGGTGGTGATAGATGTAGGGCGGTTCCAGCACGGCGCGCTGGGCCTCGGTCAGTTCCGAGGTCCATTCCGGCAGGTTGGTTTCGTAGATGCCGCCGGCGTAGTGCAGGTACTTGGGCGTGTACCGGTACAGGGCGACCCGCCGGTCGTGCTTGCCGTGCCAGGGCAGGGTGCCGTGAGCGGTGGCCTCGTTGAAGATCACCAGGTCGCCAGCCTTCTGTACGATGTGATGGACCAGGTCCTGGTTGGCCTCCCAGGTCAGGATGTCCTCCGGACAGGGGAAGTTGGCCTTGTGGCTGCCCGGGATGACGCAGAGCCCACCCGCGCCGGGGTCCACGTCCGCCAGGGTGAACTGGCATACGATCAAGCCCGAGCGCATGCGCCCGTTGTGATAGTGGTAGTACCGGGATCCGTTGAAGGTCGCGTTTCCCGATCCGTGGATCTTGAGCCCCTCGCAACCCGCTTCGGCGATCAGCACGTCGACGCCGTGGTCGAGCTTCCAGCCGCGGCCGAAGAGGGTGTTGAGATAGGGTATGATCTTCGGATGGGCCAGGAGGTCGCGGAAGGGCTGGCACCAGGGCTGCGGCCAGGTGAGCATGCCCTCGTAATGGCGAAAGGGTGCGTACTTGCCTTCGAAGGGCCTGTCCCGCCAGTCGCCGCTGAGTTCGTTGGGGCCGTCGTATGTTCCGAGCCGGTCGGGATTGGCGTCGAGGGCCGCGTTCATTGCCTGTACTTCGTCCCCGTCCAGGAAACCGCGCACGTGAAGAAAGCCCTGCAGGTCGTACAAGTACTGTTCCTCTTCGCTCATGGTGGAAAAGACCGGCGATTCGGGCATGGAGAAACCCTCCTGACGGAGTAGCAATTTTGATTTTGATTTCGGGTGCTTAAGCAACAGAAGATAGCCCGGCAGATGCGCGGCGCAACGATAAAAACATCGATCTGAATACCCGCTCCGAAGCCTACAAAATGCCTTGACAGCCATGCCCGCCCCGGTTAACGTCCCCAAGTCCATTTCCGTGGTGAATGCCGTGGTGGTGAACGTCGTTGCGCAACCCGGAACGGACGCCGGATTTCCCCTTTAAAACCACGTCCCAAAACTGCGGGATGCCGTGTCCGAAGAACCCGAAGTACCCGAACAGATCGAAGCGCAACATCTCGACCGTCCGGTAGTACCCGAACTGGACGAGATCCTGGGCGAACCCTTCAAGGTGCTCGACGACGGGTTCGTCCGCGTCGTCGACTACATGGGCAGCGATCATTCCATCGTGCAGGCCGCGCGCGTGTCCTACGGCGCCGGAACCCGGCAGGTGCACCAGGACCGGGGGCTGATCCGCTATCTCATGCGGCATCAGCACACCACCCCCTTCGAGATGTGCGACATCAAATTCCATCTCCGGGTGCCCATGGATTGCTGGCGGCAGTGGATCCGGCATCGGACGGCTTCGGTCAACGAGTACAGCACCCGCTATTCGCTGGCGATCGACGCGACACAGACGACGTCGCCCGATGCGTGGAGGTTTCAGGCGGAGGGCAACCGTCAGGGCAGTGGAGGCTTTGTCGACACGGAGCGGGGCGCCTATTTCACCGAGAAGGAACGGGAACTCCAGGAGGCCGCCCGGACCCGTTACGAAGAACGTATCGAGGCCGGAATTGCCCGCGAACAGGCCCGCAAGGACCTGCCCCTGTCCACCTACACGGAAGCCTACTGGAAGGTGAATCTCCTGAACCTGCTGCGGTTCCTCTTGCTGCGCATGGATGATCACGCGCAATGGGAGATCCGCCAGTACGCCCATCTGATCGGACACCGCATCGTGTCGGCCTGGTGTCCCATCGCATGGCAGGCCTTTCTGGACTACAGCGTGAACGCCATGCAGCTGACCCACCTCGACTGGGAAATCATCCGGGCGATCCAGGCGGGCGATAACGAAAAAATCAACGAACTACTGGTGGAATACCGGTACATTTCAAAGTCAGGCAAGCTGCGCCGCAGCCGGGAGCGGGAAGAACTCGAATCCAAGCTTCAGCAGCTGAACATGCCGGTTCCGTGGCGGTCCGGTGACGATCCCGCCTAGCACGATCGGAAAGCGGTGACCGATGAACCGAGGCAGACCGGAACCCGTATCCCGCAGATACGATATCGCCGACGCCGGCACGCGCCGCGGGATCCTCGAGGCCCTGGAAAACCTCGGCCCCACGGAACGCAGGACCGAAGACTGGTGCGACTGGGTGCTGGCCTTCGAGGACGAAGGAGAAAGACTGGTCCTCAAGCAGTACAGGAAGGGCACCCTGATGATCCAGGGCAAGGCGGATCATCTGCTCCAGGTGATCCTGCACGTGCTGTCGCCCTTCCTGGATGAGCCCGCGAAAACGGCCGGCGATGGATCCGGCAGCGCCAACGGATCCGCTGGCGCCGGGACCCGGAAGCTTCCCCTTCCCCACATCGGGACGGACGAGTCCGGCAAGGGCGATTATTTTGGTCCGCTGGTGGTGGGTGGCGTCCTGGTCGAAACCGGGACCCGGGAGCGGCTGGTCACCCTGGGCATCCGGGATTCCAAGAAGCTGGGCGACGCCACGTGCCGCAAGCTGGCGGCCGAGATCAGGCGGATCTGCGTCGGAAAATACCGCGAGGTGATCATACCGCCGGAACGATACAACACGCTGTACGAGGAATTCCGGCGGGAAGGCAGGAATCTCAACCATCTGCTGGCCTGGGGGCACGCCCGCACCATCGAAAGCCTGCTGGAAGGCGCCCCGTGTCAACTGGCCGTGACGGATCAGTTCGGCAACGAAAGCTACATTCGGTCCCGGCTCATGAAAAAGGGCCGTGAGATCGAACTGATCCAGGAACACCGGGGAGAGCGGTACCTGGCCGTCGCCGCGGCGTCCATTCTCGCCCGGGACCGGTTCCTGGAATACCTGGAAAGACTGTCGAGCGAGGCCGGCCTTACCCTGCCCAAGGGCGCGGGCGCGCCGGTCGTCGCCGCCGGACGGAAATACGTCGAACGGCATGGCGTGGACAAACTGCCTTCCGTGGCCAAGATGCACTACAAGACCACGGCCCAGGTGGTGTAGATCCAGGTGGTGTATACCCAAGTGATGTAAACCCGTAGGAACGCGGACTGTATGCGACAGACGACACTATACGCGCACACGAAATTCCAGATCGCGCCGGTCGATCCGAGGATCTTCGGCGGATTCCTGGAGCATATCGGCAGGGCCGTCTACGAGGGCGTGTTCGACCCGGATTGCAGGCACGCGGACGAGGACGGGTTCCGCACGGACGTCATGGATGCGATGAAACATCAGTCCATGACCGTCATGCGGTATCCCGGCGGCAACTTCGTGTCCGGCTACCACTGGATGGACGGCGTGGGCCCGCAGAAGCTGCGTCCCACCGTGCGCGAGCTCGCCTGGCAGAGCATCGAGCCGAACGCTTTCGGTACCGACGAGTTCATCCGGCTGTGCCGTAAAATGGACTGGCAGCCCATGCTCACGGTCAACCTCGGCACGGGCTCGCCCGAGGAAGCCCGGAACTGGGTCGAGTACTGCAACTGTCCCGCGGGCACGAACTTCGCCGACATCCGGGTGGGCAACGGGGAGGAGATGCCCTACGACGTCGCCCTGTGGTGCCTGGGCAACGAGATGGACGGCCACTGGCAGCTCGGTCATGTGCCGGCGGACCAGTACGCGATCCGGGCCCAGCAGGCCGCGAAGATGATGAAGGACGCGGACCGGCGGATCGAACTGGTCGCCTGCGGTTCCTGCTCCGTGGACATGTTCGACACCTACATGGAATGGGACCGCCAGGTCCTCGACTACCTGGGAGATTACGCCGATTATATCAGCCTGCATCGTTACGTGGGCAACCCGAAGGACGATACGCCGGACTACCTGGCGGTCACGAACTCCATCGACCGGCAGATCGAGGAGATGGACGCGGTATGCCGTTTCGTCCAGGCCAAGCGCCGGAGCAACAAGCGCACGTACCTGTGCTTCGACGAATGGAATGTCTGGTACAAGAACCGCGAAACGGACGGAGAGGGCAAGTTCGCGCCGCACCTGGTGGAAGAGGTCTACAATCTCGAAGACGCCCTCGTCGTCGCCGGGTTCCTGAACAGCTTCGTCCGCCACGCCGACTCGGTCCGCATCGCGAACATCGCCCAGATCGTCAACGTCATCGCCCCGCTGATCACCCGGGGAGACGACCTGCTCGTTCAGTCCATCTACCACCCCTTCACCATGTACGCGGGGCGGCAGGAAGGCACGTCGATCCGGACCTTCGTGGACGGCGCGGGATACATGAGTGAAAGCTACGGGCGGGTGAATTACATCGACGCCGCGATGATCCAGAACGACCGCAAACTACATGTCTTCGTCACGAACCGCAGCACGGACACCGACGTGCCCCTGCGTATCGTGCTCGAAGACCGGCCGATCGAATCGCTGGTCAGCGCCGAGATACTCACCGGTGGCCAGGACCCGAAGGCCACCAATTCGTTCGAGCATCCCGACCTGGTCGGTAAGCAGCCCTACCGGGAAATCAAGGTCGCCGGGGGCAGGTGCCAGTGTTTCCTTCCCCCGCTGTCCTTCGCGGCGATGACCTTCGAACTCGAGAAGTGGTAGGCCGCATCAACGCCCATCCATCCCATGACCGGATCAGCCAAACCCAGGAAACTGTCCCGCCGCGATGTCCTTAAAATCGGCGGCGGCGCCCTGCTCGGCGGCGGCGCTCTGCTCAGTGCCGCCGTGACCGGTTGCGGCGGAGGCGGTGACGACGGAGCGGGCCGAACCGGCCAGGCCGGCCGGACTGACCGGAAGACCGTGCGTTTCATGACGGCCCAGACGCGGGAGAAGCACCGGTCTCTGGAACCGCTCATCGCGGAGTTCATGGACATCCATCCAGGTATCCGGATCGAGCACATCAAGGTACCCTGGGACCAGGCCCATTCGAAATACCTCACCGCCATCCTGGGGGGCGCGCCGCCCGACGTCATGGCCATTCCCAGCTGGTGGGTGACCGAGTTCCGGGCCATGGGCGCCCTCGAGGACCTCGGACCCTGGGTGCGGGACTGGCCCCATCTCCAGGGCTATTCAGAACAGGTGAAAAGGCTGACCCGGGCGACCATGGCCTTCGACGGGGACCAGGTATTCGGCCTGCCCACGGAGGTGGCCGTCCGTTCCATGTTCTACCGCACCGAGTGGCTCGACGAACACGGCCTGGCGCCTGCGGAGACGCGCGAGGAGTGGCGCGCGCTGCTTGAAAAGATCACAGATCCCTCCCGCCAGCGTTACGGCTACGCGCTCCGTGGGGCCCGGGGCGGTTTCTGGTCGTGGTGGGCGATCGCCCAGGAATTCGCCGGGTCGAACGCCTGGTTCGACGAAGACCACCGGTGCATCATCAACAGTCCGGACCACGTGGCGGGCCTGTCCTACTGGAACGACCTCTATCAGGACGGCCTCGCCCCGCCCGACTCGCTGAACTGGGGTTTCAACGAACTGGTCCAGGGATTCTGGTCGGGGCTTTGCGGCACGATGGAGCAGGACCCCGAGGTCGTCCGGACCTGCCTGGAGCACGGCCTGGACGAAGACAGCCTCTCCATCACGGTCATGCCTGCCGGTCCCAGGGCCCGCGTGGCCCTGTCCGACGGGGGGTACACGTCCATGTCGTCGGCCTCTCCGCACAAGGATGAAGCATGGACGTTTCTCGGCTGGCTGATGGCGCCCGAACAGCGGCTCAGATATTGCAGGGACGTCAACATGATCCCGCCCTTCGCCGATGCGATGGAGGACCCCGCCTTCGGTCAGGGTCTCTACCGGTCCTTCGTGGAAATGGTCACGGATCCGTCCATCCTGCAGAACTGGTATCCCAACTACCTGCCGGAGATGGGGGAGTTTCTGGAGGTGCGGGTGACCGAGGAGCACCAGAAGATGCTGCTGCGAAGGCAGTCTCCCCGGGAGACGCTCGACCGGTTGGCCGACTTCATGACCCGGGCGCAGCAGAAGTACGTGGACCGGTTCGGCCCGGATACGCCGCGGCCGCCGGCATAGCGCGTCAATAGACCATGCCGTACGACTGTGCGGACAGTACATTGGACCGCCCAGGCGTCCGATTTGCTGTTGCGAAACCCACACGATGCCTCATCACACCAGATCCCTCAGGAGTATCCGTCACCTCACCCGCCGCGACATGCTGCGTCTCGGCGGAACCGCCGCCGCGGGCGCGGCCGTGCTGGGCTGCGGAGGCAGGGACGACCGCCGGACCGTCTCGGTCTTCAGCCCTATGGGCGAGGTGAAGAACCAGGCCCTGGTCCGTCAGGTAGACCGCTTCATGGCCTCGCGGGACGACCTGCGCGTGGAAGTAATGCCCGTGCCGTGGGACCAGGGCCACGCCAAGCTGCTCACCATGATCGCCGGCGGCAACCCGCCCGACGTGATTACGGCGACGGGCCAGTGGATGGCCGAGTTCCGGGCCATGGGCGCCATCGAGGACCTGACGTCCTGGCATGCGTCGTGGCCCTACCGCGACGCCTTCACGCGGACGGCGCTGCTCCGGTGCGAGAGCAGCACGGCCATCGAGGACGGCCGGGTCTACGGCCTGCCCCTGGAACTGACGACGCGGGCCATGTTCTACCGCAGACGGTGGCTGGACGAGCAGGGACTGGAACCCGCGGCGACGCGGGCCGGCTGGCGCGCATTGCTGGAGCGGATCACAGACAAGGACCGGGGCCGTTACGGCTACGCCCTGCGCGGGGCCCGCGGGGGCTTCTGGACCTGGTGGCCCATCCTGGAGGAATTCTCCGGCACAAACGAATGGTTCGACGGGGACCAGCACTGCATCATCAACAGCCCGGAACACGTGGAAGGATTGACCTACTGGAACGATATATACCAGGACGGTCTGGCGCCTACGGACGCGGTGAACTGGGGATACAACGAACTGGTGCAGGGGTTCTGGTCCGGGATCTGCGGGTGCATCGAGCAGGACCCGGAAGTGGTGCGCACCTGCCTGGATCACGGCATGGACGAATCGACCCTGGTCACGGCACCCATGCCGGCAGGACCCCGGGCCCACGTGGCCTCCAACGACATCTGGATCCTGTCGATTTCCAGGGAGGCGAAGAACCCCGACGGCGCCCTGGCGTTCTACGATTGGATGATGTCGCCGGAGCAGCTCATCGCCTACAGCAAGGACGCGAGCGTGCTGCCGACGGTAAATCAGGGCATGGACGACCCCTACTTCGGCCAGGGGTTCCTGCGGCCGTTCATGGACATGGCCACCGATACTACGCTCCTGCAGAACTGGTACCCTAGCTACCTGCCCGAAATGGGTGAATTCATCGAGGTGCTGGTCACCGAGGAACAGCAGAAGATGCTCCTTGGCCGGCAGTCGCCGCGGGAGACGCTCGACCGGCTGGCCGACTTCCTGGGCCGGGCCCAGCGGCGTTACGTGGAACGCCATGGCCCCGATACGCCCCGGCCGCCGCGTCTGTCCGAGCCGTCCGAGCCGCTGGGCATCTCGCAGCCGCCCGGCACTACGCAACCCCTCTCGCCATGAAAAAGGCCGATCCCTACCTGCTCCTGGCGCCGGCCTACCTGCTCATCGCGGGATTCCTGTTCTACCCCATGGCCACGGTGTTCCTGCTGTCGCTGCGAGAATACCAGCTGATGGATCCCCTCAATACGCCCTTCGTCGGACTGGACCAGTACGCGTTCATGCTCGGGGACGAGTATTTCTGGCGGAGCCTGTGGAACTCCGTGGTCTGGGTGGTCGTATCGCTGTTCTTCCAGTTCCTGCTTGGCTTCTGCCTGGCGCTGCTGCTCAACAGCGCGCGGTTCAGGGGCCGGGGGATCTTCCAGGCCATCGTCTTCGCGCCGTGGGCGGTTTCGGGCTTCCTGATCGCCATCATCTGGGCCTGGCTCTTGAACGGGGAATTCGGGCTGGTCAACGACATGCTCATCCGTGCCGGCCTGCTGGATCAGAAAGTCGGGTTCCTGTCCCGCGAGGAGACGGCGCTCCTCTCCTGCGTGCTCGCCAACATCTGGTTCGGAGTCACCTTCTTCGCCGTCATGCTCTTCGCCGCCCTGCAGGCCATCCCGCCGAGCCTGTACGAAGCGGCCGACATGGACGGCGCCACGGCCTGGCAGTCTTTCTGGCGCGTCACCGCGCCCATGGTGAAGCCGGCCATCGTCATCACCATTCTGCTCCGGGCGATCTGGATCTTCAACTGGGCGGACCTGATCTGGGTCATGACCGGGGGCGGTCCGGCCGGGGCTTCCCGCACGCTGGCGCTCTACGTGTTCCAGAAGGCCTTCCTGGGCCTGGATTTCGGGTATTCGGCTGCCCTGGGCGTGGCGTTGACCGTGGTCTCCCTGGCCTTCACCGCCGTATTCCTCCGCTTCACCCGGTTCTACGGCGACGAGGCCGCCATTTGAGGCAGTTATTTAAGGCAGGGACGATGATCCGTATGCATCCATTGCGCCGAGGGGTTCAGTTCACCGGACTGTGCGCGTTCTTCGTCTTCGCCGTTTTTCCCGTGTACTGGATGGTGGCTACTTCCCTTACGCCGGCACAGGACCTCTTTGTATGGCCCCTTCGGTATTTCCCGGCGGCGCCGACGCTGGAACACTACGCCGAGGTCTTCCTGCGCACCGACATCCCCCGGTTTTTCACCAACAGCCTCACGGTCGCCAGCCTGGCCTCGGCCTGCACGCTCACCGTGTCTGTGATGGGAGGCTACGCCCTGGCGCGCTACCGGTTCCGGGGACGCCAGGCCACCCTCCTGGTCTTCCTGGCGACCCAGATGATGCCCGTGGTGGTGCTCATCGTCCCGCTTTTCATCATCTTCCGGATACTCGGCCTGCTCGATACGCTCTACAGCCTGATGATCGTGTATACCGTGCTGAACATCCCCTTCTGCACGCTCATGATGCAGGGCTTCTTCGCGGGCGTCCCATCGGAACTCGAAGAGGCCGCCATGGTCGACGGGTGCAACCGCATGGGGGCGATCCTGCGCGTGGCCGTGCCGCTGGCCCGTCCCGGGCTGATCGCCACCTTTCTCTTTGCCTTTATCGGCGCCTGGAACGAACTGCTCTTCGCGGTGATGTTCCTGAACACGGAATCCACCTTCACCCTGCCCGTGGGCCTGTACAATTTCATCAGCAAGTACGACGTCCACTGGGGCCGCATGATGGCCGGCGCCACGCTGGCGCTGCTTCCCGCGCTGGCCGTGTTCGCCTTCGTTCAGCGGTACATGGTCAGGGGATTGGCCCTGGGGGCGGTGAAGGGATAGGGGTAGGGAGGCGTTAAATCAGGGCAGCAGCACCGGGCGCACCCAGACGAGGTACAGTTGATCGCCGGAGCGGATCACCTGGTTGGCGGTCAGCAGCCCGTAGGCTTCGCGAGCCGATGATCCGGTGAGCGTGCGGTATCCCCGCGGACGCTTCCCCTTCACCTCGGCCAGGTCGATCGAATCCAGCGGCCAGTCCACGGCCTCGCCGGATTGGTCCGCCATGTACCGGGGGAGATGCTGCACGGCGATCTCGACGCGGTAGGGGACGTAGGGTTCGGCCCTCGGATGGGTGAACCCGGCGAGGAAGAGGTTGAACTTGTACATGGCGTTCCACGCCGGCGCGATCACGTCGTTGACGGAACGGGCCTTGAGCAGCGCGGGCGAGTAGGTGTGCAGGCTCGGCGGGGAGTGCATGCCGATCCAGATGGTCACCTTGTCGTTGTTGTCGCGATAGGGCTCCTGTATGCTTCTGGCGTAGGTCAATTCGTTATCGAGCCATTCGTTGGTCAGGCTCGACACGCCGAAGGTAGTCTGCATGACCAGGTACAGTCCGGGCACTTCCTCATCTACCAATCGGACGTAGCGGTGCAGCGCCTGGGCATCGTCGTCCCGGAACACGACGAGGCCGTTGCCGTAGATCACGATCTGCGGCGTACGCGAAAGGAAAACATCGTGCACGGTGGTTGATGCGCGCACCATTTTGCGCCAGATCGCCGGATCGTCTTCGGATCCGTGGGCCGTGGGGGCGCCGAGGAGTGCCGCCAGTACCATCAGGAAGCCCGGAATCAGGCTATTTAGTGTGCCGGTCCTTCCGGTCCTGCCGGACCTGTCAGATACGTTATTCATAAACTGTCTTCCCAGTTTCGATACCCATGCGTTGCAATCGTTGCGACCGAAAGATGATCGAGGAAAAGCGCAGCTTTCACAAGCAGCGCAAGTGGCGGTGTCCTACCTGCGGCCGTAGCCGGTTTCAGCGGAACAGGTCACGGAGATGGTCCGCCCGGTCCGCGAAGTACCGCCGCGGGGACTGAACATTCCAGGGACGGCTCGGATCAGCGCCGTCCGACCTGGAACAGCGCCGTCCGGCCCGGAACAGCACAGCCCGGCCCGGCACGCCCGGCCCGCCGGGTCTTGCCGCCCGCCCGGTCCGCAGATTCATCTGCCCACCTGCTCCGCATGCTCTTCGTAGGTCGCCCGGTGCGTGGGATCGATCTTGATGAGCATGTCGTAGGCTTCCCTGGAAGATTCCGCATCGGGCACTTCGGTGGGTGATTCCGAGCTGAAAACATCCGCCAGCTGCAGGTAGTGGGCGTTCAGGAACTCACTCAGCCACTTGTCTCTCGGGTTCTTCTCGTGGATTTCCGCCATTAAATCCACGGCCTCGCGGCAAAGGGTGCGGGCCTCCACCAGCTTGTTATCCTTTTGCGCCGCCAGCCCCCGGTAATACCGGTTCCGGACCAGGCGGTAGGGCTTGTAGTCTTCGGCCAGAATTCCGTCGATCAGGTCCAGCCGTTCGTCCCACCCCCGCTGGAATTCGCGGCTGAACCGGCCGTCCAGCGCGATGGCATTGGCGCGCTGGAAATGGCTCTGGCCGCCGAAATCCGTGTACTTGTCCAGCGCGTGTCCGATCATGATGTGCACGTAGTAGTCGATCAGCCACGTCAAGGCGTTGAACTGCTGGTCGTCATGTTGCAGATAGTCTTCCCGTTCGTACTCGAAAAACCACCACCGGTCCAGGTATTTCAGGTCCGTTCCGCTGTACACGGTGAGGCGCGAGCCGTACTGGGTCTTTACCGCGCTGCCCATAAAGGCCAGAATGGCTTCGATGCCCACGTGTACCGGTTCGGGCAGGTCCTCTTCCAGCCAGTCCCATTCTTCGATGTAGTCGGCGAGCGTGAGGCCGAAGTCCGCCATCTGTTCGCGGTGCAGGACGGGCAGGGCTTCCAGGTGCGCCATGACGTCGGCTCTTACCTGTTGCCCGCGGGCCTCCAGCGGTGGAATCGCCAGCAGGCAGAGCGCCAGTACGCCGGCCGGTATCCACGGTCTTTTCCGGGTCTTTCGGTGGTTCATCACATCCATGCGCAGGCTCCCGGTATACGGGGTACCGCAACAGCCATCGTTTGTCGGAAAACTAACCGCGGGAACGCGGCGTGTCAAGCCTATCCCGCACCGCCGCAGCCGCGGTGCCTGCCCTGGCGCGAGCCTTGACACCCGGGTCCCGGGACTGTATTTTGGCCGTCCATAGCGGATGGTGACACGGACGATCGGTCCGGTGCGGCCAGGCAAGCGGGACCACGGGGCCGATCAGCGTTTCGGAAGGGTGCATGTTCGGACAATCCCTGGCGGAAACCCTCGCCCGCGAACGGGGGACCATTTACAAGAATCCGGGCGGCAAGGCCGTTCGAATCGCCCTGGTATACCCCAATACCTACTACCTCGGCATGTCGAACCTGGGTTTCCAGACCATCTACCGTCACCTCAACGAACGGGACGACGTCGTCTGCGAACGCGCCTTTCTCCCGGAACCTTCCGGCCTAGAAGCACTTTCCAGATCCCGCAAGCCGCTGGTTACGCTCGAATCCGGGCTGCCGCTCGGTTCGTGCGACATCGTGGCCTTCTCTATATCCTTCGAGAACGACTATCCCAACCTGGTCCGCATCCTGGAACTCGCCCGCGTTCCGGTGCTCGCAGAAAACCGGACGCGCTTCGATCCGATCGTGCTGATCGGAGGCGCAATTACCTACATCAACCCGGAGCCCCTGGCGGATTTCGCCGACGTGATGGTCATAGGCGACGGCGAAGAGGCGGCTTACGCCTACATAGACCGCTACCTCGCGGACCAGGGATTGGACCGGGAACGCCATCTCGCCCATACCATGTCGCTGGCGGGCATGTATGTGCCGTCCCTGCAGACCGCTTCCCCGGGTGAGCGGGAGGGGGCGCCGGCCGTCGGGGCGGTCACGGATGCCGGGATGGCCTCAAATGCCGATTTCGGATGCGATGACTCGGACACCGGATGCGATGCCCCGGCGGCCGAAGCGGAAAGCGCTCCCGTCGGACGGATCGCCAAGCAGCAGGTGCGCGACTTCGAGGACTATCCCGCCCATTCCGCCGTCCTCACGCCCGACACCGAGTTCGGCGACATGCTGCTTATCGAGATCTCCCGGGGGTGTCCCCGCCGGTGCCGTTTCTGCGCCGTAAGTTACGTTTATCCGAAGTTCCGCGCATTGAAGCCGGATACCATACTCGACGTCATCCGGTCGAAGAATGCGTCCCTGGCGCGCGACGGCAAGGAGGGGCTGAAAGCCGTGGGCCTGGTCAGCTCGGCCATGTGCGACTATCCCCACCTCGACGAACTCTGTGCGGGCCTGGAGGAAACCGGTCTCCGTGTGGGCGTTTCGTCGGTACGGGTCGACCTGGTCCCGGACAGCCTGCTGAGGCTGATGCTGAAGACGGGGCTGCGAACCATGACCATCGCGCCTGAAGCCGGTTCGGAAAGGCTTCGCAAGGCGATCAACAAGCCCATATCCTCGGAAGAAATCCTGACCGGCGCACGAAGGATTCTGGAGAAGGGCATCAAGCACCTCAAGGTGTACTACATGGTCGGCCTGCCGACGGAGACCGACGCGGACATCGAGGAACTCATCGAGATGACGCGCCGGCTTGCCCGCCTGCAGCGGGAGTGCGGGGAACCGGGCGGACGGCTGCGGTTGAGCATCAACCCCTTCGTGCCGAAAGCGTTGACGCCCTTCCAGTGGAGTCCCATGGCGTCTCCGAAGGAGGTCAAGCGCAAGTTGAACCGCATTCAGAAGGCTCTGCGCGGAACAGCGGGGGTGGACGTCAAGCACGAAAGCCTGAAGTCCGCCTATTTCGAGGCCATCCTGTCCCGCGGCGGCCGTGAACTGAGTGGATTCCTGATGGAAACCGCGCGGCGGGAAGGCGACTGGAAACGCGCCGCGGCGGAGCTGGGGATGGATACCTCGCAGTATCTCGGGGACATGGCGGACCTGCAGTCGCTTCCCTGGGACTTCATTTCGACGGAGAAGGAGAACCACCGGCTCCAGTGGGAGTACCGGAAGAGTCACCGACTGCCTTACCGCAAACGGCAGTCCGCGCCCAGCGCCGGCCGGCCGGAAGCGGGGCATACCGCGGTCTGACCCCTGGACGGAGAAGCCGGTGTCAGACCATCATTCCAAGTCAGTGGAGGCGAAAGATGCGCATTCCGGGCCTGTTTATGTCCGCATTACTCGTGCTGTTCCTGGCCGCGTCCTGCGGCGAGTCGTCCGACCAACCCGAAACCAGCGGAGAACCCGCAAACATGTTGATCATCGAAACCACCCTGGGCACCATAAAATGCGAATTGTACCCCGACAAGACGCCCATGACCGTGGACATCATCTCGAGCCTGGCCGAAGGCACGCGGGAGTGGATCCACCCGGTAACCAATGAGACCATGTCCGGTACGCCTTACTATGACGGCGTGATCTTTCACCGGGTCATTCCGAACTTCATGATCCAGACCGGCGATCCGGCCGGCACCGGCATGGGCAGCCCAGGATTCGTGTTCGATGACGAGTTGCGCGAGGAACTGCGTTTCGACCAGCCCGGCCGTCTGGCCATGGCGCATCGCGGCCCCAACACCAACGGCGGACAGATCTTCATCACGGTAGCGCCTACGCCCCATCTCGACATGGTGCACACCATCTTCGGCCAGGTCGTGGAAGGACAGGAAGTGGCCGACGCCATTTCGGAGGTGCCCGCGAACCAGTCGCGGCCCATTGAAGAAGTCAGCATCGTGAAAGTGACCGTGGTCAGAGGGGAGGGCGAGTAACCGATGAGAAGGATACGTATCACCGCGATAACCGCCGCGCTGGCGGGGCTCGTCGCCTGTTCCGCATGGGCCGTGGCGAATCCGCCCGTCCAGTCGAACGACGCGGCGCAGTCGGAGACCGGTGAACTGGCCTCCCAGGCCCTGGGGCCGGGTACCTACGCCGTGTTCCAGACCAACATGGGGGTTATCATCTGCAAGCTCTTCGACCGGCTGGCGCCCGCCACCGTGGATAACTTCATCGGGCTTGCCGAGGGCACCCGGGCCTTCAAGGACCCCAAAACCGGGCGGGAGGTAAAGCGTCCGTACTACGACGGGACCCTCTTTCACCGGGTCATACCCAACTTCATGATCCAGGGCGGCGACCCCACGGGCACGGGCCAGGGCGGTCCGGGATATGAAATCAAAGGCGAAATCCGGGGCTCGCTGCGTTTCGACCGCCCGGGCCGGCTGGCCATGGCCAACGCGGGATCGCCGGATACCGCGGGCAGCCAGTTCTTCATCACCCACGGTCCGAAGTCGTACCTGGACGGAGGCTATACCATCTTCGGCCAGGTCATGAAGGGCCAGGAAGTGGTAAACGCCATCGGCCGAGTGCAGACGCGGAGCGACCGACCCCTTTTCGACATCGTGCTGGAGAAACTGACCATAGAGCGGGTTCAGTAAGACCGGACCAAGCCCGGCCAAATCAGGCCAGACCAGACCAGACCAGACCGGTCGAACCACGGACTACAGGGGAATCGGCATGAGGAGCGCAATCCGTGGGTATGCAGGTTACGGCAGGGCGCTCCCGCTGGCGTGGTTATGCGCCAGGGCGCTCCCGCTGGCGTGGTTATGCGCCGCCTGGCTGGTCCTTGCTCCTCCGGGCGACCTGAAGGCCTTCGAACCGGCCACACCCCACCTGGATGCCTTCCTGGCCGAACTGGAACAGCGGGAGCCGCAGCCCGTTCCCCCGGGTCTGCGCGCCTTTGCCGGCGATTCCACGGCCCTCCGGCTGAACGCGGCGGACTTAATTGACATGTTTACCGCTGCGGAACAGGATACGCTCACGCTGTTGCGGGTCAACGTGGTGCTGGCCCGGTGGATCGCCGAACGAAACCTGCCGCTCTACGCCGGCGGGGAGGCGATCGACGAAGCGCTGACGAAGGGGTTTTCCCTGGGCCTCACCTTTCCGCTCCACCACGTTTCATACCTCTTTTTCAGCCCCGATGCCGCCCGGTCAGGCGATTTCCTGGTCCACATTCGCGCGCTCTACGACATGAACTACACGTTCCGCTTCGACCGGGACATCCTGAACGCCGACGTGATCGTCCACGGCGCCGAGACCTCGTATACCGATGACGGCGGACCCCGGACGAGCTACCTGGTGAAGCTGGCACTGCACGACGAACTGGAATGGGCGCGGTACACCGACTTCGAGGGCCTGTCTGGCCGGAAGCGGGGTGTGGCGGGGTTCTTCCAGCGTGTTTTCTTCTTCATTCCCAAGACCCTGGACGGCCTGGAACTCCGGGACGGACACCTCAAGATCAAGGCCTTCGTGGACCAGAACATCGAAGACTTCGAACGGCTGGAGCGCTACCACGTGAGGCGTTAGTCGTCCTGGCCGGGAGCGCTACCGCGTGAGGCGTTAGTCATCCTGGCCGCCGTCCTGGCCGTCTTCCTGGCCGGGATGGATTCCGCCTAAGGGAATGCGGCGGGCGAAGAGGTACCAGGCGACGACGATCACGATGCCGGCCGCTCCCGCCATGAAGGCCACCATGCGCGCCGCCAGGGCGTCCAGCAGCAGGCCGGTCCCCAGGGTCGAAATGGAGAACGCCAGGGTGAACAGGCCGTGGTCCGCGGCGAACACTCTCCCGCGGTAGTCTTCGTCCACCACGAGTTGAAGCCCCAGGGAAGAATAGACCCACATCACCATGCTGCCCGCGGCGGCGAGGATGATGCAGACCGCCGCCAGCCAGATGGACGGGGCCTGCGAGAACAGGATGAAGAAGGCGCCGTAGCCGATCAGTCCGACCAGGATACCCGTCCTCAACTGACCCAGCCGGATCGTGTCGAATAACTTGATGAACACGGCGCCCAGGAGCGTACCCAGGCCCCGGGCCGTGTAAAGGATGGCGATACCCGTGTCGCCCGCGCGGTAGACCTGTCCCCCGAACACGGCGTAGAGCAGCACGGCGCCGCCCCCGGCGAGTCCCCAGGTGGCCTTGCCCGGCAGGTAGACCCGCGTGGGCCGGTCGCGGCCGATGTACTTCAAGCCCTCGATGAAATCCGACAGGAACCGTACCGGCTGTCCCGCTCCGGACGCGGCGGGAATGGCGATCCGGGCCACGAAAACTGCCGACACCAGGAAACTGAAGGCGTTCAACTGAAAGGCGGCGGACCGGCCCAGGTGATCGGCGACCAGGCCGCCGACGGCGGAGCCGATGGTCAACATGGCGGCCCAGGTCGTACTGGACAGCGCGTTGGCCGCCAACAGCGCCTTGCCCCGGGCAATGCTCGGCAGCGCGGCCGTGCGCGTCACGTCGAAGAAGGGCTGCAGGCCGGACAGCAGCGCCATGAAGAGGTAAAGCATCCAGACGTCGTCCGCCGTTTCGACCAGCAGGAATCCCAGGGCGACGCCGGCCCGGAGGATATCGGCGGTAATCATCACCCGCTTACGGTCGTACCGTTCGGCGACGACGCCGGCGAGCGGGGTCATCAGGAAGGGCGGCAGCATCTGGCAGATCGTGACGATGCCCAGGGCGAGACCGGAACCTGTCAGGGCGAGGGTCAGGCCCAGCACGGCGATCGTATTGAACCAGTCCCCCGCGTTGGATACGACCTGCGACAGCCAGACGAACCGGTAGGTCCGGTTCTCCCTGAGCAGCCGGGTGTACGAGAGGGCCGAACCTGTTTTTGTCGTCACGGGCCAGACCTGCGGTTGACAAGGGCGGGTGGTCCGTATACCCTTCGGTTAATCACTTTGATGGTAAGACTGCGGTTGGAGATGTTACAGGAGGCATGCTGATGAGCAAGCTGAAGTCGATCATGCACAACCGGACACACGGCCACCTGGGGGAAACGCGGCGCGACTGCACCGACTGCGTCCACGTCATGCCCGGCATGCACGGGGACGATGTGACCTGCGAGATCTATACCTTCAAATTCGAGGCCTACAAGGTCCCGAGGCGAAGCTCCCTCTCGCCCTCCTTCGCGAACGACTGCGGATTCTACCAGGCCATGACGCCGGTGCAGAAGGCGGAGTCGGAACGTAAATTCAGGGAATTCTACAAGCGCCTGAAGTGAAAGGGCGGCATCCGGCGGCGATACGCCCGCCGGTACCGCGAGGGCCTGGCCGGCCCTCAACTCGAGCTGACGTGCACGCCGCTACTCGTTCATGGACTTGAGGAAATTCACGTTCGTCGGCGTCCGCGAGAGGCGCTCGGTCATCAGTTCCATGGCTTCCACGGGTCCCAGGCCGTCCAGGAATTTCCGCAGGATCTTCACCTTGCCCAGGATATCCGGTTCCAGGAGGAGTTCCGCCTTGCGGGTGGACGACGCGCTCAGGTCGATCGCCGGGAAGATCCACCGGTTCGCCAGCTTGCGGCTGAGCTCCAGTTCCATGTTGCCCGTGCCCTTGAATTCCTCGAAGATGCCTTCGTCCATCCGGCTGCCGGTCTCGATTAGCGCCGTGGCCACGATGGTCAGGCTCCCGCCTTCCTCGATGTTCCGCGCCGCGCCGAAGAAACGCCGCGGCTTCTGCAGCGCGTTGGCGTCGATACCTCCGGACAGGATCTTGCCGCTGTGGGGCGTCACCGCGTTGTGGGCCCGCGCCAGGCGCGTAATGCTGTCGAGCAGGATGACCACGTCACGGCCGTGTTCCACCAGCCGCTTGGCCTTCTCCAGGACCATGTCCGAGACCGCCACGTGACGCTCCGGCGGCTCGTCGAAGGTGGAACTGATCACCTCGCCCTGGACCGACCGTTCCATGTCGGTCACCTCTTCCGGCCGTTCGTCGATGAGCAGGACCATGAGCACCACCTCGGGGTGATTGTCCGTGATGGCGTTGGCGATCTCCTGCAGCAGCATGGTCTTCCCGGCCTTCGGCGGCGACACGATCAGTCCGCGCTGCCCCTTGCCGATTGGCGTCAGCAGGTCCATGACCCGCGTCGGCAGCTTGTCCTTCATGTATTCGAGCTGGAAGCGCTCCAGCGGGTAGATGGGCGTCAGGTTGTCGAAGAGCGTCCGTTCCTTGCTCGCTTCGGGGTTGTCGAAATTGACCGTGTCCACCCTGAGCAGCGCGAAGAAGCGCTCCCCGTCCTTGGGCGGCCGGATCTGTCCCGAGATGGTGTCCCCGGTGCGCAGGTCGAAACGCTTGACCTGGGACGGCGCCACGTAGATGTCGTCGGGGCCGTGCAGGTAGCTGTAGTCCGGCGACCGGAGAAACCCGCAGCGGTTGTCCGGCAGCACCTCGAGTACACCCTCCCCGAATATCACGCCTTCCTTCTCCGTCTGTGCCTGGAGAATGCTGAAGATCAGTTCCTGTTTCCGCAGGCCCGTGTAGCTTTGCAGGTCGAGCTCCTGGGCGATGGAATACAGGTCCGGCAGGGTCTTTGTCTTGAGTTCCAGGATGTGCATGCTTCCTTCCCTTTGTAAAAAACGTTCGGTTGTAGAAACGTTCGGTGAACTCCCTTGAACGCCCGCTGTCCGGGCGTTCCTTAAGGCGCCGATTCCCGCGACGCGTCGTGGGGAGTGTATTTGAAGTCAGACTGGGTTGTGAACATGGTGTGCGGCGGAAACGTAGGCTTGCGAACGGGTCGTTTCCGGAAGTCGGGCCCGGGCGTGCCGCGCCTGGAGACGCGCGGTCGTGCTGGTTCTGGTTATGCCATCAGGATACGGGCAAACGCAACTTGCCTTGGTGATGGGGTAATCCCGTAGAATGCGGTACCGGCCGTCATGAATCTTGATCTAAGGAAGAATCGGCTTTCCAATGAGGAATCAATCAGGGGAATGTGCAAGGTTCGGGTTGCCGCCGAGTCGGCGACACGGGTAAATATAAGGGTTTATGCCGCGCTGTCAAGTCCCAAGCCCACTTTTTTTCGTGAACGCGTACGTTGCCGGGCCCTTCCGCGGAGCGGCCTACTCGTTCATCTTGGGGTCGAGGGCGTCCCGGAGTCCGTCGCCCATCAGCTGGAATCCGAGCATGGTGAGGGCGATCATGATGGCGGGAAAAGTCGCCAGGTGCCAGTAAGACCGGATGTAGTTGGCGTTCTCGCCGACCATCTGCCCCCAGCTCGGCGTGGGCGGGCTGATGCCGATGCCGATGAAGCTCAGGCCGGCCTCCGCGAAAATGGCCGACGGGATGCCCAGGGCCAGGGCCACGATCAGCGGCGTCAGGCTGTTCGGAAGGATGTGGGTGACGACGATGCGCAGGTGGCTGCCGCCCATGGCCTTGGCCGCCCGGACGAACTCCTTTTCCTTCAAAGACAGAATCTGCCCCCTCAGGAGACGGCATACCCCTACCCATCCGGTCACCCCGATGGCGACGAAGATGTTGAAGAGCCCGGCGCCCAGCCACGACATGATCAGGATGATGAAGAGCAGACCCGGAAAGGCCGACATGATGTCGACCCCCCGCATGATGACGCTGTCCACGCGGCCACCGGCGTACCCCGCCAGGGAGCCCAGGGGTACGCCGATGGCGAAGATGATGGCCTGTACGAGGACGCCCACTGTCATGGAGATCTCCGCGCCGTAGATGACCCGGCTGAAGAGGTCGCGGCCCAGGCCGTCCGTGCCGAAGGGGAACATCCACGACGGTTCCTGCCAGGCGACCAGGAAGTTCTGCTTGGTGTAGTGCAGGGGCGCGATCCAGGGCGCGAGCAGCGCCGTGTTGCTCAGCAGCAGCACCAGGAAGAGTCCGACCAGGGAGAGCTTGTTGCGCGAGAATCGCCGCGTGGCGTCCGCCCAGAGCCCGCTGTCGTGTTTCTTGAAGTACCGGTAGGCCCGCGGCCAGAGCAGGGTGAACTCCGTGGCCAGCGCAACGCGGAAGATCTGTCCCGCCCAGGAGAAGAAGGGCTCGAGGCCGTCCCAGCTCATGGATTCCGACAGGCTTTCGGGGATGTCCTCCGTGCCGTATGGGTACTGGTCCATCCAGGGCCCGAGCAGCCACCACACCGCGAGCAGGGCGACGGCGCCCGCGGCCGCGAAGTAGGATTTGCGCTGGACCACCGTGTGGCAGAAGGACGCCCATCTTCCGGTCTCGTCCCGGTGTCCCAGGCGGTACATGCGGGGCAGGTAGAGCACCAGCTGGATCGCCAGGGCGATCCGCCCCACCTCGAGGATCATGGTGTCCCAGCTCCAACCCAGGATCGCGCCGAGGACCCATACGATGCCGACTTCGCCCGTTGTGCCGATCGGATCCATGCTCAATCCTTCCTATACCGGATGCGGGGGTCCACCAGCGCGTACATGAGGTCCGTGATGACGTAGATCACGACGATGAGCGACGACCAGAGCAGGGCCGTGGACATGATCATGGGGTAGTCCCGGGCGAACACGCTCGTGGTGAAGTACCGCCCCAGGCCCGGGATCCGGAAGATCGTCTCGATAAAGAAGGATCCCGTGATCAGGTTGGCCATCATCGGTCCCGCGATGGTCAGCAGGGGGATCAGGGCGTTCTTGAACACGTGCACCACCACGACCGAGAACTCGGTGAGGCCCTTGGCCCGGGCGGTGCGCACGTAGTCGGCCCGGATGGCCTCGATCATGTTCGACCGGGTATACCTCGCCACCACGGCCATGTCTCCGAGCGACAGGGCGATCACCGGCATGACCCAGTCCTTGGGCGAATTCCAGCCTCCCGTTTCGAAGAGGTGCAGCCACAGGGAAAAGACGACGGTCAACCCGACGGCGACGACGAAACTGGGCGTGACGATGCTGAATACCGCGGTGAGCGAGGCGACGTAATCGATCCAGGTGTTCTGGTATACCGCCGCGAGAATGCCCAGCAGCAACCCGCCGGTGAGGGCCACGATCAGGGCCATGCTGCCCAGGTGGACGGAGACGGGCCAGGCCTGGGCGATGAGCTCCTGGCAGGTCTTGCTCTGGTGCTGGAAGGAATAGCCGAAGTCGCCCCGAATGACGTTGCTCACCCAGGAGATGTACTGGATGTGCAGCGGCTGGTCGAGGTTGTACTTCCGCATCAGGTTGGCGCGGACTTCGGGCGTCAACGGAATGCCGCCGGTCTCGCCTCCCGCGTCGAAGGGACCGCCGGGTACGGCGTGCATGATGGAGAAGGTGATGACCGAGACGGCGAAGAGTACGGGGAAGATCCAGAGTATGCGGCGGACCAGGTACCTGAAGCCCAGGTTCAGTCCGAGGAGGAAAATGCTGGTGACCGCGAGCATGATCAGCGTGCGGATCAGCATGACGTTCTGGGAGTCGGTGCCCCACAGCGCCAGGCTTACGGCCGCCAGGGCGATGGCCCGCGCGGCCAGGTTCGGCACGCGAAACCGCCGCAACAGGGTGGAAGCGGCGACGAACAGGAGGAGCCAGAGCGTCGCGAGGGCGGTATTGAATACGCCGAGCTGCGGCGCCGCGACGGCCAGGGCGACGATGGTGATAAGCGTCTGGACGCCCTTGACGAACGTCGCGTCCAGTTTACGCCGGTTACCCCAGTATCCCGCGGCCAGGACGAGCAGCAGCCACAGGACGCCAATGATCCCTATAACGGGCATCCGATCGTCTGATCCTTTGCTTGTGCAGGAGAATCACTTGCGAAACCGCGATTCGAGGGATGAGGAAACTGCCTGGTGGGGCGAGCCCGTCCGACTGGCCGCGGCGCCAACGGAGTCCGGCTCCGCTGGATGCCAGACAACCTAAGGTCCACCGGTGGTTCTGTCAACGTATTTCGGTCGCTGTCACGGGGCAAAAACCTGTTGATTCGCCGGGCCGTTTTGTTGTTTCATAGGGGTTATGGAATACCTGTACAGTGGATTTCAGGAAGCGGTCCGCCTGCTGTTCACGGGCGAATCCGGCGTGTATACCATCGTCGGCGTTTCCGTGTTCGTCGCGGTGTCCGCGATCATGCTGGCCAGCGTGATGGGACTGCCCGCGGGCTACCTGCTCGCCACCCGCCGGTTCAGGGGCCAGCGGTTCGTGACCACGGTGCTCAACACGATGCTGGCCATGCCGACCGTGGTGATCGGTCTCTTCGTCTACTCCCTGATCTCCCGGCGCGGCCCGCTCGGTTTCATGGAACTGCTGTATACACCGAGTGCCATGATCATCGGCGAGACGCTCCTCGCCCTGCCCATCGTGGCCGCCTTCACCCTCTCGGCGTTCCGTGCCGTGGATTCCCGGATCACGGAGACGGCCCTTACGCTGGGCGCGACGACGGCCCAGACGGCGCGCACCCTCATTTCGGAGGCCCGGTTCGGCATCATGGCGGCGGTGGTGGCCGCCTTCGGGCGGGTCATCGCCGAGGTGGGCGCGGCCATGATGCTGGGCGGCAACATCAAGGGAAGCACGCGGACCATGACGACGGCCATCGCCCTGGAGAGCAACAAGGGGGAGTTCGGCCTCGCCATCGCCCTCGGGATCATCCTGCTGCTCACGGCGTTCGGCGCGAACATACTCTTTCACTGGCTGCAGGGGTTCGACGACTGATGGCCGATCCGATCACGGCCGATTCGAAGTCAACCGGTCCGATGACGACCGGTCCGATGACGACCGGTCCGATTATCGTGGGCGAACACCTGGCGCACCGGTACGGTTCCGGGTTTCATCTGCATGTCGAAAACCTCGCCCTGTACGCCGGTAAGACCTATGCCGTTTACGGGTCGAACGGATCGGGCAAGACCACGTTGCTGAACATACTCGCCCTGCTGACGCTGCCGCAGGAGGGCCGGATCCTCTTCGAAGGCCGGCCCATGAACGGGGCCGATCCGGGCCGCAGCCGGCAGTACCGCCGCCGCGTCACGCTGCTCATGCAGCACGTGTACCTGTTCCGGTCCACCGTATTCGATAACGTGGCGTCCGGCCTGCGGTTCCGCGGCATGGCGAAGGAGGCCATCGAAGCACGCGTGACCGGCATGCTGGACAAGGTAGGCCTTCGGCAATTCGCCCACCGGACCGCCCACAGCCTGTCGGGCGGAGAAGCGCAGCGGGCGGGACTCGCCCGGGCCCTGGTCACGGACCCCGACGTCCTGCTACTCGACGAGCCTACGGCCAGCGTGGACGCGGCGCACGGGAAGCAGATCGAGGCGATTCTCGCGGAGACGTGCCGCCAGCGGCGCATGACCGTCGTGCTCTCGACGCACCAATACGACCAGGCCTATCGCATCGCCGACGAAGTGCTGATCATGCGCGACGGGCGGATGCTCGAGAAGGGACCGGAGAACGTCTTCAAGGGCCGCATCGAGGAGACCGCCGACGGCCCGGTCGTAAAACTGGACGGCGGCATGACCCTGCGATCGGACACGACCGCGCGCGGACCGGCCCACATCGTCATTTCTTCGCAGGAAATCCGGCTGGCGAGGTCGCCGGCGAAGCCGACGCGCACGCCGGACGCCGCGAATACGCTCGTGGGCGTCGTGACCGCGGCGGCGGTGGACGGAGACCGCATACGCCTGGACGTGGACGCCGGCCCTCTCACGGACGCAGAGGGCGGCCCGCGCCCGGTTGAGGCCGCCGGCCTTCGCCTGACCGTCCACGTGGCGCGGGCGTCTTTTTCGGACATGGGCATCACCGTCGGGGACACGGTGCATGCCGCCATCGACGCCTCGGCCGTCCGGGCTTCATGAACGACCAACCACGGAGGAACCAATGACCACCCGGGAACCCTCAAGCCTGGTCATGGGCAAGGACGAATTGCTGATGGACGGGAAGTACCTGTCCACGCTCCGGGAAGCGAACGAACTGCTGGACGACGCGGAAGCGCTTCGGGAACGCATGGCCGAAGACGGCTACCTGCTCATCCGGGGCCTCCACGATCCGGATAAGGTCCGGGAAGCGCGCCGGGTCGTGCTGGAGAATCTCCAGGCAAACGAACAGATCGATCCGGACTACCCCCTCGACCTGGGCGTCGCGGCCCCCGGAAAGCGGGGCGCGTTCTTCGGCGGCGCCAAGCGGGTGACGCACACGGACGAATTCCTCGCCGTGGTCAATTCCCCCGAAATCATGGGGTTTTTCGAGCGGTTCCTGGGCGGCCCCGTCCTCACCTTCGACTACAAGTGGCTTCGGGCCGTGGGCCCGGGCCACAACACCGGGGCGCATTACGACATGGTCTACATGGGCCGGGGCACGCCGAACCTGTATACCGTGTGGACCCCCCTGGACGACGTGTCCTTCGACATGGGTCCCCTCGTCATCCTGGCCGGATCTCACCAGTTCGAGGCCGTCAAGGAAACCTACGGCCAGATGGACGTGGACCGGGACCACGTGACGGGCCACTTCACCAACGAGCCCATCGTGATGGTCGACCAGTACGGGGGCCAGTGGCAGACGAGCGAATTCAGCACGGGGGACGTGATCGTCCTCGGCATGTACACCATGCACGGCTCCATCAACAACACGTCGAACCGGTTCCGCATCAGCACCGATACCCGCTACCAGCTGGCCAGCGAGCCCGTCGACCACCGATGGGTCGGCGAAAACCCCGTCGCCCATTACGCGTGGACCGAAGGGAAGACCGTTTCCATGGAGGAGATGCGGCGGAAGTGGAAGGTCTAGCGCGGATCGAGCGGTTGTTCCGTCCCACCCAACCAGCGGAAAGACGCCTTGCACCTTAAACGAACCCTTTTCGGCCCTCTTGCCGGCCTGGTCCTGCCGCTTGCAATATTCGCGGCCTCCGCGTGCCAGACGTCGGGCGTCCGCGAGCGCGTGGCATACTTGGCCGAACCCATCGGCGACGGCCAGGTGGCCGCCGTGGTCGACTCGGCGCGAATCCGGCAGACTATTACCGACCTGGTGTCCTTCGGCTCGCGGGTAGCCGGTTACCCGGGTGCCACCGAAGCGGCGTACTACCTGGCCGATCGCATGCGGGAAATCGGCCTCGAGGACATCGAGATGGAGGAATTCGTCTCGTCCATCCCCCTGGACGAAGGCGGCGAACTGACCCTCCTGGATGCCACGACCCTGGAGGCCCGGACGATCCCCCTTTACGCCCTTTGGCCCAACCTGGTGCGCACCTCCACGACGCCGCCGGGGGGCATCACGGGGAAGCTTCACTACGTCGGCAACGGCGAGTGGGCGGACTTCAACGGCATCGATCCCGCCGGCGCCGTCTTCCTGATGGACTTCAATTCCGGCGTAAACTGGCAGCGGGCCGCCCAGCTCGGCGCCCGTGCCGTGATCTTCGCGGAACCCGACCACACCACGCGGGTCGACGGAGAGGAGAAGCACCTCCAGGTCCCCCTCGACTTCCCCCGCTTCTGGATGAAAAAGGCAGCGGCCCGGCCCCTGGTCGAATACCTCGAAACCAACGGTTCGATCAACGTCAGGGCAGAAGGACGCATGACCTGGAAACGGCGACCGGCCTACAATGTCTTCGGTAAGATCCCGGGGACGCATCCGGAGCTGAAGGAGGAGGTCATCGTCCTCAACGCCTACTACGACTCCATTTCCGCCGTACCGGCCGTATCCCCCGGCGCGAATCAGGCGTCGGGCGTGGCCGCGCTCCTTGAAATGGCCCGCTACTTCGCGGCCCATCCTCCCGCGCGCACCGTGTTGATACTCGCGACATCGGGCCACTTCATGTCGCTCAGCGGGATAAACGACTTCTCCTACCGCCACGCACGTATCTCCAGTCACTTCGCGGACGAACTTGAGGACCCCATCAACATCAAGCTCTTCGCCGGTATCGACCTGTCCAGCGCACGCGACCAGGTCGGCGTCATCTACTCCGGCGTCTTCTTCGGGGGGGATTCCTTCGAAAAACAGCGGTTCTTCACGCCATTCGGCCGGACCTTCATGGGCTACGCCGACGAAGTGATTCGGCGGGGCGCCATACCGGTCGACGCCCTGGTGAACGTGATCTCCCCCTCGCAGGGGCACCGGACCGCCGGTTTCTTTCCCGCGGGCCAGATCGGCCTCGAGGCCGAACTCATGTTCTGGATGGGAATCCCGGCCCTGTCCTTCGCCACGGTGTTCGACGTCCGCGAGTTCGTGGACACGCCCATCGACGACCTCGACCGGGTCAACTTCCGCAACGTGTATACGCAGACGCTGCTGCTGACCGAGCTCTTCGGCCGCGGCGTCAACGATCCCCGCCTGTTCCCTGATTTCAAGATGCAGCTCGAGGACCGCTTCGTGAACGGCAGGATCCGAGTCGTGGAGTTCGATCCCCGGGAGGACTACATCCCGAGCAAGCCCAAACCCGGCGCCGTGGTCCGATTCCGCCGCTACAACAAGACCATCAGCGGGGTGAAGAACGAGATCTTCGTGGTGGCGGACAGCACCGGGGTAGCCGAAAGTACCGAACTGGAGGCAGGGCGCACCTACCCCACGGAAGGTTACGTGATGGACCCGGAAACGGGGGAAATCATCTATGCGCCGGACCGCGGTCCCTACGGGGAAGGCGCCTATCCCCTCGAGATCAAGATGGATTGGGTGGACAAGGAGAAACCCACGGTGGTCTTCCGGTCCGATGCGACCAACATCTACGACCTGGTGGACCCGCGTTTCCTGACCCGGCTGAACGAGGCCGTGGTGCTCGACGAGTCGGGCAATCCGCCCCTCGAATGGGGCATGACCTTCCAGGAGGGCGGTTGGACCACGGGTTTTTCGTACGAGGAGGACACGGCCGTCCTTTTCATGCCGCCGGAAAGCCGGTTCAAGGTCACCATGTCCACCGGCCTGTTCGGCCGCCGCCTCATCCTGACCAACGCGGACGAGAACTACCCCGAGGGAATCGGGTTCGAGGCGGGTATCGACGCCATCCCCCTGACTTCCTACCAGGTGGCGAAAGACATGTGGCACCTGGACGAGGCGCGGATCGGCGCGCTCAAGTCCGTCGGCGTGAGCAACACCCGGCTGGACGACTTCCACCGGGAGGCGGGCCGCCTGCTGGACCTGGCCGAGATCGCCCGGCAGAACCTGGAGTGGGACCGGTTCATCAAGTACGCCCGGGCCGCGTGGGGATACGAGTCCCGCGCCTATCCGGACGCGACCGGGACGGCCAACGACGTCGTGAAGGGCGTACTGTTCTACATGGTGCTCGTCATCCCGTTCGCATACGCCCTGGAGCGGTTGGTCTTCGGATTCGCCAATGTGTACAAGCGGATCGCCACTACCGTCGCCATCTTCCTGGCCGCATACGGGTTGCTGCGGTTCACCCACCCGGCCTTCCAGATCACCACGGCGCCCGACATCGTGCTTCTCGCCTTCATGACCTTCGTCCTCGCCGCCGTCGTCATCTGGATCATATCCCAGCGGTTCAGCCAGACCATGCGGGAGGTCCGGCAGGACAACCGTACCGTACAGTCCACCGACGTACGGCGGTCGAGCGCCCTGGCCACGGCCTTCTCCCTGGGCATCGGCAACATGCGAAAGCGCAAGGCCCGGACCCTGCTGACGTGCGTCACCCTCGTGCTCCTTGTGTTCACCGTGCTTTCCTTCACCTCCGTGCAGACCTTCCTCCGGCTGCAGACGCTGAGCCGGGACACGGACGCCACCTATACGGGCTTCCTCGTCCGCAACCCCAACTGGGGGCCGCTGCAGAAGCAGACTTTTCAGTACGTGAAGTCCGAGTTCGGTTCGTCGGAGGCCGAAGACCGGGGCATCACCATCGTATCCCGGTCGTGGTACTCAGGGACGTTCCCCGGCGAGACGACCTTCATCCGAATGGACCGGGAGGGACCGGACGGCACGAACCATTCCACCTATGCCTCGGCCATCCTCGGCCTGTTGCCGGAAGAAGGGGAGGTGAGCGGCCTGGACCGCACGGTGAGATCAGGCCGGTGGTTCGAGCCCGGGGAGCGCGAAGTGTGCATCGTCCCGGCCGAAATGGCGGAGCTGCTCGGCTTGACCGGGGATGAAATCGTAGGATCCGAAGTCCTTGTGTTCGGTCAGCCCTTCGAGGTGATCGGCGTGTTCGACGCGGCCGATCTCGAGAGGATCACCGACCTGGACGGCGAACCGCTCACACCCGTGGACTACACGGCGACGGGCCAGGATCTGCTGACCGAACTCGCCCTGATGGACTACGACGAAGAGCCCGTGGATATGGCCGCGTTCGAGCACCTGCCGGCGGCGAACATCCTGCTGACCCCGCAGGCCTATGTGAACGATCTCGGCGGGACCCTCCGCTCCGTCGCGGTCCGGTTTCCCACGGACGAAGCGGCCGCCAACCGGATCGAACGCTTCATGCAGCGTCTCGGGATCCCGGTGGTGGCGTCCGTGGACGGAGAGGTCGCGGTATACAGCGCCATGGCGCTGAGTTCGCTGTCGGGGCTCGGCAATCTGTTCATTCCCATGGTCGTGGCCGCCCTCATCATCCTGAATACCATGATGAACGCCGTCTACGAACGCTTCAGCGAAATCGGGGTGTACAGCGCCGTGGGCCTGGCGCCGGCCCACATCGGAGCCCTGTTTATCGCCGAAGCCGCCATGTACGCCGTCATCGGCGGCATGTCCGGTTACCTGATCGGACAGACCCTGGCCCGGGGGATCACGGAGTACCAGTTGCTCGCGGGGCTGAACCTGAACTACTCGTCCCTTTCCGCCGTGGCCTCCACGTTCATGGTCATGGCGGTGGTCATGCTGTCGACGATCTACCCCGCGCGAAAGGCTTCCCAGATGGCCGTGCCGGACGTCAACCGGCAGTGGTCCTTCCCCGAGCCCGAGGGCGACGACTGGCGTTTCGAGTTCCCCTTCACCATCAGCCGCACGGAGACGCTGGGCCTCTACGCCTACCTGACGCGGTTCTTCGAATCACACGGCGAAAGCACGCTGGGTAATTTCATGACGGACGAGGTGGTCCTGACCGGGACGAATGGATCTGCTCCGGCGGCCGGGCGATCGGGCGGCCGGACGGCCAGCGCCGATCCGGGTGAGGCGCGGGCGTCCGATGCCGGTCCGGAAGCGTCCACTTATGAAATCAGCATGAAGACCTGGCTGGCGCCCTACGACACGGGGGTCAGCCAACGCGTGTCCCTCCACGCGGCCCCCGCCGAGGAAGAACACGACCTGTACGCGGTGTGGGTGCACATCTACCGCCTGAGCGGCGACGTGGATTCATGGCAGCGGCTCAACCGGCGCTTCCTGAACGTGCTGCGCAAGCAGTTCCTGGTATGGCGCACCGTGGATCAGGAGGTCAAGAAGGTCTACGCGGACGAAGGCCGGGAGATGATCGCGGCAGAGACGGGAGAAGTGGTCGCGGGAGGCACGGGACAGGTATCATGAAAGGCGATGGAAACGTTGGTCCGGGAGGCCCTGGAGGCACCGGAGGCCCCGGGGGTAACGGAGGCCCTGGAGGCAACGGTGGCCCCTGGCTCAGGACGCTCATGGGCCAGAACGTACGGGTCATGACCCCGGGTTCCGCCACGGAAGGCCGCGTCACGGTCATCGAGGCCGTCGAACCGCCCCACAGCCCGCCGCCCGTATTCACACGGCACGCCTTCATCGAAATGTTCCTGGTCGTCAAGGGCGCGCTGACCTTCCAGTTTCTCCACGAAAGTGCCTTCGTGCTCGAAGCCGGTGAGATGGTCACGGTGCCGGGATGGAAACCCCACTCCTTCTGGAACGACGGTGATGATCCCGCCCGGATCATGCTGATCTGCACACCCGCGGGACTGGACCGCTTCTTTGAGGCGTCCGACCGATTGCTGCGGCGTATGCCCGTCGAAACGTCCGATCCTGATGTACTGAAAGGGGAGATGGAACGCCTGAGGGAAGAGTTTGGGCTGGAACACGTGGCGCCGGCGCCGGGGTGACAGGGTCTGAGGCGCCAGATTTTCGGTCCTACCAGACAGCCTTCTCGTAGAAACTGCGAAGCACGTTGTCCGAAGTCACCAGCGGGCAGTTGTGCAGAGAAGCCGTGGCTACGATGGTCCGGTCCACAGGATCCCGGTGATTCCAATCCAGTTGTAGATTCCTGATCCAGGTACTCAGATCCACGGGCAGAATTTCCACACGATTGGTTTGCTCCAGGTTTTCCAGGTATTCCCCGCCGGATAGTGGTAAAACAAGCTTGCCCCGTTCAACTTTGATGCCGATCTCCCAGATCGATATCGAACTGACGCCTACGCGGTCGGCCTTTGCGATGGCTTGTTCGGCGGTCCCTGACAGGCGGCCGGGATCGAGCGTCCAGAATACCAGTGAGGACGTATCCAGTACGACCATTACACTCCATCCCATACATCGGTGGTGGGCGTGTTGATGTCCTCGTGGTAGACGACTTTCCCACGCAGTTTCTCGAACACTCTGTCAACAGGTTGCTTTGTTCCAATGGGTCGAATGCGCAGAACGGGACGCCGGTTGTGCGTCACGATCAATTCCTCGCCCGATTCCTCGATCTCCCTGAAAACCTGGAGCATGTTTGCCTTGAGCTTGCTTTTTGAGATCGTCGGCATATGGTCCTCGGGCCGTATTAAATGACTATGGTCATGTCTATGGTCATATAATACCAACCATTACGGAAATGTCAACTGTAAACTGGTGAGAATGGCAGGATCTACACGTCCACGGGCCGCAGATCCAGGGCTAGATCGCGGAAGTCCCTCACCCGGTGAAGGGTAATCAGGTTGGTGTCGTGCTGGTTCTTGCCGCCGCGGGCTGTACGGGCGACGACCAGGTGATCGTCTCCGGAGATGACCTGCGAGGCGTAGCTGAAGGACTCCATCATGCTCCTGCTCATGGCCACGCAACCGGCCTGGAACCAGTTGAGGGCGTCCACGCTGTACATGAGCATCAGGATGCGCCGCTCGTTTCCCGGGGGACCGCTGAAGCCGATGCGCCGGAGGGGTTCCCGGTCCTGCCACGGGTTGGTGGACAGGGTTACGGTGGTCCAGTACAGGCCGTCTTTTTCGTCGTGAACGATCTGGAACTTGCACTGCGCTCCCGGCATGGGGTGGAACTGGACGAACCGGTAGTCCAGGGTTTCGCCGTCGTCCTCGACCCGGCCGATGGAGGCCAGGCTCGACGTCGTGTGGCCGTCGACGATCGTACGCATGATCATCCGGATCTCGCCGTTCACCAGTACGATGTTGCCTTCCAGGAAGCTGTCGGCCGGCACCTTTTCTGTCGCACTCTCCGGGTACCTGCGTTGCGAAAGCACGTCCGGGATGCCCGGGAACCGGACGTGGTTGGACATGCGCCAGGCCCCCGGATCCAGCAGATCGCGCGAAAGGTCGCCGGCCACTACCAACGACTTCCAGTCGAAGCGGCTGGGTGCGTCGCAGGTCTCGAAAGCCCGGTAGGCGTGGCCGTTGTGGATCAACACCGGCGTCGGCGCGCAGTGGTGCCTGCCCTCGAAGAGCGTGACGGGTCCCTCCCAGTTGGTGCCGCCGTCGTGGGATCGGCCGATGACGATATCCCGGCTTCTCCGGCGGTTGCCGATGAGGTAGGCATCGTCTTCATGGGCCCAGATGGTCGCCCAGATGAAATCCAGGCGAGCTGCCAGGTTCCACGTGGCGCCGTCGTCGTCGCTGACCAGCACTTCGGTCTGATCCGGCACGGCTTCCTTGAGCGGGCTGGGGCGAAACCACTCGTAACTGGCCAGCAGGCGTCCGGAATCCATCCGGGCAATCGAGGGCGAACCGGCGTACACTGTTTCCGGTTCGGGCGATGAGGCCAAAACGAGGTAGTCTTCGGATAACATGTGGTTCATGATTCATGACCTCCGGCGATAGGGGGATGGGAATCGATACTACGCGGAAGACATGGCCTTGTCAACACAGCCCTTGATCTGAACATAGCCCTTGATCTGTTCCGCCCACCCACTGTATCATAGAACCGATCACCGCAGTCCCCATCTCGATCATCTGAATAGACCGAATCGAAGGAACTGAACCGGGTAAACCGAGAGGATACCAACATGGCCGGAAAAACCAACCTGTCCCGCAGAGACGTGCTGATCAAGGGAGGGATCGCGACAGCCGGCATGACGCTGTTGCCTTCCCACGTGCTGGCCCGGTTGGACCAACTGGCTCGGGACGAAACGCCCGTAAACTGGATCGACGAATTCGGGCCGCCCCGAAGCCCCGATTTCGTGCTGCTGGACTGGAACGGCCTGGAGTCGTGGATTACGCCCGTGGACCAGTTCTTCTCGGCCAGCCACTATCCGGAGCCGACCGTCGACGGCGATACCTACAGCCTCGAAATCACGGGCGCGGTGAGACAGAAGCTCAACCTGAGCCTGGACGAGATCAAGTCCATGCCGCGCAGAGACCTGGATTTCACCCTCGAATGCTCGGGCAACCGGGGTGTTCCCGTCTTCCGCGGCGGCGTGTTCAACGCCCGCTGGACCGGCACGCCGCTGGCGCCGATCCTGGAGCGGGCGGGGATGTGGGACAACGGCATGGAGGTGGTTTTCTTCGGGCACGACGAAGGGGAGGAGGTCATCACGCCCCGCCGCAGCGAGCCGCTGACCATGAAGCAGAACTTCGCCCGTTCGCTCACCATGGCGCAGGCCATGGACCCGGACATCCTGCTGTGTTACGAGGTGAACGGCCAGACGCTGCCGCCGAAGCACGGTTATCCCCTGCGCCTCATCGTACCCGGCTGGTACGGGATTACCCAGGTGAAATGGCTGAAGCGCATTGAAGTGCGCACGACCCGGTACATGGGGCGGTTCATCTCGCGGGATTACGTCACGATCCGCGAGGAGACCCACAACGGAGAGACGGTGTGGCGCCAGGAGTCCGTGGGCAAAGGCCGCATCAACTCCGTGACGGCGCGGGTTACCCGGGTCGGTCCCCTGCACCGGATCTACGGCGCGGTCTGGGGCGAGCCACTCAGGGAGGTGCAGGTGCGTATCGACGACGGTCCATGGCAGTCGGCGGAAATCATCGAGGGCGAGGACGCCGAGTACGCCTGGAAGTTCTGGCGCCTGGACTGGGACCGCCCGTCCCCCGGCGAGCATACGATCACGTCGCGGGGCGTGACGGCGGCCGGCACGGTGCAGCCGGCGCCGGACGACCCCTACCTGGCCGGCAAGAAGACCTACTGGGAGAGCAACGGACAGGTAACCCGTACGATACGGACCTTCGAAAGCTAGGGAACCGTTTCCCGATCCATGATCATCGATTCCCACGCGTACTGCTTTCCGCCGGGTGACGCGAAAGCCGGGTACGCCGATGCCCGGGACCACCTGCGGTGGATGCAGGCCGAGCACGCGGTCCATCACCAGCCGGCCTGGCGGGTCCGGGACCGGGCTCCCGCTTCGTCGAAGTCGATCGCGCCAGCAGCGCCCGGAGACTGGTCCACGCTCCCCGACGTGGATTTCCGCGTCGATCGAACCCACGGCCGCGTGGTGTGGACAATCGACGGCGAAGACTACACCAAGCAGTTCTACCCACCCCACCTGCGCGACCTGGAATACACCCCCGACGGCCTGATCGCCGAGATGGACTACGCGGGCGTGGATGTCGCCCTGCTCCATACCAATCCCATGCTGGGCCGCGACAGCGCCTTTCAGGCCGCGTGTGTCGAAGCCGCCCCGGGCCGCCTGTACTCCATGGCGCCCGTGGACGAGTGGCGTATCGTCGTGGAAACGGACCGGGTGATCGAAGAGACCAAGCGGGCAGTGCGGGTTCACGGCCTGCACGCCGTAAAGTTCAATGCCTCGCTGGCCTACCGCGGAAGCGAGCAGTCGTGGAGCGGCGGCGCTTACCACCCCTTCTGGGACGCCGTGGCCGCCCTGAACGTCCCGGTCTTCTTCACCCTGGGTGCCGGACCCGTCCTCGGGTACCACGCCGACCTCACGCAGGGGTACTTAGGCGAACTCGGCGTACTCATGGACTGGATGGACCGTTACCCGGACACGGTCTGCAGCATCACCCACGGTTTCCCCTGGCGTATGTTTATCGACGGAGACCGTCTCGTGTTGCCGGAAGGCCTGTGGAGACCCTTCGAAAACCCCCACCTCAGCCTGGAAGTGTGCTTTCCCGTGCGGATCGGTGATCAGTTCGACTTTCCCTACCGAGAGGTCTGGACCGCACTGGAAGAGATGGTCAACCGAATTGGAGCAGACAGGTTGCTGTGGGGCACGGACATGCCCTTCCAGAACCGGTTCTGCACCTACCGCCAATCCCGAGACTGGATCGAGAAGTACGCGGATTTTCTGAACGAGGCGGACCTGGCCGCTATCATGGGCGACACCGCCGCACGAATCCTGGGCATCGCCAGCACTCACAAGTTTACATAACACGGAGAATACCATGCACGTCGGCACCCAGCAGTTCAGCACGGCGGACGAAGACCTCGCGTATCTCGCCCGCCATGGCGTCTTCAACAAGAGCGAACTCAACATCACCTTCCACCGGGAGTACGGCTGGGACGTGGAGGAACTGGCGGCCAAAAAGGAAAGGTGCGCCCGTTTCGGGATCGAAATGGAAATGGTGGCCCTGCCCATCGCCGACCTGAACGTGGACGGTGGCCAGGTACCCAACTACATGCTGGGCGACTACGAAGAGGGCGACAAGGAAATCGAACTGGTCTGCAACATGGTGCGCCAGGCCTCGGAGGCGGGCATCCCCGCGATCAAGTACTACCTGTGCGAGATGGAGAACCAGCGCACCGAGAGCGATCCGCCCGGCCGCGGAGGTTCGATCTACAGCACCTGGGACCTGGAGAAGGCCAAGGACCGGCCGGCCAGGTACAACGAACCCGTGCCCGCCGAGATGAACTGGGCCCGCATCACCTACTTCCTGGAGCGGGTGATCCCCGTGGCCACGGAATGCAAGGTTCGCATGGCCTGCCATCCCTGCGACCCCTGGCTTCCCCCCGGGTACCGCTGCGTGGACCGCGTGCTCGGCGGCTTCGATGGTTTCAAGCAGTTCATCGAGATCTGCCCCAGCCCCTATCACGGCGTCAACCTCTGCCTGGGCTGCATGGCGGAGAGTTCCCTCGATCCCCTCAACGAGGTGCCGGACATCATCCGCTACCTCGGCTCGCGCAAGAAGATCTTCCTCTGCCACTTCCGCAACATCGTGGGCGGGCGCAACAAGTTCCAGGAGGTCTGGCCCGACGAGGGTGTCATGAACATGCACCGCAACATGCAGGCGCTCAAGGAGGTCGGCTACCCGCACATGTGCGTGCCCGACCACGCGCCGGGCCACAAGGAACCGGACAGCTACCGGCAGGCCTTCGCCTACGAGTTCGGCTACATCCAGGCCATGATCCAGGCGGTGATGGACGAGGGGTAGGGTGGTGGTTGGTGCGGCGGTCCCGTCTTCGACATGCCGCGGTCAGGTCAGTCACTCGATCAGTTCGGCCGCTGCTGTCAGTTCGGCCGCCGCGATCAGGTCGGCCACTCGATCAGTTGCTGGTCCTGTTTCAGGCGCGCGCGCTGGTGCTGGGCGGCGGTGAAGATGTCTTCCAGCCCGGGCGTGTCGACGTCGAGCCCCGGCAGGGAGTACCGCGCTTCCATGAAAAACCGGTCCTCCTCGGGCGATTGAACCCACGCGTGCCGCCACCATTCCAGCATGCGGTCCCGGGCGTCGGCCATGGCGCTGGAGGAGGGCAGCCGGTCGCTCTTTCTGAGGTTGATGGTGCTGTGGGCCGGCAGCAGGTTCCAGAGATCGTTGTTTCGCCAGCGCGCCCACGGGAAACAGTGGTCGATGTGCGGAGCGTTTCGAATTCGCGTAGCGGACCAGACACAGGTGAGCGCGAATCCGTCATCGCGCAACTGCTTCGCCCGTTCGTGGGCGATGCCTGTGTCGTAACGGCTTTCGGTCCATTCGTAGGGGTCGTTCGTTGCTAAGTCGGCCCCGTATTCCCGCACCAGGGCGGACTGGCTGTCGGACTGGCCGGCGGATCGGTCCGCGGATTGGCCGACGGATTGGTCGGTTCGGACCGCCCACCGCGCGTCATTGCGCTGGTTTCCCGGGCCAACCCAATTCGAAGTCAGCTGCCGCCATTCCCCTACGATAACCGGATCCAGCCAGCAGGCGAACTGACCGAGCGCCTGCCAAAGCAGCGCGGGTATCCTGAAGCGGCCGAACCGCGCCAGGTATTCGCGCGACAGGACGATGGGCTGCGACGACGCCCGCGTACTGGAAAACCCGGATTCGAACAATTGCCGGTCGTCGGAACCGGGAAACGTGATGTAGCGTACCGGCATCCGCTGGATATTCTCGCAGGCGTCGTTTATGGCGCGGGTAATGAGGACGGCCCGGTCAGAATCAAACCGGGCACCGAGCCGAAGGTCGGAAGGCGAAACGTCTTGCAATTGGTAGAACGCTTCCTTGGCCCAGCCATATCCGCCCGGCCCCTGAGGGCGTTGCGGCTGCCTATGATGCAGGACCAGGGGCAGGTATTGCTTCAGCCAGTACAGACCGACGGCACCAAAGGGAATCTCCACGTAATCGTCCGTGCGATCGATGACCAGTCCCGGTGCCGTTTCGGCGAGTCGCACCAGGGTACGGAGCAGCCCCAGCTTGTAGGTCGAAGACTTGTTGTCGTTCACGATCACGTGGCGCAGCAGGGGCAGGCTGCCGGTGCCATCGTCCGGCATGGCGAAGACCAGCGTCTCCCAGTCTATGCCGGAGCGCGTCAGGTCCGGTTGCGTCGAGTGGCTGCGCAGCGCGATGGCTCGCCGGTTGGCAAACCCGACAATCTCCTCTGCTGAAGTGTCATGGAATCCCCGGGCGGCGTTTTCCGTGGCGTCACCGCCGCGCCTTAGCGTAATCACCAGCAGTCCGGATGGATTGAGCAGTTCGGAGAGGATGCGGAACGCCCGTTCCCGAACTTTCGGCGCCAGGTGCATCCACACGGCACTCAGCAGAATCAGGTCGAACCGCCGGCCGAGCGCGCGCAAAACCCGCAGGTCCGGTAGCGCATCGTCCATCCAGACCACGCGTGGATGGGCGCGTTCCGCGGCGAGTGTGCGCAATGCGCTCGGTTCCACCGCCACGACTTCCCACCCCCTGGCCGCAAGCCAGTTGGCGTCGCGTCCCGAACCGGCGCCGATGTCGCAGGCGAATCCGGGCTCTTCACGAAGGTGGACCGGCGCCCAGTCGGCATGGACGTCGGCGGGATCGACTCCGTCATACCGGGCGGCGAGGGCGTCGGCGTTGAGGTCGTAGTAGCTGGTGCTGCTCATGTGGTAAGGCGAGACGGTCGCGGGAAATCGGTTGAATATCCAATGTCGAAACCTTAATCTATGATCTTGCCATAGTAGCCCGAAGGCGCGAGATGTCAAGCAATCCAATGCGTTTATCATCCCCGACGGCCGACAGGAGATTCCCGTGATTTCTAAACGCATTCTGCCCGGCGAGCGTCTCGACGACGCCCCGATGCAAGCGATACTCGAGGACTTTTACAGGAATGGTGTCACCCTCATCCCCGGGGTACTGTCGCGGGATGAAATCGATGTCCTCCGCGAGGTCACGGACCGCTGTTTCAACGATCCCGTGCTGGCCGGCACCGATTACTTGAGCGGCCAGGGAGACGGATTCGTGCTGCGCAACACGCTGGAGCTGGACGCGGTGTTTGTGGACATGCTGATCCGGGAACCCATCCTGAGCCTGGCCGAGGCGGTCGTGGGGGAGGACTGCAAGTTCTGCGGCCAGAACGTGATCCGCAATGCGCCGGGCCAGGCGATCGATCTGTGGCACGTGGACGACCGGGTGGAGTTTCCGCTTCCGGACGACGTGCCCCGCCACGACTCCCGCATCCGTATGCCGGTCCAGTGGTTCACCATCCAGATGGCGCTCACCGACATCGACACGGACGAGGACGGCCCGACGCAGTTCGTCCCGGGCAGCCACTATTCAGGCAGGGATCCCAACAGCCAGGAAAACCCCGAGTTCGAAGGACGGGGGCCGGTATCGGTGTTTTGCAAGGCGGGAGACGTCTATCTGCAGAACAACCAGTGCTGGCACCGGGGTGCGCCGGTCACGTCGGACCGAATACGCTACGTCTTTCAGTCCCAGTACGCCGCATTTTGGGCATACCGGCGGTTCAGTACGTATAACCACGTACCTGTACCGCCCACGGTGCTGTCCCGGGCGTCCGATCGGTTGCGCGGCGTGCTGGGCGTGTGACGTAACGGAAGGGTTGTTGGGTCGAACGTGCGGGCTCGTGCCCGTTGAGTTGCGGAAAAGGAATGGCCGCCGCCTCAGGCCAGGTTTACGTCCCCGTGCACGATGGTGTCGAACCGAGCGGGAAGCGCTACCTCGAGGAGTTCGAGGTCGTCCGAGCGGTCCGTGAGCGACGTCTTCGTGTGGGGCGGAATGACGTAGGCGTCCCCCGCCTCCAGCTTGTGGGAGACCTGGTTTTCCCCGTTCAGCGTCACCTCCCCTTCCATGACGAAAGTAAAGAGGATATCGCCCGTGTGGCTCGTGACCAGTTCGCCGCTGGCAGTGGAGCGGCCGTCCGCGCCATCCGTCACCCGCGCGACCTGCACCGAGGCCACGCCGCCCGTTGCCTCGCCGATTCCCGTTTCCCTCGCCTCGAATCCGTCCAGTCTCCAAGGTTCCCACACCGCGTCCTTGAGCTCGGAGCGGCAGAAAGTCTGACCGCCGAAGACGCGATCGGGATTCAGTACCCCGGTGGGCAACTCGACCACGTGATCGATGGTGGTCACGTGGTCGGCCGGGACGCCGATCTCAATCACCTGGAGGTTCTCGGACGATTCGAGCACGCGGTGCCGGATCTCCGGGGGCTGGATCACGCAGTCGCCCGCCTTGAGCATGAAGGGCGGTCCCTGGTCCTCGTAGACGAGTTTCACCTCGCCCCGATAGGCGAAGATCAGCTGGAATCCCACGGTGTGGTAGTGCACGACGTCGGGAACGGGACCCGCGTCGGGGATCCGGATATGCGAGGCGATAATGCTGCCACCCAGGCGGCCGGGCACCAGGTCGCGGTAGTGCATGCCCGCGCGGCCGATCACCCAGGGTGTGTTGTCCTTAAGGCGCCGCACGAGGAAGGCATGTTGCGTCTCGGGTATTTCCAGCGGCGGATCGGCTTGCACGATCTCGATTCGGGTGCCGTTCGGCGCGGTGAGTTCAGTCTGTCCGCCAGCGAGGGCCGCCGGATCGCGGCACAGGATCCGCAGCGTGCCCGGCGGTTCGGAGGCATCCTGCTCCAGCCGGATGGTGAGTCCGTGGCCGGAGAGGACGGAGACCGTCGGGTAGTCGGCGGGGTAGATCTTGTCCATGCGGAACCCGAGGGTCTTCATGAAGAAGCCCAGGTCCGCGGTCAGGTCCTCGGACGGCAGCCGGATCTCGGCGCCCTGGATGTTGTCCGCGCGGTTGGCCTGTTTGTCGTCATGCAGTTGCATATCGCCTGCTCCTTCAACCTTTGAATCGATACTTCTCCACGACGTCCATGTTCAGCTCTGTCCCCAGCCCGGGTTTCTCGGGAAGCCGGAAGTAGCCGCTTTCCACGACCGGCGGATCGGTCAGCAGGTCGTCGCGCCAGGGAGCGTCCCACTTTTCGTCCACGAACTCGAGCACCAGGGCGTTCGGGATGTTGGCCATGACGTGCAGGCTTGCCGTCGTCGACAGGGCGCTGTTCGGATTATGGGGCGAGACCTGCATGTAGTAGCTTTCGGCCATGGCGGCGATCTTCTTGGTCTCCATAATGCCGCCCGTGCGCACTACGTCCGGCATGATCATGTCGACGGCCTGGGCGGCGATCAGGTCCCGGAAGCCGAAGCGCGTGTACCGGCGCTCGCCCACGCATACGGGCACGTTGACCGACGCCGTCACCCGGGCCAGGGCGTCGATGTTCTCCGGGTGGACGGGCTCCTCGTAGAACAGCAGGCCGATCTCCTCCAGCCGGTTGCCGATGCGGATCGCGGCGCTCGTGGTGTACCGGCATCCCACGTCGGTGCAGAGGTCCACCTCGTCGCCCACGGCCTCACGGCACCGGCGCATGTGTTCCAGGGCGAGCTTCTCTTCCCGCAGCGTAACGGACCGGGGTGAGTCAATTCGTTCACCTTTGACCATCGGATCGGCGGGGAAGTACGCCTTGATGGCGGTAACGCCCTTCTCGGCCAGCGCCGCGCATTCCTCCGGGTTGGACGCGTGGCTGTAGAACCGGATGCGGTCCCGGCACGGTCCGCCGATGAGATTGTAGATGGGCTGCCCGGTGACCTTGCCCACGATGTCCCACAGGGCGATCTCGATGCCGCTGACGGCCGCGATGACCGCGCCGGTCTGCCCGATCTGCTCCAGCGCGTAGTACATGCGATGGTACAGGTACTCGATGTGGAAGGGATCCTCACCGATGATGAGCTTGCCCAGTTCCTCCACGGATTGGGCGATGATCGTACCGCCCGGCCAGTTGGTGGCGTCCCCCAGGCCTACGACGCCCTCGTCGGTGTGGACCTGGACGAAGATCCACGGCGATCCTATGTCCCTGGTTTTGCGCCAGGACTCCACCAGGTGCACTTTCACGTCGGTGATTTTCAAGGGTTTGCTCCGGGTATCAGTCCCGCCGCAGGTGGCTGAACTCCGGTTTCGGACCGCCTTCTTCCCGATCCCACTGCCAGAGTTCCGTGTAGGGGGACTGGGCCTGGAAACCGAAGATGACCGGTCCGTCCTCGCCTGCCCGTTCGAGCACGTCGGGCTTCACCACGCGGGCCATCTCGTATTCGCACTTCGTCCAGCGCCGGCGCCAGGGACTCAACACTGCGTAGCGCGGCTGGTCGGTCTGGTTCTTCGTCGTGCCGTGCCAGGTATTCACATCGAAGAGTACCAGCGATCCTTCCGGCGCGACGGCGGTCCGGGCGTTGTCGTAGGCCGATTCGGGCACGTTCAGGTACTCGTACCGGTGGCTGCCGGGGACGAACTCGGTGGCGCCGTTGGTCTCGGTGAAGGGACTCAGGCAGAAGATCACGTTCAGCGCGATCGAATGGCTGGTGATCCGCCGGCCTTCGTCGGCGTCGGGCATGGACGCCTCGCGGTTGTGTCCGGTTATGCCGCTGTCGGAATGCAGGCCGTGACCGCCTTCGCCGGGCACAACCACCGACCCGTACACGGCGCTCAGGAGCGCGTCGGAACCCAAGAAGTGGCGCACCAGTTGCAACAGGTCGGACAACTGGTAGAACCGTTCGAAGACCCGCGCCTTGTTGAACAGCCACTCGAAACTGCCCCGTTCCCGGTCGGGATAACGGGTTTCCAGTTCCTTTCGCGCCTCGGCGCACTCGGCCGGCGTCAGCTGGTCCGCCAGGATGGTATACCCCTCGACTTTGAGGTCCAGTACGTGGCTTTCGAATTCCGCCTCTGTCATGCCGTGGTCCCTCTTACCATGTAAATGTCAGCGTCTAACGTCCGGCCAGGTCGTCGCCCAGGTCGGTCGCGTCCACTCTGCCCTTTTCCAGGCTCACGCCGACGACGAATAGTTCGAGGTCCTCGTCCGAGTGGTTGAAGATGCCGTGGGCGCTCCCGATCAGGTTGGGAACGGCATCCCCACGAACCACCTCCTCGGTCTCGTCATTCACGGTGATCAGGCCGCGGCCGTTCATGATCATGTAGGCTTCTTCCACGAGATCGTGCCGGTGGTACCCTACCGAAGTACCGGGTGGCAGCAGGACGTGGCAGAGATACTCGAAATTTGTCTGGAAATCCCGGCTTCCCCAGATCTGGCGGTACAGCACTTCGCCCCGGCCCCCGTGGTGCTTCCGAGGCCTGAGCAAGGAACGGTCGAAACGGCCGATGGGCAGGCGGTCCGTAGACTCCAACTCGACCTCTCTGCGCGGGTCGTCGAAGTCCTCGTGCTTCGGTTCGCGGACCGTATCGACGCAATGGAAATTGAAGAACCAGGTATCCCGGTCCGTGTGGTTGTAGATGGCGTGGGACTCGCCCGACCGCAGGGGCACCGCGGCGCCGCCGACGACTTCGGCCGTGCGGCCGTTGTGGGTGAACTGCATGGCGTTGTCGATGGTGACGAAGATCTCTTCCGCGTAGGTGTGGCTGTGTTCGCCGATGCCGCTGCCGGGCGGGAAGATCACGGAGTGGATGAATCCCCAGGGAGACTCGAATGCCGTCCCATCGAACCCGGGGTTGAAATAGCTCGCCGCGGCACCGCCGTGGCTCACGCCGAGGTGCATCTCTTCCCGTCTGGTGTGGGTGATCAGCATGCGGATTGCTCCGGCCTGCCACATATTGGCGTCAGATGCCGCACATTGGCGTCATACAGCACGTGCCTCAGTACGTGTCCGTCAAATTACTGCAGGACCACTTCTTCTACGGGCTGCGTGCCGGTCTCGTAGGCGGGCCGCCACCGGTCGTGGGCCATGGACTCTTCCTCGCTCAGCCCACACAGCCAGTTCCAGGTGTGGATGCGGCGCCTCAGGTCCCGGTAGGATTCCACCCCGCTCGTGTAGGGCGCGGCAGGGCGATCCCGGTACGCGGGGATTTCTTCCGAATCGATCAGCCAGTCACGCCGTCGCGGATCCGCATTGCGGAAGTAGGAGAACTTGATCATGCTGCGGGGCTTGTGATTGAGCTTGGGGCCGGCCCGGTGCCAGATGCCGTACCGGGTAATGGCCACGGTGCCGGCCTTCACGACGAGCGAAAGCTGGCCGGCAAGATCGCCGTAGTGGGCCAGGGCGTCGCGGTTGACCGCCCGGCAGTGGGAACCGGGCAGGATCATGGTCGGACCGTCTTCGATGTTCACGTCCTGCGGATAGTAGTAGCACTGGAGTTCGTTGATCTCGTATCCAAGGCCGGATATGCCGTCCGAATGCCAGTCCTGTCCCGAGACCGGCTGGTCTATGAGATGGTGATGTCCCCCCGTCGGCATGAGGAAGTTGGGACCGAGGAGCGAACGAATTACGCCGGCCAACCGGGGATGGAGCAGCACTTCGCGGATGAAATCGGGTGAACCGACCGTTTCCTTCGCGGGGCCTTGTTGCAAGTTGCGGCACCGCTCGTTGAAATCGGCATCCACCATCTCGTCGAGCACGACGTATCCATTGGCCACGAAATCCATCACGTCGTCATCGGTCATCGTCGGTCTGATCTCCGCCATGGCAACGCCTCCTCAGTTTCACTTCTCGAGTATGAAATCGAAACCCACGTAGTCGTTTTCGAGGTCCTTGTATTCGTAGAGCTTATTGATGGGGTACTGCACCACGCGCCACCCGTCGGCAACCGCATCCAGTACGGATTCGTAAGGCGGCTCGTCACTCGGCAACTTGAGCTCCGGTCCCTCGCCCGGGACGAATACCGCCCAGCCGACGATCCCGGACCGCATGTTGATCGAACGGGCCGTCAGGTACATGATCCTGGGCGGCCGTGGGTTTTCTATAAGCGCTTCCAGTTGATCCAGGTCCCCGTTATCCAGCCCTTTCCCCTCCAGTTTCTGCCTGCTCTCGGCGAGCCATAGCCTGATTTCAGATTGCATTACGCAAGGTCCCTCTTGCCGCGTCGTCGGCGCGGATAATCCAGATGATTCCAGGTGAGAAGTATGGTGATTATTGACTGAAGCCGGATTGGCTCGACGGCCGGATTCCCCCTCGGCTCTCTGCAATGGTATACGGGTTGCGTGTTTCGTGTCAAGCAGGAACGAACCGTCCATTATCAAAGTGGCGCAAGCCTGAAGTCCGCGGGTCTTGACAGCGTCCGGCGCGCCGCTTAAGTTCACGCCTATGTCCAACGCACATCTCCTGAACGCCCAGCAGATCGCCTACTTCAAGCTGAACGGCTACCTGGTGCTGAAGAACGTGTTCGACGAGGCGACCCTGGAGGCCTGGCGGCGGCAGATCTGGCGGGCACTCGGTGGCTGCCTGGAGGATCCCGCGACCTGGCCCAGGGAGACGAGCGGTCTCGACGGTTACGAATACGATCCGCCCGAATCGGCCCTCGTACACCACCCCCGCATGATGTCGATCATCGACCAGCTCAGCGGGGGACACTTCGTCGCGGGCGACGGCATACCGATCATTCGCTGGCCCGAACCGGAGCGGACGTTCGAGATGCCCCAAACGGGACATATCGATGCCTACGGCGGACGCTGGCTGCCCTTCATGATCGGCGCGACGACTTATCTGTACGACGTGGAACCCGGCGGCGGCGCCCTCATCTACTGGCCGGGAAGCCATCACGCCGCCCACCGGTATTTCCAGGAACATCCTTCACATGTGGATGGCAGTTTCCTGGAGATCGAGGGATTCTCCTGGGATGTGTTCTGCGACAATCCGGCCACCGGCGGCCGGGAATTCACCGCGAAGGCCGGCGATGTGGTGCTGTGGCATTCCTACCTGACCCACAACGGGTCGGAGAACACCAGCCATTCGCCGCGTTTCGCCCTGTTCGCCCGATGGAACCATGAGAAACACCTGGAGCAGGCCTTCCGGTACGAGATTCCCGAAGACCTGTGGAAGTACTGGGCCGTGTGAGCCAGCGGTTCCCTGAGGGCAGTGGTTCCCTGAGGCCGATGGTTCCCTGAGGCCGATGGTTCCCTGGCGCAGGTTTATATCGCGGTCTAATCAACAGTGAAGGACTTGCCCCGTTCAGGATCTCCATGACCCCATCCCCCCGCTACCTCTCTGAAGAGCAACTGGCTCAGTTCTGGTCCGAAGGCTACCTCGTCCTGAAGGGCACGCTGGATGATGAGGTCGTCAATAACGCCCGTGGCTTTCTGCTGGACCTGATCCCGCGCGACCTGGTCATTCCGGACCACTATCACGCGAACCACGCCCGGTTCAAGCCCCATAATCCGGACGGAAACGGCAGTTTTTTCGAGCCTGCCATGCTGCCCCTGCTGCAGAACGAGGGGCTGTATGGCGCAGCCGTGGATATCCTGGAGACCGAATACATCCAGGTCTGGGACGGCTCGGCGGGGATCACCTTGAGGAACCGTGCCATGGAGGGGCGGCTCCAGAACCTCCACCTGGACGCCGTACCCAAGGGTCCGGAGGAGCTGAACGAGGGCTTCTTGCGTACGGGAATCGGCATCGGCGGATGCTATTACCTCAACAAGGTGGAAGACAACGGCGGCGGCATCCACGTAGTGCCCGGCGCGCCGAACCGCGTTCGGGAGATCATGTTGAGCGAGCCGGACGGGCTCAAGCGCAACGACGGCTGGGGTAAAATCGTCGATTTCAAGTCGTCCATGGAGGTCACGGGGGACGCCGGCGATTACGTGCTCATGCACCACCTGATGCCCCACTCGGCGAGCGCCAATCACAATGCCTCGCCGAGAATCGCCCAGTTCACCCGTCTTCAACCCCTGTCGGAAGAAGAGGCCCGGCAGGCACCCGGTCCTGATCGGCCGTTGAGTGCGGACGCCCTGGCCGCGCTGACTCCGCTGGGGCGCAAAATGTTCCGGCTGGATCCCTGGATTGGGTAACCTAAAGTGCCGCAACGGGATCGGATGAACGCCATGTCCTCTGAACCACCCCGGTCAAGGGGCACTGCGGCCATTACCCTGCGGGCCGGGGTCATCGGTCTCGCGCTCTCCGCCGTGGTCGCCTTCTGGGGACAGTTCTCCGCCGATCACGCCGGATACAACTTTTCCACCTACGCCCATCTCCCCGCGGCGCTGCTGATCCCCTTCCTGATCCTGATCCTGGGTCCCCACGTCCTGCTCAAGCGACTGGCACCCCGGTACGCCCTGACGACGTCCGAACTGATCGTGGTTTTTGTCATGGGCATGATCGGTTCGATGGTGCCCGATTGGGGCATGACGAGGTACCTGGTCTCCCTCATCACCGGGCCCTTCTACCATGCGAGCCCCGAGAACCGCTGGGCGGAAACGTTCTTCGACACGCTGCCCGCGTGGCTCGTGATCAGCGACAAGACCGACGCGGTCAGGGTTTTCTACGAAGGCGCCGCGCCGGGTTACCGGATCCCCTGGATGGCGTGGATCTCACCCCTGCTGTGGTGGATGTCCTGTTTCGGCGCCCTGATGTGGACGGGCGCGTGCATCGTGGTCATCCTGAGGAAGCAGTGGGTCAGTCACGAGCGGCTGCGCTTTCCCCTGGGGGAGGTGGCACTCAACCTGATGGGTGTGGGGAAAGACCGGGACGAACCGCCCATGGTCCGCACGACCGCCTTCCGGATCGGCGCCGGCCTGTCGTTTGCCGTCGTGTGCTGGAACATCGCCTCCTACTGGGACATCGTTTCCCCTGTCCCCATCATGGGACCGGACCTGCTGCAACTGCAGGTCCATCCGTCGATCCCGGAACTTCCCATCCGGCTGAATGTATTCGTATTCTGCTTCGCCTTCTTCATCAATGCCGAGATCCTCTTCAGTCTGTGTTTCTTCCTGCTGTTCACCACGCTGCAGCGGGGCGTGCTGAACATGCTCGGGGTCACGGCGGCCACGACCATGTCGCCGACCGGCCTCGTGGGCACCCAGTCCATCGGCGCCCTGATCGCCCTGGTGGTGTGGGGACTGTGGATGGCGCGCCGGCACCTGGCTTCGGTGGCCCGGCGGGCCTTCGGCAGGGATCCGTCGGTGGATGACAGCGGGGAATTCTTCTCGTACCGGGTGGCGGTCTTCGGTTTGATCTTCGGCGTGCTCTACCTGCTGGCCTGGCTGTACAGCATCGGCATGTCCCTGCCGGTCAGCCTGATCCTCCTGGCGGTCCTCTTCACCATCTACCTCGGCATGGCCCGGATCGTCGCGGAGGCCGGACTGGTCGCCATGGACCTGCCGGTGAACGCCAACAACTTCACCGCGGGCATCATCGGCGCCGACAACCTGGACTCCTCCACGATCACCGCCCTGGGCATGACGAACGCCTTCGCCCGGAACTGGCGGACCTTCACGATGATCGGGCTGTCCCATGCCGCCTACCTGCAGCGATGGATGGCGCCGGCCACCCGGCACCTCTTCCTCTGGATCTGCCTGGCCTTCGCCGTCAGCGTGGTGACTTCCCTCTACTATTACATCAGCGCGGGATACGCCGTCGGTGCCGACAACCTCTTGTCGAAGCCCGGCGACCTCGTGCCATTTTTCTACAACACAATCATGACGTGGAACAGCAGCGTGAGCAGCGTTTCCGACCTGGAACTGATCTTCTTCGGGAACGGCATCGTCCTGTACATGCTGATGATCCTCGGACGGTTCCTGTTCCTCTGGTGGCCGCTTCATCCTATCGGGCTGGTCGCCGTGGCTGCGGATACCGTGCGGTTCATGTTCCTGCCCTTCTTCCTGGCCTGGCTTATCCAGGTGATTCTGCTGCGTTTGGGTGGAGGAGCGCTTTACCGCAGGGCCCAGCCTCTCTTTCTCGGCATCCTGGTGGGGTATGTCCTCGGTATGGCCCTCTCATTCCTCGTGGACAGCCTGTGGTTTCCGGCGGCGCCGCACCAGTTCGAGTCGTTCATCAATTAGTTTGAATTCAAGGACACAGACATGGCCGAATCCAGACGCCCCAACCTGCTCTTCATCATGGACGACCAGCATCGCCACGACTACCTGTCGGCCGCGGGCGCGTCCTTCCTGAACACGCCGAACCTGGACCGCCTGGCGAGACGCGGGATCCGGTTCACGCAATGCATCACCAATGCCCCGGTCTGCGCCCCCGCGCGCATCGGCCTGGCCAGCGGATACCAGCCCGCGCGGCTGGGATGTTTCGACAACAACTGCTACCTGCCGCGGCATATCACGCCCTATTACGCCCGGCTGCGGGACGCGGGGTACCGGGTCGGTTGCGTAGGCAAGCTGGACCTGGCCAAGCCGGACCCCTACAACGGCCGCCGCGGCGACCGGCCCCGGGTCTTCGGCTGGGGATTCACCCATCCCGTGGAGTGCGAGGGAAAGATGCACGCGGGCATGGCGGATGAACCACGGGGACCCTACGGCTTCTGGCTGGAGGAGCAGGGGCTGTTCGACGCGTTCCGGGCGGATTACGCGGCCCGCCAGGCGCGGGGTTGGATCGGAGGCACATCCCACGACTCGGTGCTGCCTACCGAGGCCTTCGAGGACGTCTACATCGGCCGGCGCGCCGCCGAATGGATCGACGAAGTGCCCGACGATTACCCGTGGCACCTCTTCGTGAGCTTCGTGGGTCCCCACGACCCCTTCGATCCGCCTGCCGAATACGCCGAACGTTACCGGGACGCCGATGTGCCGCCCGCCGTGCAAAGCGGGCACGAGGGTAGCGGGCGCGAGGGTGGCGGATGCGATGGAAAACCGGACTGGGTCAACGCGCGGCGGCGCGATCTTTCAGATGAAGAAGTCGCCATCACCCGCCGACAGTACTGTGCGGCCATCGAACTGATCGACGACCAGGTGGGCCGGATCATCGAAGCGGTTGAACGGCGGGGCATGGGGGAGGACACCGTGGTCGTCTTCGCCAGTGACCACGGCGAGATGCTGGGCGATCACGGGCTGTACACCAAGTCCGTGCCCTACGAGGCGGCCCTGCGCGTGCCCCTGATCGCCGCCGGACCGGGCATACCGGGCGGACGGACGTCCGACGCCCTCGTGGAACTGATCGATGTCAATCCCACGTTGTGCGCGCTGGCGGACCTGCCCGCCCAGGAAAGGCTCGACGCGCAAGACCTGGGCCCCGTGCTCGCGGGGGAACGGACGACGCACCGGGAGGAGGCGGCCAGTGCGCTGCGGGAGTTCAGGCTGGTGCGGACCGCGGAACGCAAGCTGGTGGCGCACCACACCGGCGAGGTCGAACTGTATGACCTGGAAAGCGATCCGGATGAGTTGGAGAACGTGGCGGACGACCGGCCCGAAGAGGTCGCGGCGCTGCGGAGGCGGTTGCGCCGGCGGTTTCACTTCCCGCCCTGATCCGGGCCGCCTGCGCCGACCGGACCGCCTGGCGCATTGATCCAGCCGTCTGGTTCCGGCCGGACCGCCCGCGCCGACCGGACCGCCTGGCGCCGTGACCCTCCCGCCTAGTCCAGGCCGGGCCCGCCGTAGGGCGCGCCATCGGGCGAGGCCTTTTGCGGTGAGACGATTTGCCGCTGTTCCGTGGTAAGGCGTTCCAGCAGTTCGGGAGACGGCTGGTAACCGTGGCGGAAGTTGCCCCAAGACGGTCCGTACCGGTAGACCACGATACGACGGGTGTCCGCGTTCCGCCGCATGGCCGAACCATGGGAGATACCGTCCACGAAGAGCAACGCGTCGCCGGCTTCCATGAACAGTTCCACCGAAGCGGCGATGCCTTCTACGGAGGCGCCCTTCGGCTTCATGGCGTGGCGGGCGAAATCGGGGTGGGTGAAGTTGGACTTGTGGCTGCCGGGGATGACCATGGTGGCGCCGTCGCCGGGTCCTATATCGGTCAGCGCGATCAGCACGTTGATCTGGCCGCACATGAACCGGCCGCCGTGGTAGCGGAATCCGTTGCGCATGATGGGCGGGTATCCCCCGGAGTGCAGTCCGATCGCCTCGCCCGGTTCCCGGAAATTCGCGAAATTCTCGTCGATGAACAGGGGGCCGTGGGCGTAGTCGAAGGTACCCTCTCCGCCCACGAAGTGCTTGACCCTGTCGATCCAGGACGGATGGTCGATCAGCGCTTCGAACGGGGCGCCCGCCTCGTATATCTGCTGCAGGTTCAGGCCGTCCACGGTGCCGTAGGTGTGGGCGTGGACGTAGCCGTGCCACTCACCGGGAGACAGGGGCGGGATCGCGTCCAGGCAGGCGTTCAGTTCCGCCACCTCGGCCTTCGTCAGCGCCTGCTCCAGGTGGAGGAAGCCCTGCAGGTCGAACAGGTAGATGTCCAGGTCGTCCGGTCTGGTCATAGGGTGGCGACGCCTCCAGGGGAATCGGGTTGATTTACGCGTGTTTATTCGTTATTCTCTTGACCGGAAATATAGTGGCCCCTCCGTCACGGCACAACCTTATTGACCCGGTGAAACCGGCGCCGCCACCCGGGTTTTTCGTCGTTTTTTTATCTTCAGAAGACCGGACGAGGCAATTTGAATGAAGGCTTCATCACCGCCCAATGTGCTGATCGTCCTGAGTGATCAACTGCGGCGGCAGGCCCTGTCCACCTACGGGGACCCGAACATCGTCACACCCCACGTCGACGCCCTGGCCGGCCGGGGCGTGCGCTTCGAGCACGCCAGCTCGACCTGCCCCATCTGCGTCCCCTTCCGCTTTACTCTCATGACGGGCCTGTACGCCCACGACCGGAAGGTCCCCGCGATCGAATACAGGATGTCTCCGGCGGAACGGACCCTGGCCGACGAGTTCAACGAAGCGGGGTACGAAACGATCTATACGGGGAAATGGCATCTCGACGGCGGCCACGGACGCATGGGATCCGCTGTCCAGTGCGGCAGGACGGCCGTAAAGAAGGCATACCGGGGCCGGTGGCGGAAATGGATGGGCTTCGAGCTCAGGAACGGCCCCTTCGACACTTATTACTTCGAGGACGATGACCCGGTGCCCAGGCCGGTCGAAGGATACCAGACCGACGGACTCTTCGACCTCGCCATGGACTACCTCGAGCACCGGGACCCGTCCCGTCCTTTCTGCATGGTGATCTCCGTCGAACCGCCGCATGATCCCTTTGAGGCGCCGGAGGCCCTGATGCGCAGCTGGGAGGCAATGGACATCGTGCTGCCGCCCAACGTGGAGGCGACCGACGCCGAGGCCACGGAACGGTTCATGCTCAACCGGAAGCGGTACTACGCCATGGTCGAGAACCTGGACTGGAACATGGGCCGCCTGGGCGCCTTCCTTCTGCGTACCGGGCTGCACGGCGAGACCGTTGTGCTGTTTATGGCGGACCACGGAGAGCTCGGCGGCGCCCATGGTCTTCGGGGGAAGCAGTGGCCCTACGAAGAGTCCACGGGGATTCCCCTCATCGTGGCGGACCCCCGTCACCCGGACCGGGCCGGTGCCGTGGTCGAGGACCCGGTCTCCACCGAGGATCTGTTCCCCACCATCCTGGGCCTCGCCGGGCTGAAGCCTAGAGACACCCTGCCCGGCGAGAACCTGGCCCCGCTGATTAACGGCAGTGTCAGCGGCCTGGACCGGGAAGGCGTCCTGCTGGAATTCGTGGCGGAACAGCGGATGGGCGTCGCCTTCCACGACTGGGTGTGGCGCGGGTTCCGTACCGCCCGGTATAAATACACCGTACGCGGCGACAACCACGGAGGCAGGCCCTGGCAGTTCTTCGATCTTGCAGCGGACCCATGGGAGCAGCGGAATCTCGTGGAGGATCCGGCGTACCGGGCGGAGATCATGCGGCACCACGACCTGCTACGACAGCGGATGAAGGAAACCGATGATCACTTCGTTCTTCTTCCGGCATTCGGAAGAGAAGGACTGAACACCTGGGATTGAACCGCGCTGCCCCGGTGCCTCCGGGGTCCGGATCTGCCGGCGGCGACCGCGGTCGACCTGCCGGCGTTGACGGAACCGGCCCCGGCGGCAGTGCCTGAACAACAAGGGAATTCGAAGCTTCCATGTCTCAGACCAGCGAGACCACCCCGCGGACCGGCGAATCCGGAAGCAGGGGCCTGGCAGCCACATTGACGACCGGACTCACCCGCAGGGCGCTGCTGATCGGCGTCTTCCTGTCCATTCTGCTGAACATCTGGACGATCCACGCGGGCTATATCTCCCAGTCGTCTTTCATCAGTCTGACCCACCTGCCCGTTTCCGCGCTGTTCCCCTTCCTGCTGGTTGTGCTGGGACTCAATCCCCTGCTGAAACGCTTCTGGCCGTCCAGGGTGCTAAACCGGAACGAACTGATCATCGTCTTCTTCCTGGTTTTCACCGCTTCGACCATTCCTGCCTGGCCATTCAGTTCCTACTGGATCGGCGGTATTACGGGACCGTACTACAACGCCACCACGGAGAACCAGTGGGCGGAACTGTTCTTCCAGTACCTGCCCTCCTGGCTCATCGTCCAGGACGAACAGCAAGCCCTCACATGGTTTTTCGAGGGCATCCCGGACAGCCGCCCCCCGGTACTCGGTATGATCCGCGCTGCCTGGACGGTTCCGATGGTCTGGTGGATCACCTTCTTCCTCGCCATCTTCGTGGTCGGCGCATCGGCCATGGTCATGCTCCGCAAGCAGTGGGTGGAACACGAGCGGCTGACCTTCCCCCTCGCCCAGATCCCGCTGATCATGATCGAGGAGAAAAAGGGCCGGGCGCTGCCGGCCGTGATGCAGTCGAAGCTGTTCTGGTACGCCTTCGGCATTACGCTGTTCATCTTCCTCTGGAACATAGTCGGTTTCTTCAACTGGGTCAGTCCGATCCCCCTCGGCCCACTGCATTTTTTTAACCTTGTGCTGGCGCGGTCGTTTCCCGCCATTCCCGTGAAATTCAATTTCTTGGTCGCGGGTGTCGGGTACTTCACCAACCTGAACGTCCTGTTCAGCATCTGGGTGTTCTTCGTCATCATGACGATTCAGCAGGGCATCATGACGCGCCTCGGCGTTCCCGGGGCCTTCGCCGTCGTCAAATCGCAGCATTCCGGCGGTTTTCTCATGTTTACCCTTTTCGCGCTGTGGTCCGCAAGGCGCCACCTGAGGGACGTCGTGATGAAGGCGCTGGGCAAGGCGCCCCACGTGGACGACTCCAGGGAGTTCTTCTCATACCGAATGGCCGTGCTGGGCGTGCTGGGTGGCGTTACGTACATCGTCTGCTGGCTGTACGCGTCGGGCATGTCCCTCGGCATCATCGCCTTCATGATGGGCTCTCTCCTGATCATGTTCGTGGGCGTGACCCGCATCGTGGCGGAGACGGGTATCGTATTCCTGGACCTGCCCTTCGAGACCCACGACTTCACCGTGGCCGTCATCGGTTCCGGGAGTATCAGTACGCGAGACCTGACCAACCTGGCCATCGCCAATTCATACGCACGGAACTGGCGCACGCTCGGCATGTGCTCCATGGGGCATATCGCGAAGGTGGACGATGAGCTGGGCGGTACGGGAAAGGGGTCCTTCAGGACGATCACCGCCGTGCTCGCGATGAGCATCGTCGTGGCGCTGGTCTTCACGCTGTACCTGGGATACAACCACGGCGGGGCTTCGCAGTTTTTCGAGCCCGCTTTTACGAACGGCACGCAGCTGCCCTACAACAACCTGGTCAAATGGATCAACAACCGGGAGGCGATCACCGGCACCGAGTTCTGGTTCATGATGTTCGGCGGTCTGGTCACCGCCCTGTTGATCCAGGCCCATCACCGGTTCACGTGGTGGTCGCTGCATCCCATCGGGTTCACCGTGGTCCTGACGCCGGGCATGGCCAGCTCGGCCTTTTCCCTATTCGTGGTCTGGTGCGTGAAGGCCCTGCTGCTGAAGATCGGCGGCATCCAGCTCTACCGGAAGGCCATACCCGCGGTGATGGGCATGCTCGTGGCCTTCGTGCTGGGCGTGTTTCTGTCCTACGTGGCGGACGTCACGTGGTTTCCACGGGCTGGCCATCCCGTACAGAACTGGTAACCGGACGGTTGCCGGCCGGCGGACACAAGATGATGACCGGCGGACCGGAGATGCCGGCCGGCTTCGGTTGACGGAGGTGTGACGTGTCGGAAGAAAAGGATCCCCAGGAAGTACTCGACCTCATCCTGGAAAAGGATGGCCGATATCCCCGGCGGGCTTACCTCTTCGTCATGGAGGCGGTTTCCTTCACGGTGGAAAAACTGACCGTCCGCAGGCACATCACGGGGAAGGAGCTCTCCCTCGGCATACGGGACCTGGCCCTCGAGCGGTTCGGCATCGCGGCGAAGCTGGTCTTCGACGAGTGGAACATCTCCAAAACCCGTCACTTCGGCGATATCGTGTTCAATCTCGTCAACGAGGGACTACTGCGCAAGACCGAGGAAGACTCCATCGAAGACTTCGACGAGGTATTCGATTTCGGCACCGCTTTCGAGACAGAAATCCGGATCGACGTCGAATCGAAACGTAGCTGATCTTACGACCGGCGGACCGTACGACGCTGCCTCCTGCCGAACGTGGGCTTGGGGGGAGCGGTGTCCTGCGCGGTCTCGTCTGCGGCCTGCTGCGTCTCCGTGCGGGAATCCGAGGCTTTCGCGGCGTTTTCTGCCGGTTCCGTCACGGCATCCTTTCCGCCGCGGGCTGCCGGAGCGGCCTCCACCGGGACGGCCCCGGTGTCGGATTGCACCGGCGATGGGTCCTTTTGAGAGACCGGTTCGTCTTTCTTGGTGGATTCATCTTTCTTGGTGGATCTGCCCCGGGTCCGCCTGTGACCATTGCCTCGCGCGGCACCCCGGCCTGCCTGCCCGGAACGCTTTCCTCTGTTCGAATCCGACCGTTTATCTGTAGCCGCGTCCTGCTGGTCGTCCTTGGCCGCGACCTGCTGATCGTCCTTGGCCGCGTCCTGCTGGTCGTCCTTGGCCGCGACCTGCTGGTCGTCTTTCGCCGCGACCTGCTGGTCGTCCTTGTCGACGGACTTCCGGTCCTCCTGGACCACGACCTTCCCCTCGTCTTTGGCCGCGTCCTGCTGGTCGTCTTTGGCTGCGACCTGCTGGTCGTCTTTGGCTGCGACCTGCTGGTCGTTCTCGCCGCTGGCGGGAGCCGGCGCGCCGTTCGACTTCTGGCGCGTTCCGCGCCGGCCGCCGGATTGCCGGGACCTGCCAGATCCACGTTGCGAACGCCCCGAGCCGGATCTGCGGGATGAACGGGCTGCGGGTTGTTCCGTTTCGGCCGCCACGGTCTCGCCTCCGGCGTCGCCGTTGGCCGCGGGCGGCAGCACCCGGTAATTGAGCCGGCCGGATGCGGCGGGCACCGATTTGAGCTTGTTGATCAGGCGCTTGGGAAAGACCATGCGCGCGGTCGTCAATGGATTTCCCCACTGGCTGACGCGCAGGCTGCCGCCCAGGCTGACCAGCGCGTAGGCCGTATCGAAGTCGAGCCCCTTGTCCTGCGAGATCCATTTCACCATTTCCGTGATCGCCAGGCGCGCCGCCTGGTCTACCGTGGACGCGGACGTGATGGTGATCCATTCGCCCTTCGATTCGACCCGGGGCCAGGAGAACCGGCCGCCCGGCAGCGTGTCCACCCGCAGGGTGACTTCCGCTTCGACTTCCACGCCGGAACCGGCGATCTGTCCATCTCCCACACAGGCCTTCACATCGCCCAGCGACAACAGGGCGCCATTGACCTGCACGGGGAGGTAGACCCGGGACCCGGTCGTGATTTCCAGGGTGTCCATGTTCCCGCCGTGCCGGCCCGGGTAGACGGTATCGATCTCCCCGTGCTTGGCCGCCACGCCCATGCTACCGATCACCGGGTGAAGCGGCAGCTTGAGCCGGTCGTCCAGGTGAACCTGGTTTTCGTTGACTTCGAGGACGCGCACCTCCGATTTTTCGATATCCTGACCGGGAACGCCCGTTTCCGGCCGCACGGCGAACACGCCGGTACCGGCCGTCTCGATCTGCTTGACCTGGATCGACAGCACATCGCCGATGCTGGCTTCTTCCACGTAGATCGGACCGGTTACGGGTATACCCCCGGGCCGGTCGACGTCTCCATGGGTTTTGGGTTCTTTTGTAAGGAGACCCCTGTAGCAGTCCTGCGTTTCCACTACGACGGTTTCGCCGCGGCTCACCGTGATGGCCGGTGAGACATTCGGACCGAATACCTGGTGGACCCGGTCTCTGGTAACCCGTCTGGTCAGGACGGCCTGCTCCTTGCTGTCTGTCTTGGACGTTCGTGACGTCCTGGATGATCTGCGAAACAAAATAGATATAACCTCTCGTGAATGGGTTGGTGTATCCAACCGGAGCGGCTCAACCGAAGAGCTCGTCTCCGTAGGCGAATACGGCGGGCGTTCCTCCCGTGTGAAGGAATACGACGGAATCGTCCGTCTGGAACCGCCCCTCGCGGATGTGTATGGCCAGGCCGTCCATGGCCTTGGCCGTGTAAACCGGGTCGAGTACGATGCCCTCGGTCTGCGCCACAAGGCGCATGGTTTCGAGACTGGTTCGCGACGGTTCGCCGAAATCCGGTTTGGCGAACGCGCAGGAGACATCGAAATCGTCCGGTGTGAAAGTGTGTTTCAGTCCGATGACCGAGGCGCATTCGTTGGCCACGGGCGCGAGACGTTCCTGCATCTCCCGGTCGTCTCCCACCCAGTAGTTGAGCCCGACGGCCTTGAAGCTGGCGGAGACGGCGCGCAGTCCGACTACCAGCCCTACGATGGTATGGGTCATGGAACTCGTATAGATGGCCCTTGGCGTTATGCTCCGCTGCGCGAGTTGTTCGCACAGTTCGAGTACGGCATCGACGTAGGCCACGGCACGCAGGATCGCGCCGTCGCTGCTCGTGTCGTAAGCCTTCGATCCCTTGGATTCCAGCTCGTCGATCTGCTTTTTCAACTCGTCCTTCACGGTCAGGGGAAAGACGTACTTGATCTGGTCCGCCATGAGGTGGTTGAGCAGCAGGTTGCCGGAAACGGGATAGGATCGGTGGTCCCGCGGGATGACCACGATGGACTTCATGCCCAGCCGGGCGGCGGCCGCCGCGGTCTGCGCGGACTGGTTGGACTGGGAATCGGAGCCGTGGACCAGGTAGTCGCACCCGTTCTCGAGGGCGGGACCCAGCGAGTAGGTGAACTGGCGGGCCTTGTTTCCGCCCATGGCCAGTCCGGTCATGTCATCGCGTTTGATGAATATGCGGGGGCCCCCGAGGGCCTCCCCGAGGCGAGGACAGTCCTGTAGCGGAGTGGGCAGGTGGGCCACCGGCGCTCGGGTGAACCTGCCCAGAAGGTGACGCAGTTCCTGCGCGGCGTCACGGTCGTACAACTTCAATATGGCTGCTCCAGCAGGCGAGAGGCCGGGTTCCCCGCGGGAATCACCCCGGCGGGAATCATCCGGCGCGTTCGCCTAATGTCCGAATGCAGCGCCTTCGATCCTGGGGTCCGGGGCGCCCAGCCGATCGCCGGTTTCGGGGTCCACCATGATGCTGTGGCCGTCTCCCTGGCGGTATGAACCGCCCCCCCATCCGCGACTGCTGAGATTGTGCCCCTTCGTCTTCAGGGCGTCGACGACGTCGGTCCCCACTCCGCCTTCCACGCGTAGGAAGTCCGGGAACCACTGGTGGTGGATGCGCGGCGCGTCGACTGCTTCCTGGATGTTCATGCCGTGATCGACGACATTCAGGATCAGCTGCATGGTCGTATTGATGATCGTGCGTCCCCCGGGGCTGCCCACCACCAGGTACAGTTCGCCGTTGCGCGTAACGATGGTCGGCGACATCGAACTCAGCATCCGCTTGTTCGGTTCGATGAGGTTCGGCGGCGTGCCGATCTGTCCGGTGTTTCGGGTGACCCCCGGTTGGTAATTGAAATCGCCCATCTCGTTGTTCGTAATCATGCCCGTTCCCGCGATGACGATGTGGGAGCCGTACCCGCCTTCAAGCGTATAGGTGTTCGATACGCCGTTGCCCCACTGGTCGACGACGGAATAATGGGTTGTTTCCATGGGCTCCGTTGCCATGGTCAGTTCAGGTCCCAGTTCCTCGCTGGGCGTGGCGAAGAAGGGATCGATCGTGGTCCGAAGCTCCGCGGCGTACTCCTTCGTCGTGAGATGTCCCGGTATCTCGACGAAGTCCGCGTCTCCCAGGTGCCGGGCGCGTTCGGCGTAGGCCCGTCGCATGGCTTCGGTCATGATGTGAAGGGTGTTGGACGCGTTATGGCCCATCCGGCTCACGTCGTACCCTTCGAGTATATTGAGCATCAGCGACATGGTGATGCCGCCCGAACTAGGCGGGGGCATGGAGATGATCTCGTATTCCCCGCGGTAGGTGTTGCGTATGGGTTCCCTGACGATCGCCTGGTAGTTGGCCAGGTCGGTCCGGTCGATCATGCCGCCGCCGGCCTTCATGTCCTTCTCGATCAGCTCGGCGGTTCTTCCCTTGTAAAAGCCGTCGTGACCGTGTTGCGCGATGAGCTTCAGGGTTTCCGCCAGGTCTTTCTGGATCCAGCGGTCGCCTTCCTGCCAGGCCTCGCCGTCGCTGCGCAGCATGGCCGCCTTGCTCGCGGGGATCTGGTCGAAGATTACCTTGCGCCCGTTCAGTCCGCGGGCGATGCGTTCCGTCAGGATAAAACCGTTCTCGGCGAGATCGATGGCGGGCTGGATGACCTCCGCCATGGACATGGTGCCGTACTTCTCGAGGGCCAGGGCGAACCCCGCGACGGTGCCCGGCACGCCGATGGCCAGGTGGTGAATCCGGTTGGTGAAGGGATGATAGGAGGTGCCGTCGCCGCGGGTGAGGACGACGTTCTGGTTCACGGCCCGGTTACCGTCCGGGTCCAGGTACATCCGGTCATGGGCTTTACCGGGCGCCTTTTCCCGGTAGTCGACGGCCACGGCCGTACCGTCCGCCAGGCGAATGACCATGAAGCCCCCGCCGCCGATGTTGCCGGCGGAAGGATGGGTCACCGCCAGGGCCAGCCCCAGTCCCACGGCCGCGTCCACCGCGTTACCACCCTTCTTAAGGATGTCCGCGGCGATCTGCGTGGCCAGGGGTTCGACGGCCACCGCCATGCCCTTCTTGCCGACAACCGGCTTGCGCGAAGCCGCATTCGACTCCTGAACGGTGGTGGACAGAAGGATGAAGCCGCACAGAACGGCCAGGGTCTTGAATCGATGGTTCATTTACCGCAACCTCATGCTAATGGTGACGATTCTGCTATATTTACGGGTCGAATACAATTCGGGGACACCATCTTCCTTAGGTACAGTCAGAAGTTATAAACAGAAGTAATAAAGGCGGACATCCCGTCCGAGTCAAGGCCAATGTATATCCGGTAACCTGCGAAAATCCACGAAATACACTATTTTAAGATACGGCGGCCACCCCTTGCGCCTTCAGTTTTTCTCTGTTGATCCACCTGCCCCGTTGCCGTATATTCGAACGATATTTCGACCGCCAGGTAACGACACAGGAAACGACGACTGAACTCATTCGATTCTCCATTTCTACAGGTAACATCCATGCGCAAACACTACCGTCTTATGATCCCCGGTCCCATCGAAGTCAGCCCCGACGTGCTCGCCCACATGAGCGATCCCCTCACCGCCCATTACGGCGACCGCTGGGTGGAGATCTGGCGCAGGACCGTATCCAATCTCCAGCGCGTGATCGGGACGGAAGGAGACGTCTTCCCGCTCGTGGGATCGGGCCACACGGCCAATGACGTGGTCATGAACAGCCTGTTCAGTCCCGGAAACCGGATCCTGACGCTCGACAATGGCCTCTTCGGCAAGCGACTGGACGATCTCGCCAGGGCTTTCGGGCTGGATTCGGTGGTGGTGAAGAAACCCTGGGGCATCCCCTTCGAGGCTGCGGACATTCGCGAGGCGGCCGCGGCAAACCCAGGCCTGAAGGCGGTCTTCATGGTGCACGGGGAAACGTCGACGGGCGTGGCCAACCCGGTGCATGAACTGGCGGCCGCCGCCCGGGAACACGACATGCTCGTCCTGGTGGACACCATCGCTTCCGTGGGCGGCGAGCAGTACCTGATGGACGCCTGGGACATCGACGTCACGGTGTGCGCCTCCCAGAAAGCCCTGGGCGCGCCGCCGGGCCTGGCCCTCGTGGCCGTGAGCGACCGGGCCTGGGACGCCATGAAAGACCGGCGGGAGCCCCGCGGGTTCATGACCGACCTGCAGAACCTGCGCCACTTCGCCGAGACCCAGGCCGACGTCCATCCCCATCCCGGCACCATGCCCGTCAACAACTTCGTCGCTTTGATCAGAAGCACGGACGATATCCTGGAAGAGGGGCTCGAGGCCTGCTGGACCCGGCACCGCAAGGTCGCCCGCGTGGTGCGGGAAGGCGTACGCGCCATGGGCCTCAAGGTCATGGCCGAGGAACGGGCCGCCTGTGTCAACATGACGGTCATCCTGACGGAAGACCGGTTAAAGCCCGTCGCCTTTTCCGATTTCATGAAGGCCGAATACGGCATGCATGTCGGTCTGGGCCTGGGCGACTACGTGAACCGGACCATACGCGTGGGTCACATGGCGCACAACGCCAACCTGGAGGCCGTTACGCCCTTCCTCGTCGGACTGGAGCAGTACCTGCGCCGCCAGGGATTCGACGTGGAGCGCGGCGCGTGCCTCGCCGGCCTGGACTGAACCGCCAGCATGGACTGATCGGAGAAACCGAGATGATCTACGAAGAACGGATCTACAAAATCATGCCCGGCCGCGTGCCGGATATCCTGGACCGGTTCACGAACCACGCCGTACCCCTCTTCGAGAAACACGGCATGAAGCTCGTCGGTTTCTGGCAGACCGCGGTGGGCCCGAGCAACCACGAGCTTACCTACCTGCTGGCCTTTGATGACGCCAACCATCGCGACCGGGCCTGGGCGGCGTTCATGGCCGATCCCGCCTGGATCAAGGCCAAGGCCGACAGCGAAAAGAACGGCACGCTGGTCGCCGAGGTGGCCAACCGGATCCTGACGCCGGTTCCCTTCTCTCCTCTTCAGTAGAACACCCCTGCAGTAGAACGCCCCTGCAGTGGAACGCTCCTGCAGTAGATCGGCACCGAAATGGCGAAAACACAGCGCCTCAGGAAGGAACTGCGGTTCTTCGAAGTCTACGCCGTCGCGACGGGTACCACGTTGAGCGCGGGCTTCTTTCTCTTGCCGGGCCTTGCAGCGATGGAGGCCGGTCCTTCCCTCGTGCTGGCCTACCTGGTGGCGACCCTACCCCTCATCCCGGCCATGCTCTGCGTCGTGGAACTGGCCACCGCCATGCCCCGCGCGGGCGGCGTGTACTACTTCGTCGACCGGTCCCTGGGACCATACGCCGGACTGATCACGGGGATCGGGACCTGGCTGGCGCTCATTCTCAAGGTTACCTTCGCGCTGGTGGGCATGGGCGCATACATCGCCCTTTTCTTCCCGGGCCTGCCCCAGCTGCCCGTGGCCCTGGCGCTTGCAGCGGGCCTCGGCGCGGTGAACTACTTCGGCGCCGCGAAGAGCGGCCGCCTGCAGATCTACCTGGTGATGGCCCTGCTCCTGCTGCTGGCCGGTTTTGTCGGCGGCGGGGTCCCGGCGCTGGATGCCGTCGCGTTCGAGGGCCTCTTCGACGTCGAGATCACCACGCTCATGGGGACGGCGGGACTGGTCTACATCAGCTACGTAGGTGTGACCAAGGTCGCCAGTCTCGCGGAAGAAATCGAAAAACCGGAAAAGACCCTTCCCCGGGGCGTATTTCTGGCCCTGGCCACCGCCGTCGCAGTGTACGCCCTCGGCACGACGGTCATGGTGGGCGTCATTCCCATCGAACGCCTCGCGGGCGACCTTACGCCGGCGGCGACGGCGGCCGGCATACTGTACGGCTGGTGGGGTAGCCTGCTCCTCTCCGTGGCGGCCCTGCTCGCCTTCGTCTCCGTGGCGAACGCGGGCATACTGAGCGCTTCCCGCTATCCGCTGGCCATGAGCCGGGACCGCCTGCTGCCCGTCGGAATGAGCCAGGTAAATCCCCGGGGCGTGCCGGTCCGCTCGTTGATCGTAACGGTGGGAAGCATCCTCGTCATCCTGCTGATCCTCGACCCCGTGGGCATCGCCAAGCTGGCGAGCGCCTTTCAACTCGTCGTCTTCGCCGTCGTGTGCTTTGCGGTCGTCGTGATGCGGGAAAGCCGCATTGCCGAGTACGACCCGGGATACCGCTCGCCCTGGTACCCCTGGATGCACATCGCGGGCATGATTCTGCCCTTCCTGGTGATCTGGCAGATGGGTTGGCCGGCCATCCTTTTCATCGTCGGATTCATCGCCGCCGGGACCCTGTGGTATTTCTACTACGCGCGGTTCAGGGCGGACCGCAACGGCGCGATCTACCACATCTTCGAGCGGCTCGGCCGGTCGCGTTACCAGGGGCTGGACCGGGAACTGCGCGGGATCCTGAAGGAAAAGGGGCTCCGGGACGAAGACCCCTTCGAAGACATGATCACCCGGTGCCAGCCGGTCGATCTGGAAGAGAAAGTCGATTTCGATCGGGTTATCGCCGTCGCGGCGGAAAAGTTGTCGCCCAGGGTCGGGCTTTCAATCGATGAAATCAACGACCGATTCATGCAGGAGACCGGTGCGGGCGGAACGCCGGTCGCCGAAGGCGTGATGATGCGCCATTTTCGCATGCCGGATATCGCCCTGCCGGAACTGGTACTCGTCCGCGCATTCGAGGGCGTACGGATAGAATATGAAAACCCTGTGACCGGCACACTGAGTTCCGACGAAATCCACGCGTTTTTCTTCCTGGTCAGCCCCGCGGAGCACACCTCACTGCATCTGCGCATGCTTGCCCGGATCGCTGAACGGGCTGACGACGTAAACTTCGGCCTGGTGTGGATCGCCGCGGTCGACGAACACGCCCTTCGCGACATTTTCCTGCGGAGCGACCGTTACCTGACCGTCCCGGTCCTTCCCCAGTCGCCCGCGAGCGGCCTGATTGGCATGCCAATATCGGATATGGAAATCCCGGGAGGATGCCGGATCGTGTGGATACGCCAATTCGACGAGGTGATCGTCCCCGAGGGCGACACCGTGATCAAGTCCGGCGATCTGTTGACCGTTATCGGAGATCCCGGGGACTTGAACGCCTTCCGGCGGATGTACCACGACTAGGGCACGTCTAACCAACGACTAGGGCACGTAGGGCGTCCCCGTTCGCCGTAGTTCCTTCGTAACCGCCATCTGGCAGGTCACATAGGCCTGGGCGTCCGTGTTGCCGCGGCGGTTCAGCAGGCCGGCGGCGTAGCCCGGACGGGCGTCGGCGATGGTGCCGACGATGAGGTTGGCGTATTCCACGGTGGTGTCGTACCGGTCCGCGATCAGGGCGTTCATCTCGCTCCAGGCGATCTTGACGGCCTCTTCCCAGTTGTAGCCCTGCCCGCTGGTCAGGTATTCTTCCTGCGACTCCACGATCCGGGTCTTCTCCACCACCGGGGCGCTGCACGGAAACCCGGGCGAGCGGCCCACGCGCATCGTGATCGTCGAATCGATCTCCACGCCCGTGCCCGTCAGCTCGCCGTCCCCCATCCGGGCGTGCACGTCGCCCAGGGACAACAGTCCACCCGGCTTCTGCGCGCGGATGTGCACCGTGCTGCCCGGTTGAATCGCGTTGAAATCCATGTTGCCGCCCGTGTCGATCTGGTGTAGTGCCACCGATTCCAGCATGACGACGCCGATCATGGGCCGTACCGGCACCACGAAGTCGGGCGGGAAATGGACCAGGCCGTCCCGCACCGGCGCGATCAGGCGCACGCTGCCCCAGTGGGGGCCGCCGTTGCGGTAGAAGCCGTAGGGACCGACCTCCATGTCGAGGATCTCCACGGACACCCAGTCCCCGGCCTCGATCCCCTCGATGTGGAAGGGTCCACACGGCCGTGAGTACCGGTAGGGATCCACGTCCATGACCGCCCCGGCCCGCAGGTCCTTTTTGGCGAGATAGTCCTGATCGTGGCCGCCGTAGGTCTCGACCTGGACCGTCTCCCCGGGTTCGAGCACGCCGCGGATCTCCTTGAATGCCGGATCGTCCGGTCCGGATAGATAGGGGGTGCGGGTAAACCGGCGCATGGGACGCTCCTTTTCAAGTATTTTTAACACCTTGCGTAACGGGTACACTATATTCAGGATTGCATTCATCCCATTTGTGATTGTATTCGTTCCACCGGTGCCCTACAAGCCCTAATACCTGCCCATCCAGCGGACCGACCGATCCAGTGGCCCGGCGCGGAGAACAAACCATGCGACTGACGAAAGAGCGACTTGCGTTCATGGACACCTTCGGCTATCTCGGTTTTCCCGGGTTGTTGAAGGATCGGATCGACGAGATCGTCGAGGCCTTCGAGGCCGTATGGACCGAACGCGGCGGCGGTCATGACGGCAAGCCCCACGACGGGACGGCCAGATCCTGCATCGTGCCCTTCATCGATCAGCATACCGTACTTTCCTCGCTCATCGACGACCCCCGCGTCAACGGCATCTTCGGCAGCCTCCTGGGCGATGACTTCGTGTACCTGGGCAGCGATGGCAATTTCTACGTCAGCGATACTAACTGGCATTCCGACACGGACTGGTCGGGCAAGAAGCGTGGCGCCCCGCCCCGCGTTTATTACAAAATGGCCCTTTACCTCGACCCACTGACGCGGGAAACGGGCGCACTGCGGGTCATCCCCGGCAGTCACCGTTGGGGCGACGCATACGCCGATTCGCTCGAATCCCAGATCAGGAAATCGGATGAAAACTGGGGCATCGAAGGCTGGGAGGTGCCGGCCGTGGCGCTGGAGACGCAACCGGGGGACATCGTCGTGTTCAACCAGAACACCAAGCACAGCGCCTGGGGCGGGAGCGACCGGCGCAGAATGTTCACGATCAACTGCACGGCCCGGTTCGACGATAAGGATATACCGTTACTGAAGAACGAGATCGCCGCCGCCGCGCGTTTCTGGCTCGATAGCGTCTACGGCGATGCCATGCTGGAGACGGCCGGTCCGGCGCGCATGAAACACCTGGAACAGCCCCTGGCCCACCAGGACCACTTGGTGGAGGAGGTCCGCAAGGCAAGGCTGAGGATGGAGGAGCCGTTGCGGGGATAAGGCGCCGTCATCTGGCGATGACTGTCAGCGACCGCACGGGGGCAGACGCGCCGATTTACCGCCAGTCCTGCTGGCCGCGGACCTGCCGCAGGAACCGTCGGGCGTTACCGGAAAAATGGTCCTCGATTTCCTGCGAGGTCAGCCCCAGCATGTCCGCCACCTGTTTCTCCTGCCGCAACTGCTCGTAGATGACCAGCGTCGCCCGGGAATCGCAGTGGGGCGTCGTTTCCGTCGTGCCCTCGTAGTAGGTCCACGCCCGCCCGTAGGTCACGTACTTGCCACGGGCGCATCCCGCCACCACGTTGTCCGATCCGAACATGACGCGCGAGCGGTCCTCGTGCTTCATCAGCAGGTACTGGGAGTAGAGGTCGTTCACGGCCGACGTGTCGTACCAGATATTGGGCAGGTCCGTGAGAAAGTGGATGGCGCGCTCCATCATGAAGCAGTTGAAGGCCCGGGCGCAGTGGGCGAGGATCCACTGGGCGCGGGGATAGCGCTTCGTGTAGTCGGCCAGGTCCCGCTGGTTGTCCGCGTCCGCCGGCCCTTCGGGCTTGGACATGTGCATGGTGATGGCCAGTCCCAGGTCGTGGGCCACCTCGATGAAGGACTCGGGCAGGAAGTCCCGGATGCGGCAGTGGGTGGGGTCCGGCGCGAAGGTCCGGTAGGGTTTGAGGCCCAGGAAGCCGTGTCGCTTTACCTGCGCGGCCACGTATTCCGGTGTCATGTCGGGCGTGACCATCATGTTGATCGCCGATTCGGGGTCCTGCTTCATCTCCTCGGCCGTCCAGTCGTTGTGGCCTTCCGTGTCGATCCCGCCGGGGATCGGCGTGCCCAGAACCAGGTAATGTATTCTGCGGCCCGGATACAGCTTCTCCGCCCAGGCCAGGTGGTCCTGGTAGTCGATCTCCACCCGAAGCCCGGTGGGGTCCGGGGGCAGCTTTCCCCGGTGCCTTTCCGACCACATGTGCACGTGCATGTCATAGACGGTTTCCGGCACGAAATCGGCCAGTTCCTCGTCCCAGAAGCTTCGATCGAAATCCTGGTAGTCTGGTACGCTCATGAAGGTTCCTCGCGGTTGCGGGGGATAGCTGCGGTTCATTTCGTGTGAGACCGGTTCAGTGTACCCATATCGTTCAGCCTTTTCAAGATCAAAAGAAACTTTGACTTTCCACTATACCGGACGCACATTTTGCTCGAGATCACATCCCATGAATCGCTATTGAAGACGGAGGCTATTATGGCTGAAGCACAAGACATGAACCGGCGCAGTTTCCTGCGCAGCACCATGCTGGGCGGCGCGGGCGTCACGCTGATGGGCACGCCGGCCTGGGAAGCGGCCGCCCAGATGGTCAGCGGAACCACGATGCAGCAGGTGAACGGCGTGGGGCTCGACGACCCCCTGCTCGTCCAGCTCAGCATCAACGAGAATCCCCTCGGTGCCTCGCAACGGGCCATCGAGGCGGTGGCGGGCAAGATGTTCGGCATGAACCGGTATACGATGCACAACGACCTTGAAGAAGCCCTGGCGGCCCACCACGATGTCGACCCCGAGTCGGTCGTCCTGGGCGTGGGCTCGTCGGAAATCCTGCTGACCGCGACATTGGCGGCCTTCTGGAACAATCCGGGAAACGCAGTCACGGCCTTCCCGTCCTATAGGTCCATTCCGAGGACGGCGGCGGAACTCGGACAGGCCGTCAAGCAGGTTCCGCTGACCGGGGACTGGCAAATCGATCTCCCGGCCATAGCGGCGGCGGTGGACGGGGACACCCGGATCGTGAGCATCTGCAATCCCAACAACCCCACCGGCCAGCTCCTCGATCCCGCCGAGCTGGAACGAACGATCCGGGCGGTACCGAAGGACGTCATCGTCTGCGTGGACGAAGCCTATATCCAGTTTGTGGACGATCCCGATTATCCGTCCACGATTTCCCTGACGAAGGAAGTGGAGAACCTGCTGGTGTCCCGTACCTTCTCGAAGGCCTACGGATTGGGTGGCATGCGGGTCGGTTACGGTGTGGCCCATCCCGCCCTGCTGGAGCGCATGCAGCGGTTCAGCATCGGCCTGCTCAACAAGAACACCCTGTCGATCGTGGCCGCGATGGCCGCCCTGAACGACCAGCAGCATGTCCAGCGTACCGTGCAAATCGTCCGCGAGGGGAAGGCCTTCCTTTACGAAGAACTGGAGGCCATGGGATACAGCCCCATTCGCACGCAGACGATTTTCGTCACGGTGGAAATCGGTCCCAACGTGAACACGCTGATCGACCGCCTGTGGGAGAAGAAGGTCTATGTCCGCCAGGCCTTCGACATGGAAGGCTTCATGCGCATATCCGTCGGCCTTCCGCGGGAGAACGAGGCCTTCATCTCCGCCTTCAAGCGGGAACGCAGCGCGTTGTAGGCGCGCGGCCATGCTCGCAGGACAACCGGGCGCGCGTTTCGGCGTGTCAGAAAGGTACTGATTCCGGATGAAGTACCCCAATCCGCTGAAACAGCGCATCCGAGACGGCGAACTGCTGCTGGGCACGGTCCTGCCCGCCCACGATTCGTTCACTGCCTCGGTGGTATGCCGTTCCGACATTGATTTCCTGTGGATCGATACGGAGCATTCCGCAAGCACCGTGGAAGACCTGGACATGGTCCCGGTGATCGCGCGCCAGAGAGACGTGGCGCCCATGATCCGCGTCGCCTGGAACGATCCCGCGCTGATCAAGAAGGCCTATGACATCGGCGCCGTCGCGGTGATGATCCCCCAGGTCAATACGGCCGAGGAGGCGGCGCAGGCGATACAGTTCGCCCGCTATGCGCCGGAGGGCCAGCGCGGCGTATCCCCGTACTGGGCCATGCTGGCCGGGTTGGACTTCAGCCACGTGGCTAAAACGGCCAATGCGGAGACCGTTACCGTCCTGCAGATCGAGAGCGTCGAAGCCCTCGACAATCTGGACGAAATCAAGCAAGTGGAAGGGATCGACGTCCTCTTCATGGGACCCACGGACCTTTCCGCCACCATGGGGATGATCACGGAGACCGACTCGGCCGAAGTACAGGCGGCCATCCGGGAATTCCCCCGGCGGCTCGAGGGCTCGGGTATCATGGCGGGGACGACGCTGGACGATCTCCAGGACATCCGGCAGAAAATCGACTGGGGCTACCGGTACATCAATGTCGGCAGCCCGTTGGGTTACGGATTGCGCGTCCTGCAGGACAACCTGGACGCACTGCGGAGCGGATGAGTGGTATGATAAGCGACGAACTGGTTCAGTTGTTCCATGAGCGAGGATGGTTGGTCGTCGAGGGTGTCTACGGTCCAGAAGAGGCCGACGAGGTGGCCCGATTGGCCGTGGATACGGCGGACTCCATGGAAGTTGAGGAATCCATGGAGGGCTACCTGCTGGACCGATCCGAAACAGGTGAGTCCGCGCCGCGCAAGATCGACAGTCCCTACCTGCGGAATCCGATGTTCCGTGGTTTCGCCCTGGATGGCCGGCTTCGGGACATCCTCCGGCAACTCACTGGTGAAGAACCCCTGCTCAAGAGCGACCAGCTCTTCATGAAACCTCCGCGATTCGGTTCGGAGAAACCCTACCACCAGGACAACTTCTACTTCCGGTGCACGCCGGGCGGCCACGTCATCACGGCCTGGATCGCCCTCGACGACGTAGACGAGGAGAACGGCTGCCTAAGGTACATCTCCGGTTCGCACAAGAAGGGCATCATCGACCACGTTGAGGTCCCCGGCCAGCCCTACAACCTGGCCCCTCCAGACGACCTGATCGACTGGGAAAAGGAAGCCTCCGCACCGGTGCGCAAGGGCGGCGTGGTCTTCCACCACTCGGAAACGCTCCACTCGTCGCGCCGCAACACGTCGGACCGCTGGCGGCGCGGCTACGCGACCCATTGGGTCACCGCGTCGGTCACGACCGAAACGGATAACCTGGAAAGTGCCTACTTTCGGCGGGAAGAATACGCGGAGCACGTGCGTGCGGTTGATCGGAGGAAGGGCCGCGTGGCGCAGGTTGGGATTGCAGACCAGGCGGGAGTGTCCTGATGTCCGCCACTACGACGCAGGCCGCCATTACCGATCTCATGTGGTCGGAGACGGCCGCGATATATGACGCGATCCTCGCCCATCCCTTCATCAAGGGCCTCACCTCCGGCGACCTCGACCGTTCGGCCTTCGAATTCTACACCGTCCAGGATGCGCTGTATCTCAAGGACTACGCCCGAGCCCTGAGCCTCGCCGCGGTGAAGGCACCGGACGAGGACACCATTATCCTCTTTAACGAGCATGCCAAGGGGTGTCTCGTGGAAGAGCGGGCCATGCAGGAGAACTTCTTCGACGTATTCGGTCTGTCGTCGGAACAGATTTGGGCCACACTCAAGGCGCCGGTATGCCAGGCCTATACGAGCTATCTGCTTTCTGTGGCCTACGGCCGACCTTTCCACGAGGTCGTGGCCGTGGTGCTCCCCTGCTACTGGATCTACTGGGAAGTGGGCAAAGCGCTGGCCGAAAAGGGATCGCCCGATCCCATGTACCAGCAGTGGATCGACACCTACGCCGGCGAACAGTTCGCAGAATGTGTTGTTGCCGTCCTCGAAATCACCAACCGGGTCGCGCGCGGGCTTCCCGCTGAGGACCGCGAGGCTATGCTGGGGCACTACGTCACGACCAGCCGGTACGAGTGGATGTTCTGGGACATGGGGTACAGGAAGGAAGCGTGGCCGGTGTGACAACAGGTGTGGAGTTCAGCGAGTAAGTGTAGGAGTGGAGGGCAATGACAACTGAATAGCAAGAAGCATCCTGATAACTTGATGTGGAAATCTAGGTGAGTCTGGCTCGACATGTATTTAGGAGCGAAAGGTGATATCGCATTGACACGGGCACTTAAAGTAATTACTATAATTACGTGATAAGCCAAAGCGGGGGTGAAACGTATGGACAAATCGTCACGCATCAGGGAAATCAAATTGATTCCTATTGGGAACTCCAGAGGCATCCGCATTCCCAAGGCGCTGCTGGACAAGTATGGATGGAGCGACCGGCTTACGCTAGAAGAGATGGAGGAAAGCGTCGTCTTACGGGGCAAGGACGCTCATAACCTGTCCTGGGAGGAGACCTACCGTGCCATGGCCGCAGAATCAGAGGACTGGAGCGACTTCGACGTCACCATAGCCGATGGATTGGATTAATGGCCCCGTTTCCCCGGCGGTATGCCGTGTATATGGCCGATTTGAATCCCACCAAAGGCGCTGAAATTCACAAGGTCAGGCCGGTGGTTATTGTCAGCCGCGATGAGATGAACCGGCACCTCGAGACTGTAGTCGTCTGTCCACTTACCTCTAAACTGCATCCACGCTGGCGAGGCCGTCTGCAAGTGCGGTGCGCGGGTCGGGACGCCGAGATAGCGGTTGACCAGATACGCACCATCAGCAAGCAGCGTCTGGGCCAGCGCATAGATGGTCTCTCCACCGAGAACGCATTACAACTGCGTCGCGTCATTAGCGAGATGTACGCTGAGTAATGGCTGGATCGGGCGATGATTGACGCACAAGTGCCAGGTTCGACAGCAGTGGTGGACGTTGCGGTTACGGCAATGGGAGAACTTCAAGGTCGATCATCGAACTTGCTTCCCTTGACAGATGCAGTAGTTCTCAAATCAATGGTCCGGTACGAACTGAAAGGGTGGCACAGTGAATCAACACGAAGCTAAACCTCAACGAGTCTGGAAGGTATCCGAGGCCAAGGCGCGGTTGTCCGAGATACTGCGCCTGTCGGAAGAAGAAGGCCCGCAACGCATCGGAACGCGGAGACCGTTCGTCGTGATTCCGGAACGTGTTTGGCGAGAGTGTAAGGGAGGACCGCGGAAAGCACTCGGCCAGTGGCTGGTGGAAAATACACCGCGCGGGGCCAACCTGACCCTTCCCGAACGCAACACCAAACGCAAGACGCCATAACCATTCTCACCGAGCGCGATCCCCAACCCACCCGCACAGCCTTCATTTCCGACTACCTCATAGTCAGCAGCAACAGGAAATCGAACACCATCCCACCAATTGGGTTTTTCTTACAAGAACCCCACGTTTTTCCCTACTAATCAATTACACAACCCTGAGAATGCAGTCTGAACGGACAGCCAGCCTGACGCAGCCTGGCTGCAGCCGGGCTGCGTAAAAACCCGTCGCTTTCGGATCGCTGAAAACGCGAGCATGGTGCGTGCATGGCGTGTGCATCGCACGACTGTGGAAGCGACTCGGTGGAAAGGAATCGTCATGAGTATCGATGTCGTTCGAGGTACCAGCCGGAAGCCCGTGTCAAGCGAAGCCCTGGTGGAGGTGGTTTCACAGCAGTCCGCATGGTCGGGGCGCTTGTTCATCGGCTATCCGATTTTCAGCACGTCCGAAGGACTCCAGATGATTGACGCCCTGCTGGTTTCGGCTGATATGGGCGTGGTCGTTTTCGATCTCATTGAGGGACACGAAACGGGTGATTTCGGGGCGCGGCAGGACGATTCGGCCAACAAGCTCGAATCCCGGCTGAAGGTTCACCAGGAATTGATGCGGCGCCGGGATCTCATGGTTCCCATCCATACGATCTCATTCGCCCCCGCACTGAGGAATCTGGATTCATTTCGTGATTCATGCCGTTCAGGGGAATACCCTCTCACGAACGCTCCGTCACTCATACAGGCATTAACCCGGTTCACTTGGTCGTGTCCCCATGGCCAGGATATGCAGGATATGTGCGATAGGGTGCTGTCGGCGATCGAGCACATTTCCACGGTTCGAAAAAGCGGATTAAGTCGGAACGTAACGGAGGAGGATTCGCGAGGCGCAAAGCTGGTAAAACTCGAGAAATCGATCGCGACACTGGACAACATCCAAAGTCAAACCGTCATGGAAACGGTCGAAGGCGTACAGCGCATTCGCGGTCTGGCGGGTTCGGGCAAAACCATCGTACTGGCAAGGAAAGCGGCCAACCTCCATGCCCATCATCCTGATTGGCGCATCGCAGTCACATTCAACTCACGTTCCCTCAAGGATCATTTTCGTCGCCTGATCAACAACTTCTTCATAGACCAGACCGGCGAAGAGCCTGATTGGGATAAGCTGCGTATCGTAAACGCCTGGGGTTCCTGGCGGGGTAAAGAACGCGAGGGGATCTATCACGAGTTCTGTCGCTTGCACGGCATGGCGTTTCTCGATTTCGGAAGGGCGCGCAGCAGATTTGGACCAGGCAGGGAGTTCGAGGGCGCGTGCGAATACGCCCTTGCTTATGCGCGTGAACTCGAACCGGTCTACGACGCGATATTCGTCGACGAGGCGCAGGATTTACCATCCATGTTTCTGAGGCTTTGCTTCAAACTGCTCAGAGACCCCGGGAGATTGGTGTACGCCTATGACGAACTGCAGAGTCTTCGCGGCAGTTCCCTGCCATCTCCGGAAGAGATTTTCGGGAAGAACAAGGATGGATCGCCCAAAGTACGGTTCGACGACACCGGTGATCCCGCACCGCAGCGTGATATCATGCTGTCGAAGTGTTACCGCAACTCGAAGCTGGTGTTGGCCACGGCTTTTGCCCTTGGATTCGGGATATACCGGAAACCGGACCATGAGACGGAAACCGGTCTGGTCCAGATATTCGACCGGGCACATATCTGGGAGGACATTGGATACACGGTGCGGGCCGGTGCATTGCGCGACGGGTCGGCTGTAACGCTAGACAGAACAGAAGATACGAGCCCTGGATTTCTGGAGGACCATTCCGACCCCGATGACCTGATCCGTTTTGTCACTTTCAGAAACGGAGATGAACAGACGGACTGGCTGACAGAGGCTATCGCCAAAAACCTCGGTAAGGACGAACTGCGACACGACGACATCATGGTCATCAACCCCGATCCTGTTTCGACACGGTTGAACGTCGAGCCGGTACGCAGTCGTTTGAAGGAATTGGGCATCAGATCCCATCTCGCAGGAGTCGACACGGACCCGAATACCTTCTTTCGACCGGGCAAAGCATCGGTGACCCTGACCGGAATCCACCGCGCCAAGGGCAACGAAGCCGGAATGGTCTATATCATCAATGCCCAGGACTGCCATTCAGCAGTTCGAAATCTGGCGAGCATTCGTATTGGCCTGTTTACGGCGATAACACGTAGCAAAGCGTGGGTTCGCGTGCTTGGATTCGGCGAATCCATGGCCATGTTGAAAGCTGAGTATGAAAAACTGAAAGCGCGGCGATTCGAGTTGCGGTTTACCTATCCGACTTCCGAGCAGCGGGAGCAACTGCGACTCATCCACAGAGATATGACCACGGCGGATTTCAAACGCTTCAGGAACCGCGACAGGCATCTGGATGATCTACTACATGAGCTCGAATCCGGCAGAGTGCATATCGAAGACCTGGACGGGGAGACGATTGCCCGGTTCAGGAATGTTCTGACAAAGTAACACTATCCGACCGTTTTCTCACTGACAGACCAGCGTGTATAGGAGACGATAGCATGAACATCGAACAGATCGCACCCCTCACCGCCTCCGGCGAGTCCGAGACGCTGGAGTTCAAGGAGACGACCGGAACTCGCCGGGAGGCGGCCAGGACGGTGTGTGCATTTCTGAATCAGGAAGGTGGACGGGTGCTCTTCGGCGTGACGCGAGATGGTGGCGTCGTAGGACAGCAAGTTGGCGAGCGCACGATCGAGGAATTGAGCGCCGAGCTTCGGCAAATCGATCCTCCAGCGTTTCCAACCGTAGAGCGGGTTCCCGTGGATGGTGGCCGTGAAGTCATCGTGATCAGCACGGGCCGGGGATCAACTAGGCCGTATATCTACCGTGGCAACGCCTACCGCCGGGTAGGGAACACCACGCTGGCACTGTCTCCGGAGGAGTACAATCGGATGCTGTTCGAACGGATGCACAGCGAGCAGCGCTGGGAAAACCAGCCTGCCGCCGGATGGTCGATCAGCGAACTCGACGAAGCAGAGATTCGACGGGTCGTCGCGGAGGGCGTTCGGCGCGGTCGAATGGATGAGCCGCCGAGCAGGGAGCCGGCCGACCTGCTGCGAGGACTCGGGTTACTGCACGACGGTGTATTGCTTCGAGCCGCAGCCGTGCTGTTCGGCAACGGGGAACGGTTGGAAGTCGATATGCCGCAATGCCTGCTTCGCGTTGCCCGCTTCCAGGGAACCGACAAAATGAAGTTTCTGGATAATCGCCAGTTCAACGGCAACGCCTTCGCGCTCCTCGTGTACGCGGAACGTTTCTTGCGCGACAGCCTGCCGATCGCCGCTCGATTCGAAGCCGATCGTTTCGACCGAATCGACGAACCGCTTTATCCACCACTTGCGACGCGCGAGGCGCTGGCGAACGCGTTGTGCCATCGTGATTATTCCATTGGCGGAGGTTCCATTGGCGTGGCGATCTACGATGACCGTTTGGAGATCACGTCGGCCGGATCGCTGCACTTCGGGTTGACGCCGGAGAAGCTGTTCGTTCCGCACGAATCACGCCCTTGGAATCCACTAATCGCCCGTGCGTTCCATCGACGCGGGATCATCGAGGAGTGGGGGCACGGTACACTGAAGATGACGGACCTGACCAGCGAAGCGGGTCTACCCATGCTGGAAATCGAAGACGATGGCTGGTGTGTGACCGTGCGGTTCCAGCACGGGCAGTTCGTGCCTCAGCGGCGTGGTGGAAAAGCTAATTTCTCCGAACGACAGGAAATGATACTGTCCCTTCTGGACAGCACAGAAGCTGGTTTGACGCGCCGTGAGATTCTCGGCCGTCTGGGCCCCTATGTCAGCGAGCGTCAAGTGCGTAGGGCGCTGGAGGAGTTACTAAATCGCAGGTTGGTTGTGTCCCCTGGACGTGGAAAATCAGGGCGGTGGAGACGAGCGTAGTGGCGTAGATGAGTCTTAGGGGCGTTATAGGGGCGTTATAGGGGCGTTATAGGGGCGTTATGCGGTAGACTCCCAGTACAGAATACATGTAACAAGAGAAACCTTTACTCAACATTACAGTAGTAGGTTCAGTTTGCTTTGTGTCGCATTGGGAATAGTTTAGACTCAGCCTAAAACGGAATTACCGACAACACTGCAACGACCTTAGTCATCGTCCAACTGGTCTTCTCGATAGTTGATAAACATATTGTTCAGGCCATCTTTAACACCGTTTTCGAATCTACTCCACTGCCCTCCATCCTTTAACATCTCAGGGTATTTCTGTCGTAACCTACCAAGCATTTCATGACGATTCCACACGACAGGATAGTGTTCCTGATGGATTAATGACGCCAGGCACATTTCGATGGCGGCATTTCGACCTGCTTGATAGTAAATGTCGTCAATTAAACCAGGTTCTTTCACTATCGTTTCTCCCTTCTTTCTTTGAATTGTTATTACAAATTACTAGTCCTCGGACACCAGGTTCCCGAGAATGCGCACCAGCGCCCGTCCAGGCCCTTTTTCCGCATATCCCGCGAGTTCAAACCTCCGGCTTCCCCGTCTGCGCACCACGATCTCACTCCAGAAGATGAATCCTTCCTTCAATTGGACCTCCACCAGTTCGCCGATGTCATAGAGGGTCCCGGTGTTGTTGTTGACCAGGTGGTTCGACCGGGTGATGGCCATGCCCTCCTCGCCGGAACCGTCGATATCATAGAACACCAGCAGATCGTTCACCGTCGCGGCCAAGCCGCTGAAACGTATGCTGCGCTGCAGCGAAACGACGAAGTTCGCCGCTCGATCGGGGTTGATGTCTGGGTAGATGTACAGGCCGGCCCTGGTATCGGTTAAGATACTGCGAGCGGCCTGTCGGACACGTTGAACAGCCGGATCGGCCGACGATCCGGATCCCGTGCGGCTGGAGGCGCCGGGCCGGGAATACTCCGTTCGTGTATGGGAAGATTGCGAGGAAGAACGATAGCGGGGAGGAGACTGGCGCTGTGAAGTTGACCGGTAAGACGTCCCGGTAGTCGAAGACACCCGCAGGTTATCCGGATTGCGAACGAGCCACTGGTAGGCCTCGTTGATCTCCGTGAACTTGGCGGTGGCCCGGTCTTTCACCCGGTCGGGCACCTTATCCGGATGCCAGATCAGCACCAGTTCCCGGTACGACTTTTTGACGTCGTCAAGCGACGCGCCCGGAGCGAGGTCGAGCGAATGCAGCGCCCTGTTCGTGGTATCATCCATACATGGCTATTTAAGTCATTCAAAGGGTTGTCTCAAGCGATTTATGCCGGTATATTCAAAGTCGCCACCGGACCAGGCTCACCCACCAACGAATACTTAATAAAGGTCGCCCATGCCCATCACCGATGCCCTGCCCGAAATGAAGCGGGAACTGCGGTTTTTCCCGGCAACAAACGAGCACCCCAAAACGCTATCCCGCGAACAGGTCGACTTCTTCAACGCGAACGGGTATCTCTGCCCCCTCGACGTCTTTACCCCGCAGGAAGCCGAGGAGAACCGAGCGTATTTCGAAGACCTGATGGCCCGCGCGGAGAAGGAAGGGTACAACAGCTACTCGATCAACGGCTGGCAGCGGCACTGCGAGGGTATATACGACTTGACCATGAACCAGCGGATACTGGACTACGCGGAAGACCTGGTCGGGGAGACGCTGATCTGCGAGATGACCCACTATTTCTGCAAGATGCCGGGCGACGTGCAGCGGGTGAGTTGGCACCAGGACGCGTCCTACTGGCCCCTGACGCCGAGCAAGGTAGTGACGATCTGGCTGGCTATTGATGACGTGGACGAAGAGAACGGGCCCATGACGGTCATCCCCGGTTCCCACCTCCACGGGCAGATCCCCTTCGAAAACAGCACGGAAGCCGAACGCAACGTGCTGGGACAGACGGTAACGGACCCGCGAAAATGGGGCGGCGACCCGGTGCCTTTTACCATGAAGGCGGGCCAGATCTCCATGCATACCGACCTGCTGTTGCACGGGTCCGAGCCGAATGTATCCGACCGCCGGCGCTGCGGCCTGACGATACGGTACCTGCCGCCCGACGTGCGGGGCCGCTACCCGGAGTACCACCGGGCCGTAATCTGTCGGGGCGGCGATCCCTCGGGTTACTGGAGACCCGTACCCAAGCCCGTCGGCGACAGGATTCCTCCACGTAATCGGTAGTATCTACATTGTATCTACACCGACAGCGGCCTGCAGTGCTTGCACGGCCGGTATCCGCTTTCCGTCGCGTCTTCCGTACTACCGAATTCCAGCCGGTGCTGCGGCTGGACGCGCCGCGCATCACGGCAGGTCGGATAGCAGTAGATACCGGTCGTCCGGCTGCCGATGAAGCGCACGCCGCGCTGCTTCCAGTTTGCGAGTTCCTCCCGCGGGATCCCCTCCCGTTCCAGCAGGGTCCATTTCATTTCCGGTCCGTAGTAGTAGTTTCCCACGCCTCCGGTCGAGGGTACGAGCCGGTGGCAGGGCATCAGGAAGGGAACGGGATTGCGGGCCATGACCGTTCCGACGGCCCGGATCGCCTTCGGCCTGCCCACTTCCCGGGCGAGCCAGGCATAGGGTCGTACCTCGCCCGTAGGTATCCTGGCCAGATGCTGGAGCACGGTCTGTTCAAATTCGGTCAGTCCTTCCAGCGTGACCGGCGGCTGGGCGATCTTCTCTCCTCTTATGGCCCGCCTGACCGCTTCGGTATACGCTTCGGGCAGCGAACCTCGGACCGTGGTCCGCCCCAGCCTGTCTTTGTAGTAGGTTTCGAATGCGCCGTCCTCCTCCACGTCGAGTTTTACCGCCGATATGCCCTTGGGTGTAAATCCCACGTGCGCCGTCCCGAAATCTGTTTCGATCACATCGTATCGGTCTGCAATCCTGATCATCACTTCCTCCTGTATCCCTGTGGGAGCGGTCAGTTTCAGTTTGGTAGATTCCATGGCAAGGTTTTCCATAAATGCAGCCTCTTCGCGCAGATCGGCGCACTCTTCCAGGTGTTCCGTCACGGACCGGCTGGCCTCGGAATCCGCTTCGCCGGTCCTGATTTGATCCAGATACTGTCTCGCTTCGTTTTTATCCACCAGGACCCCCCTCCATGGTTTTGCGAAGCCTACGTAGCGCACGGTACACCTTGCCCCGCAGCGCCGATTCCGTTGAGCCGGTGACTGTCGCGATCTCCGCGTAGGTGTATTGCTCGACAAAGCGCAGGATGACCAATTCACGGCTTTCCCTTCCCAGTCGAGCGAGGGCCGCCCGGATCGCTCTTGTCCTTGACCGGTTGTTTCCGGTGTCGAAAACCTGTGCCGGCAGGTTGTCCTTCATGCTGACCAGCGCGTCGTCTCTTCGTTTGCGCGACCTCAACTTGTTCAGCGCCAGGTTCCGGACGATGCGATACAGCCAGGGTCGGACTTCGAGCGTCCGGCATCGCTCCGCGTCGTACTTTCCGGAGAGCGTGGTGTACGCCTTGACAAAGGCTTCCTGCGTAACGTCGAGGGCGTCGTCCGAACCGCCAAGCATATGGAAGGCGTAGGTGAAGAGTCTGTCCTGGTAGGTCGCCACCAGGTCCGTCACCGCGTCCCGGTTGCCACGATGGATTTCCAGTGCAATACATTTTGTCTCTTCCTGCGTCATTCAGAGTCCTTTGCTGGCCGGCGCTCAGTCGGTACCAATCTTACAACACCCATTATTGGGTTTTCGTTCGTAAAAAACGGAATTTAACATTCCTCCTGTTGGTTTAATTGCGGTATCTTTCCTTTCACATCGGCGACGACGCCAGAAACTACCAGGAACAGGCCATTCGTGTAGCGATAAAGGAATCACAGAAATGAAGATGAGTGCTCGATATGTGAAAATCGTGGAGTGGTCAGACGAAGATCAGTGTTACATTGGCAGTTGTCCCGGTCTGTTTTACGGAGGATGTCATGGGGAGAACGAACAGGAAGTGTTCTCCGAGTTATGTCGGATCGTAGAAGAAACCATTGATTTGTATCAACAGGACGGTGAGTCTCTTCCTTCACCGACTTCGGGAAAAGACTATGCCAACAAAATGCTGAATATCGTCTGATTTGCCTCCTGCGTCGCCTACCCGCCACCCCCCAGCACCCTTTCCCAGAAGCTCTTAGTTTCGGCATCCCGCCCGCCCTTCTCCGAGATGTAGATCGTAAAGGCCGTGTTCCCAATCTGCTCGCCCCGCCAGGACCGGAAGCCTCGCCGGTTCGGTTCGAGGGCGTCCCCCTTGATGTCCGATTTCCAGATCTGGTTCATCGTCGGGTACCACACGAAGAGGCCACCCACTTCCTCTACCAGGATGCGTTCGGCCTGGCGGTAGACGTCCATCCGAGCTTCGTAGTCGCCGACGACGCCTCCCGCCTGGACCACCAGCCGGTCGAAGCGGTCGTGTTTCCAGGCGTGCCGTCCCGAGGATAGCCAGAGGTTCATCAGGCTGCTGGGATCGATGAAGTCGGCCCCGAACCGGACGAGACCCAGGGGAAGCTGGTGGCTGTTGATCGCGTCCATGAAGATCTTGACCTCCATGTTGCGCACAACCAGGTCGATCCCCAGGTTCTGCTTGATCATGGCGTGGATCGCCTCTCCGGCTTCGTGCACTGGACGCACGTCGCGCCGGACCCACATCTCCACGCGCGGGAATCCCTTTCCGTCCGGATATCCCGCCTCGGCGAACAGTTTGCGTCCCAGGGCTGGGTCGTACCGCTGGACGGGTTTCAGGGCTTCCGTCGCTTCCGCCGGGAAGCCGGGCGGCAGCATGGAGTACGCGGGGATCGCGAAACCCTGGAGCGCGGATTCGCACACGGCCTCCCGGTCGATGGCGTGGCTGAAGGCCTGGCGCACCTTGAGGTTGTCGAAGGGCGGGTTATAGGTGTCCATCGTGAGGTAGTACGTGGCAAAATCCGTGTAGGAATGCAGCTCCCGGCTTAGCTTCGGATCGGTCTTGATCCGGGCGAGTTCGGCGTGGTTCGTTACAAGGCCGAAATCCACCTCGTCGGCCTCGTAGGACGCGAGCAGGGGCGGCGGCGTCGAGGCGTTGTGCAACTTGGCGATCAAGGTTTCCAGATAAGGCCGGGCGGCGCCGTGATATCGGGGGTTGGCTTTGAGCACGACTCGGTCCGCCTTGGTCCACTCCGCCAGGTAGAAGGGCCCGCTGGCGATAGAGGTCTCCGGGCTGGTGGACCAGGCGTCGCCGTACTTCTCCACCGCCTGGCGAGGCGAAACCCAGCTGTCCACCATCAGGTCCGGCATGTAGGCGCAAGGTTCGTCGGTTTCGATGAGCAGCGTGTAGTCGTCGACCGCGTGAACACCCAGCGAATCGAGGGGCAGCTCCCGGCCCACGATGCGGCCCCAGTTCTTGATCGGACGGTAATACCACTCCACGTCGTAGGCGTTTTCCGGATCGGCGCCGCGCCGGAGGGTGAACACGTAATCGTGGGCGGTCAGGGGCTTGCCGTCGGAAAACTCCAGGTCGTCCCTCAGGTAGAAATACCAGCCCAGCCCGTCGTCGGTGGGTTCCCAGCGGTTCGCCGCCGCCGGGATAAGGTCGAAGTTCTTGTCGAAGCGAATCAAGGGTTCCGCGATGATCCGGTGGCCGTAGGTCCCCTTGTAGATCGTGCGGAACCACTCCATGTAGGTGTTGTCCAGCTGAAACGTTCGTACGTACTGCTCCGAGGGCGGCGCCGCGTCGGGCGGCAATTCGACGCCCGCGGAGTTGACGTACCTGTTGGACGGTTGGGAGGGTTCGTCGCCGGCCGGACCGCCCAGGACGTGCATCATCCCGGCCGCTGTCACGCAGCATATCGTGATGAGAGCGATGGCGCGGGCGGTTTTGTGCATGGTGACACCAACGCGGGCATTGGTGATCATGGAGGGACCATCCGTTGGTCACGATGGCGACGTTTACGTTGGGTTGGACGGGTCGTAAAGTACGTTATTCCCTTTACGGTCCCGCGTCAAGTGAAGGACGGTGAATCGCCTTGACCCGTTTCGGGCGGTCTGTATTTTGCACGTGGACACCAACCCGCCGGGTGAATCACCACATGGATTCTTTCCTCGTATCTCAGGCACTCGCCGCCGTCGCTTTCACCTGCGGCGTCGTCTCCTTCCAGTGCAAGAAGCGCCGCAACGTGTTGCTCTGGCTGAGTGCTTCGGCGTTGACGAACGCCTTCCACTTTTTCGTGCTCGGCAGAAACAGCGCCGGCACCCTGTATGTCGTCATGAGCGTCAGGGTCTTCACGGCGGCCTTTACGACCGACCGGCGCTTGATGTACGTGTTCATGGCGTTGATCCTGGCCGGTTTCTTCTCTTCCTACGAGCGTCCCCTGGACATCCTGGCGCTATTCGGTTCGCTGCTGCCCACCTACGGCAATTTCCAGCAATCCGACCGGAAAGTACGGTTGATCTACATGGCCTGTGCGGTGACCTGGATGGTGCACAACTACATCGCCGGCAGCCCGGTCGCGGTGCTCATGGAGACCACGTTCCTGGTCAGCAACATGATCGGGTACTGGCGGATTTACCGATTTGCGATAAAGGCCTGAGCGGGCAGGTCTCGCCACCACCGCGTCAATCGGACGCTGAGAGCCTGGACGAAGCGACACTTCGGCTGGAAGGTCTTTCCGGCGGACCTATGCGGACCTATCCGTACATCCGGATCGGCGTCGGCTCGGTGGGCTTGTTCTTGCGGGGCGGACGCTGCGCCGTGACCTTCAGGGCCTCTTCCCAGCCCCGGTTCCAGGTGCCGTAGTCCGAGAGCACGAATTCGGGATGGCGCCGGCTGCGGACGATGAAATTGGGGTAGAACGAGCGGCCCGTGGGCAGCCCGGTCTGCTGATAGCGCAGGTCGAGACTCCACCGGATCGTTCCGGAACGATTGGGGATGGACCGGTGCGGGATCAGCTTGTGCATGAGCAGGACGTCGCCCTTCCTCATCGGCAGGGACAGGACCTCGCCCTCGGGCAATCCGCCGTCCTCGATGCCGAATCCTTCGCTCCAGTACACGGTCCGGCTGTGGTGCACCCGCGGAATGATCTGCAGGCAACCGTTCTCCTCGTCGGTGTCGCACAGAGGGAGCCAGACGGTGAGGATGAACACCGGGTCTGCGTCCTCATGATGCACCTGCGCGTCCTGGTGCCAGGGCGCCACGTTTTCCCTGATGCGGGAGGCCAGGGCGTCCTCTTCGCCGTTGTCGTCGTCGCCACCGCCGTTGCTGCTGCCACCATTGTCGCTGCCGCCACCACCGTTGCCGCCGCCATTCCCGTGACCCGACAGGCTGTTCAGGCCCTCAGGCAGCTTCGCCCGTAGATGCTGAATGGGGCTGCATGTGATTTCGGGTCCGACGAGGGATTCCACGAGGTCCAGCATACGGGCGTTGCCGAGAAAGCGGAACACCGCCTCGTCCCGCATGTTCATGATGTCGATGTCATCGTAGATCGTGGTGTTTTCCCGGGTGATCAGGGCCAGCCGCCGCTCGAAGGATTCGCTTTCGTACAGTTCGGTAATCCGTCCTTCGCGGTGGAGTGCTCGCGCCCGTTCGTCGACAAAGGCCTCGATCCCCGCAATGACGGGATCCAGGTCGTCACTGGTGAGCGCGCCTGCGACGATGACGTAGCCTTCATCCATGAAATGTCGTAACTGATTTTGTGTAAGAGACATGCTGGTGGGATTCCCTTCCGGTGACGTATCTTCAAGCCGCTTTCGGAATGTACGAAATCAGGTTCTGCAGGTGCCGCAGTCGTTCGGGCGTGGCCGTGGAAAGCAGGGGGCCTTCCTCCCCGCCGAATACCTCCCGCGTGGTATAGCCATGTTGTCGGATGATCTTCCTGAAGGCCTCGAGATCACGACCGTCCGTGTGGAGTCCGGTATACACGAGCGTGAACATGCGTCTTTTCTTTCCGCCGCCCCAGGCGCTGTGCTTGGTGGAATGGTTGAAAACCGCCAGGTCGCCGGGCCGGGTCTCGACGGCGATTGCCGGGACTTCGCTGCCGTGCAGTCCGCCCCAGCCGTCCCGCTTGCCGGAAAGGTGTTCATGGATGGTTTCCGCGTACTCTTCACCGAATCGGTGACTGCCCGGAATGACCCGCAACGCGCCCGTGTCCCGCGTCATGGGATCCAGGTAGATGGCCATCTTGTAGAAACGGATGGGCTCGGGCCACTGGGTGTCGGAATGCCATCGCGTGTCTCCCACGTAGAAGTTGCCGTCACTGTTCCAGTACTGGTAACGCTCGCCCAGCAGGCCGGCGGCGATGCCCTGGATGCGGGGATCGTCCAGCAGCGTGCACAGGTACGGGTCGTGGTTGATGAACGGCGCCACGGCCAGCCGCTCCAGGCCTTCGTGGTCGTCGCCCCCGTTTTTTTTCAGCAGCCCGTCGAAAGCCTCTGTGATCTCATCGATCCGGTCGTCGAGAAGGCCGGGGAAGTGCAGATACCCGAAGGTATCCATGAATTCCTTCTGGTGTGCATCCAGTTGAAACATGGAAACTCCCGATAGTCTTTTGTAGCCGGAATGGTTCAGTATTCCTCGAGCACCGATCCCTCTATGCCTCGTGTGCCGTCTCCATAGACAAAATAGTAAACGACCAGCACCCGTCCATCTTTCAATTCGACCGACCATGGATACCCGCAGTCCGGCTCAAGGGAATCGGCGCGCACAACGATATCCAGCGCGGTATCCAGGTCGCCGGCGTCAGGCTCGAGGACCCGCGCCAGGCAGCCCATCTGTCCCTCCCACCGGGTGCCCACCGTGGCCAGGATGCGGCCGTCCCGCAGACCCAGCAGGTGACCGGGACAACCCCGCATGGTTGTAGACCGCCAGGGGGACCAGGTCGCGCCGCCGTCGTCCGAGTGCACTTCCACCAGGTGCACGTCCTGTCCGGGCGGCTGGTTCGGATGACAGCGGAAGAGCACCAGGATCCTGCCGGCCGGCGTCCGGTAGATCGCCGGCTCGCTGAAGTGGGCGACATCTTCCTCGGCGATACGTCCTTCGTAGACCCAGGAACGTCCGCCATCCGTCGACGATTGCATCATGCCGAAGAACGGCGGCCGGCCTTCCGGATGGTCCGTCGCCTTGCCGGGAAGCAGCATTCGCCCGTCCGGCATCTCCAGCAGGCCGCTCCGGCAGATCCCCGTGTGCGAGGCGGGATGGCCGTTCACGGCATCGGGGAGCGGCGGAAACGGCTCGGGGTGCGTCCAGGTCCGCCCGTTGTCCAATGATCGCACGTGGAATCCCATGCCGGGACGGGAGATCCAGGTATGCTTGGAGACTTCCGGCGCCTGGGCAAGTACCAGGTCCACCGTGCTGGCGTGCAGGAAAATCTCACCGCCGGACAGCGTGTGGGTCCCGAAATCGATCACGCCGCCGTGGGGATAGACCGTCACCAGTTCGGCCGTTCCCCAGGTCTGCCCTTCGTCAGAGGAACGGCTGGCCCGCACGTCGAAGAGCGGGTGGCTGTGGTGGCTGAACCCTGTGGCGGGCGACCGGTGAAACAGGGCCAGCAGGTCGCCATCGGGGGTCCGGACGACGTTCGGATGGGCGCCGTACCAGCCTGCTTCGCGGTAGATCGTAACATGTCCCGCTACGCGCCAACCCATATGGATTCACCCTCCCGGTGCTCGATGCAGGTTTTACACACTGGTTTGAGTTCTATCGAGATCGACGATGGATTCAAGAATATACCCGCGCCTTCATCGTGGTAAATGGAAATATGGACAGGATGCGCTGCGACCCAGAGCTGGTCGATACGTTTCATACGGACATCGCGGCAAGCCGGCTGAACGCGTCTGGCTCGGGACCGGTTGCGATATGTTCCAGGATCTTGCCGGCACAGGCCTCGGCGCTCCATTTCGATGTATCGACTTCGAGGTCGTAGATACCGGATCTATGCACCTCCCGTTCCCAGATCCGCACCAGTTCGGGCACGGGTGCGTCATCCGGTATGTCTTCTTCCTTCAGCCAGGTATCTTTGCGGCGTTGCCATACGACCTCGGCGGGACAGCGCACGCCTACGAAATGCGCGTTCAACCCCTCCAGACGTCCCGCGCAGTTGTAGAGGATACCGCTCAGCGTGGCGTAATCGTCGTGATGCGCGACGTCGGCCACCACGTTCAGGCCCAGTCGCAGGTGGGCCGCGATGGATTCGTAGAGTGCTCCGTACAAACCGGGAATCAACGGCTCGAGATCGGGTCGTTCGCCCCCCGGGCAATTCGCGATACCGGCGGGCCGAAGCCCGATCCCGGGACGCAATCGCTCCGGCGTGATTTCAATGAATCGATCGGCGCCGAGGTTCATCCACGGTTCCTGCGACATCTGCTGGATGGCGAGCGCGATGCTGGACTTCCCTGACCTGGGGGCGCCATTGAGCATTAGGGCCGTTCCCGGCTGAGTCGCGGCATCCGGCATGGCGGTCATCTCCTCGAAACGCGTGGAAATACGTGAGATCGCGATCCTGGACGTCCTGTGGCGAACAGGGGCCGGCGGAATCCAGGTTTCGCTGTGGATTAACCGGAATATAGGGTGTATCTTTTGCGAGACAAATCGGTATTGTGCCTCTCCCTGTCCGAAAGTTTGTCGTCTCTGTAAAACCGTCCCCAAACCGGGATCCAGTCGATGATTATTCGACGCGTAACAGGCAACTACGAGCTAAACGCAAGCGTTGCCGATGCGGAATCGACACCCGCGGCGAGCATACCCGCGGCCAGCATACCTGCGGTGAGCGCGCCCGCGGCGCGCATCCGGTTTTCCGGGTCGGACGATTCCGTGAGCGTGTATCTGGAAATCGACGGACAGGGATTTCGCGTGGCAAGAAAGGCCGGTGAAGACCGTACGATCCTGAAGGACTATCCCGGCGGGGGACCGCTCCCGTGGGAAATCCGCGTGCTGAAGAAGGGCAACTTCTTCCGGTTTGGGGTGAACGGAAAAACGGGCTGGATCCGGGGCCCGTCGGGCGAGTGGGATGGGTGGTACGATCCGTGGGAAAACGAGCTGACCCTGGAGGGAACCGGGGGCTGCGGGTTCTTGTCCTGCACGGTCACGACGCTGCCCTGGCTGGACCAACGGACGGAACCGGTCATCGCGCGGGGCCCGGCCGGCAGCCATTACGAGAAACAGATCATTCCGGGCGCTATCCTTGAAATCGACCACCGATACTACATGTACTGCATGGCGGGCATGGAGGGCGACCAGGAAGGGTCCTCGCGGCGCACCGTCGCCGTGGCGGAAAGCGACGACCTGCGATCGTGGGAAGTGCATCCCGTTCCGGTTCTTTCCTACGCGGACGCGCCGGGGGACAATATCTACGTGAACGGCGCGGTCGTTACGCCCGATGGCCGGATCGTCCTCATGTACGCCGTCCAGCAGTATCCATCCTGGCTCGGATTCATGATGGCCTCGGCCGACGATCCGAAAGGGCCTTTCGCGCCGTATTCGCGCAATCCCGTCTACCGGCATTTCAACGACGCCGCCCACGAGTTCGACCTGTTGCGCGTAGACCATCCGGATTACCGGTACGTCATGTGCTATGCCGGCTACACGCCGCGGCCTTCGGAAGGCTGGCCGGGCGGGGACCGTGGTTATCTGCTCTTCAGCGACGATCTCGTAGACTGGCGCGAGGCCGAGCACAATCCGGTGTTCGGACCGGAAAGGGCGGACGACTGGGACGCCGTACATGTCCGGCCCCGGTCCCTGAGCCGGATCGGCGATACGTGGTATCTCTGGTACGAAGGCTGCAACGCGTGGACGCCGCCGGGTGCGGCCGGATCGGAGCGATGGTGCGATTCGGTGGGCCTTGCTCGTTCAACGGACCTGAAAAACTGGTCGTACTATCCCCGGAATCCCGCCCTTCCGGCCCTTGGAATCGGAGCGGAGCGTTTCGACCACACCTGGACGGGCTGGCCCCGCATGGTCGTAAAGGACGGCCTGGGATACGTGTTCTTTACAGGGAACGCCCAGGTCGGACTGAGAACGATTCCGATAGGGCGCCTTGTGGACTGGGACAGCGAAGGCGGCGAGACGTTTCGGATCGTCTAGGCGTGAGACTCTGGCTCGGACCGAGCGGACGGGCGTCTCCGGCTCGGACCGGGCGGATCGCTTAGGCGGGCTTTCCTGGTGCGGACCGGTCGGCAGGTCGTATTTGCCGTGCTTCACGCCGTCGTGACAGGTGCACCGGCAGGTACACCGCGAAGAACATGGCCAGCGCGACCACGTCGAGGATGGGGATGTACCAGGGCCACGGCGCGAAGAAGAAGGGCGATACCGTCCCCCAGGGCGGCCGGGAAAGGTACATGTAGTTCGATCCCAGGAGCAGGTTAACGATACCCACGACGACGGCGAACACATTCAGGGCGACGAAGGCGCGAAAAAGTCCGCGCAGCGTGGGCCGCATGCCCAGGCCCCAGGTGGCGTACAGGACGGCCACGACGATCCCGGAGTGGGCGATGAAGTACTGGAAGAAGCGCCACGAAGGAAAGCCGGCGTCCATGGCGCCCGGGGTGATCACGGCGTTCAAGGAACCGACGAGACCCCAGAAGTAGGCGATCTCGTAGGTGTACTTGTTCCGGAATATCAGGGTAGCGGCCGTGACCAGGTTCGCCACGCCGCAGATATGCAGCGGTAGGTGGTGGCGGACGATGTATTCCGGGCCGAACTGCACGAGGCGGTATCCCCAGGCCGAGAATTCGTTGACCAGGAGTACGGCGGCGAGCAGGTAGCCGATATTTCCCGCCGTCCGCTCATCGCCCGCTCTCTTTGCGAGACCCGAAAGCAGGATGGGAAGAACGAGGGTAAGCCCCATGACGATGAGATGGGACGTTCCGAAGGTCTGGAAACCGGTTGGCGTCATGATGTAACATGAGTACAGGAAACTGAAACGTAAGACAACCCGCATTACCTATGATTACACTTTTCAAGAACAGACAGGTTACGTCGAGGATCGTGCTCTCACCCACGGTGGGACCCTCCGGGCATCGGGCGGCCAGGGAATTTCAACGTATTGCTAAGCGCATGGGCGGGGTAGAGATCCCCATCCTTGAAGAACCAGACCGGCCAGCGGTAAACGGGACCGGTAGATCCCCTGGCGGCCACGAAACAGAAACCGGCCGGGTGTACATCGGTTGTGCGCCCGCCGAACTCGACGTCGACCTCTCCGAATCCGCCCTGGGATATGATGGCTATGTCATCCGGTGCGTTGGGAACAGCCTGGTGCTCGCGGGCCGCCGTCCCTACTCCGCGCTTTATGCCGTGTACCGGCTGTTCGAAGATCATCTCGGTTGTGGTTTCTTCGAAGAAGGCGAACAGATCCCGTATAGAGAGACCGTGTCGATCGGCGACCTGAACGGAACGGAGATATACCGCAGGCCCCGGTTCAATTGGCGGATGTACTTCGCGAACATGCAGGACGCCTACAGCGGCATGCGCTGGTGGACCTGGGAGGAGTTTAGGCCCTGGGTCGATTACCTCGTCAAGAAACGCTTCAACATCCTGGAAAGCGGCAACATCGCCGACTGCTGCGGCATCGGGGCGCTGGCCGCCAACCGGCTGGGCGTTCCGGTGCAGCTCACGGACTGGCAGAGGGCGCGCATCGCGTTGCTGAGGCGGGTCTTCGATTATGCCCGGGAGGCCGGCATCCGAATCCGGTACCGCATGCAGCTCCACGTGGGTACCCCGGCGGTGAATCCGGGGTTCTCACCCTACGCGGACGGACGCCAGCTCCAGGAATTCGTGGACGGGTACGAGGCCATGACTGGCGAGAAGATCCGGGTCGCGCCACTGGAGTGGTGCGGCGAGTCCGAGATCGTCCTCGACCCGCGGGACCCGGTGACGCGGCGGTTCACCACCGCCGTGGTGGAGTCCTACGCGGAAGCACTGGGCACGGATCATCTCTACAGCCTGTGGCTGCCCACGGAGGAGACCTGGGTCGAGGAGGACCCCGACCGGGCGGCGGAACTGACCCATGCGTCCGTCGACGGCATGATCCAGGCCATACGGGACGGCGATCCGGACGCGGTGCTGTTCAGCCCCCGGGTGTGCACGGACAACCCCACTGCGGCCGCCCAGGCGCAGGCGGTCCGGGACGCCGGCCTGCCCGTGATCGGCAACATGTTCCTCAACCACGCCGGGAGGATGTACGACTTCCTCCGGTGCGATTACTACTGGGGCCTGCCGTGGTCCACGGGCATGTGCGGCCAGTGCGGCCGGGAGACCAATCCCAACGGCGACATAAAGACGGCGATCGACAACGCCCGGTCCCTGGCGGATCATCCCCGGGCTACCAACCTGCAGGGGTTCATGGTGTCCTCGGAAACCAATCACCGGAACGTGATGACCATGGATCTCTACGCGGAACTGTCCTGGAACCCCGTGGACCTGGAACCGGACTGCTACGTCGAGCAGTGGAACCGCAGGCGGTACGGACCGGCGGCAGAAGAAACGCGACCAGCCGTGCGGATATTTGCCGAAACCATCATGGCCTACTTCGATCCGTGCACCCACAACGGCCCCCTGTACCGGAATTGGGACGGTACCTTGCTGCCTGGTCTCACCTCGGGCTCGGTCAAACGGCTCATCGGGTTTCTGCCGGCGCTGCACGACATGCTCGAGATTCTGCTGTCTCAATATGATGCGCTCGAAGATTCCCCCATGTATCGTTTCGACCTGGTGGACATCGGTCGGACCTACCTGGCGGGCATCTTCAACCACCGGCTGGCCGACGCGCGCAAGGCCTTCCGCACCGGGGACCGGGAACGGTTCGAGCAGATGGCCGGGGAAACGGAGCAGGTGATGCTCGCCATGGCCCGGTACTGCAGTGCCCATGAACAGTTCAGGCTGAAGACCCACGACGACTGGGCGGCCCGGTGGCCCGAGATCGTGCCGGGACATGCCAACAGTGAAAGCAACTGGATCACCTTCACCGCCCTGATCTCCCTCGAAAACTGGCAGGTGCTGCTCGACTACCTCCCGGAGGATTTCGCCGAGATGATCGTCCACTACTTTTTGCCACGTGTCCGGCAGTACCTGGACCGGATGCGGACGCTCATGGATCGGGGAGAGGATATCTCGGAGCGGCTGGTGGACCGGGATTCGGATGTCGATCTGCCCTCCCGCGTGGCGAACTGGTCGACGCCCCGGGGCAACACGCCCTGGTCGCCCTACGGGGACACCTGCGAACCCGAGTTGACCGGAGAGGACGAGGCCCTTGCGCTCCGGCTCATCAAGGCCGGTTCCGCGAGCGGCCGGTACGACTTCTACGAGGGGCCGCTGGATGCCCTCGTCCGCGAGATGCTGGCCGCCTTCCCGCCGCCCGGGGACATCGAGGAGATCCTCGCGGAGAAAGACTACGCGCCGCCGGGCAACCGGCTGGTACTGCACGGGATGCCCGGCGAGACGATCGAGGGATTCAACGTGCCCGGTTTCGTGGAACGGGTCGAGGTTCCGCGGGAACTCCGCGGGATCATCGCGGTGCGCGAGGTACGAAGGGAATACAACATCGCCCGGGGCGAGATCGCTATGTACCAGGTGACGGTGCCGCCGGAGATCGGCCTGATCCGCCACGAGGACGAACCTGCCGCCTCGGACGTCCACAACGTTGCGGTGTTTACCTTCAGCGCCGGAGGCACGGAATACAAGGTGTGGTTCGACAGCGGGACGGACCTGGACGTGGCGTCGTTCGTGGTGAAACGATCTCCGACATCACGTTAGTCCTTATATCGCTTCAGCCCTAGTAGATGGAAGGCTACTTCGCAGGATCCGCAATAAAGTTCAGATATTCCCTGCTGCGTCCGTTGCCTTTCCTCCAGGTCGTTTACCTTTGACACTGCGCTTTCCGCACCCGTAATATATCTCCCGCTCACACGCTCACGACATGCTGCCCGGGGCAACCACCCATGACGCCTGTGCCAACAGACTACGACCTCGACCTGAAGGTGGCTGAACTAAGGATCAGCGGGTTCACGCTCTTCGAGGACCTCGTCGCACCGGAAAAGATCGACCGCATACGGGCGGATTTCATGCCGCGGTTGGAACGGCTCAAGGCCCGCGAGTCGAATGAGGTCCACCCGGAGGAGCGGGGCGACGTGAGGACGGGCAAGGGACGGCAGCAGTTCGTCAACCGCTATACCATGCACGTACCCTGGGAACCGCCTTTCTCCGATCCGGAGATCTACGAGCACCCCGTGGTGCTGGCTTTCCTGGAACGATACTGGGGCGTCGACGATTTCCACATCACCTGCTACCACTCCAACAATCCCTATCCGGGCAGCGAGTACCAGCCCTGGCACCGGGACATTCACCTGATTACGCCCCATATCGGCCTGCCGGTCTGCCCTCATTTCGGCATCAAGTTCCCCCTGGTGGACACCAGTGAAGAGAACGGCTGCTTCGAAGTCATGCCGGGCACGCAATACCTGGCGGACCCCGACTTGGAGAAATCCTACGATGACGTGCTGCTGCGGGGGGATTTCCCGCCCGCCCACCGGCTGAACCTGAAAAAGGGCACGTTCTGGGTGCAGGACCCGAGGGCCCTTCACCGGGGCACGCCGAACCGTTCGAACCATGCCCGGGCGGAGCTGGTCATCTGCTATTCGAGACCGTGGTTCCGCACGTCCACGATCGAGATGACGGAAGCGGAATACGGGAAACTTTCGGACCGCGGCAGGGCATTGCTGTCACGCAGCAGGATCGTGGCGGCGTGATCCGGACCGGTCATCCCGCTGAAAAACCGGAGCGCTCCATGCTGTCCAGCGGCCAGATCGAACATTTCCATACCTTCGGTTTCCTGGTCATTCGCCGGGCCTTCACGGAGGAGGAAGTTGAAGCGCTGATCCGGGAGGCCGCCGCGGCGTGCGCGCAGAAGCTCGGCCGCGAAATCGCTGAAGAGGAATGGCTGTGGGACAGAGAGTTCGTGGAGTCGCGCCCCGCTTTGACACGGCTGGTGGAAGACGACCGGATTTACCAGCCCGTGACGGAACTGCTGGGTGACGACCTCATCTGGATCGGTTCGGAGGGGATGTGGGGAATCGACCCTGAGCTGGCCGACCACACATGGCATTTCGACGGCCACAAGACGTCACGGTTACTCGACTATACCCGGACCAAGGTCATGCTGTACCTCGATCCGCAGACGCAGGATACCGGCGCGCTGCGGGTCATCCCCGGTTCCCACCGGGACCCCTTGCATCAGGCCCTCCTGCCCCTCCAGGACGCTCACCTGGGCGGCGATCCCTACCCCTTCGGGGTCGACGGCCTCCGGATCCCCGGTTGCGCCGTCGAGACCGAACCCGGCGATATCGTCCTGTTCAACCAGTGGCTCTACCACGCGGTTTTCGGCAAGGCGGGGAAACGGCGGGTCATCGTCTTCAAGTTCGGCCCCCGTCCACGCATCGGCGCCCACCGGGACATGCTGCGTAAAGCCGCGCCGAAGGGATTTCAGCCCCATCCGTCGTTCATGGATAGCGAGCGTCCCCGCTTACGGCGACTGGCCGAGGGCATGAGAACTTTTGGCAGGGAAGCCGAGTAGGCGGACCGAAACCCCAGCGGCAAGTAAGACGCCCGGCAACAAGTAAGACACCCGGCGGCAAGTCAGACGGCCCGTCACCGTCAAACCGGGCGCTTGATCCTCGCCACGATGCCGCCCCACCAGTTTCGCAGGTCTTCGAAGGCGCTGTAGACCAGGGGCAGCGCGATCATGGCGCCGATGGTGGAGAAGATCAACCCGCCCATGACCGACCGGCCCATGGGGTAGTAGGGCTGGTCGCCGAGGGTGGCGGTTCCGATCGCCATGGGCAGCAGGCCGAGCATGGTGGTGAACGCCGTCATCAGGATCGGCCGCAGGCGGTCGCGACCGGCCTGGATGATCAGTTCCCGACCCTTCAGGCGGCCTTCCCGCTCCAGGTGCTTGATGTGGTCGATGAAGACGATGGCGTTGTTGACCACGACCCCGATCAAAATCACGATGCCAATCATGGCGAGAACCGACATGTTGGTACCGGTAGCCCATAGCATCCAGTAGCACCCGAAGTAGGCGAAGGGGATGGATACGAGGATGATGATCAGGGGATCGATATAGGACTCGAACAGGGACCCCAATAGCAACAGCACGGCAACGAGCGCGAGAAGGATCGCGGTCACCATGGCGGCCGTATCTTCTTCCAACCGCTCCCACCGGTCCCCGAGGCGCCAGGAGTAGCCCCTGGGCAGGGAGAGGTCCGCCAGGCTGGTGCTGATTTTGCCGCCGATGGTCTCGATGCCCTCTTTGGTGGTGTTCGCGCGGACCATCAGGATGGTCTCGCTGTCCCTGCGGAAGACGGTCCTGAAGGCCGGCGTCTGGGTGAAACTGGCCATGGTGGCCAGCGGGAGTTGGGTCCCGTCGTCCAGGTAGACCGCCTGGTCCCGGAGCTGGTGAACGGTCTCGCGGTCTTCCTCCTTGGACTGTACCCACACCCGGATCTCCCGGTCTTCGGTCTTCAGGCGTCTCAGTTCGTTGCCTCGGATGCCAGAAAGGGTCATTTCGGCGACGCGCCGGGGCGTAAGGCCGAACTTGCCCGACATCTCCCGGTCCACGGTAACCTGGACCTCATCCTGCGTTTCCTCGTTGTCCAGGTCGGTGGTGATGGCCGTGATCTCGGGCAACTGGCCCAGCCGCGCGTTCACGTCCTCCGCGATCTGTTCGAGCCGCCTCGGGTTTTCTCCGTGCAGGGCGATGCTCACCCTTGGATCTTCCTCGCCGCCCTCGCCCCATCGCCATCTCACGACGAGTCCCGGTACCTCCGGGATGGTGTCCCTGATGATCCGGGCGACCTCTTCCGAAGACCGGTACGACTGCACGCCGCCCTGGGTGCCGAGGATCAACAGGATCGCGATGTACAGTGCCGTCAGCACGGCGGTAATCTGCAGCGCGTTGGTCTTCCTGCGCACCAGGACGAGTACGACCGCGCACAGGGCGAGCGATCCCCAGACCCACGGCGCTTTTGCGTTGTGCCGAAGGCTGTCCCAGACCGAGTCGTCCGAACCGCTGTGAAGGAACACTTCAAAAGTGATGCGCCCGGGCCGGAAATCGGAACGAATGGCCCGGATGTTCAGCGAATCGGCCGAAGCCATCCACTGGTTCTCCAGGTCGGTCACGAATCGATCGGTGTATTCCAGGCTGGCGAACTCGCCGGGTTCGATATACATCCAGACCCTTCGCGGGTCCGAAGACGAATTGTCCAGGGTCACGCTGCGCATGGGCACCAGGAAGGTCAGGATTACGAACCCTCCCAGGATGAGCGCCACGTCGAGCCGGTGGTTCAGTACCCATCCGATCACCTGGGCGTACCGTTGTTCGAGCGCCTCGAGCAGGCTGACCGTGGGCAGTCGTCCTTCCTTCAACAACCGGGAAGCCAGGAGCGGTATGAAACTGAGCGACATCACCAGGGACGAGATCAGGGAGATGGTGATGACGAGGCCGAACTCCCGCATCTCCGTCTGCGCGTTTCCGCCTCCGATGAAAAGCAGGGGCAGGAACACGATGGCCGTCGTCAACGTGGCGGCGCTGACGGCCACAGATACTTCGCGGGCGCCCTGGATCGCCGCCTGCACGGGCTCCAGACCCATCCGCCGCAGCCGGACGATGTTCTCCAGTACCACCACGGCGTTGTCCACCAGCATGCCGATGCCGAGCATCAGTCCCATGAGCGAAATGAGGTTGAGCGACAGGATGCCGTACCCGGTATTCACGAAATACATGACCGTGAAGGTCACGAGGATGGACGCCGGGATGGATGCGGCGATGATGAAGGTCGTCCGGTACCTCCGCAGGAAGAAAAACAGCACGCCCAGGGCGAACAGGCCGCCCCACATGCCGGCGGTTCCGAGCGCTTTGAGCGAATTCAGGATCCAGGAAGACTGCTCGAAGAAGATGAAGTAGGTCAGGCCGGGCCAGCGCGGATCGCGGGTCAGGTCGCTCAGGGTCTCCTTCACGGCCGCCGTGACTTCCACCGTGTTTGCGTTCGACTCCTTGCTGATCACCATGCCCACGGCGTCCTGGCCGTTCAGGCGGAACCGGCGAAATGACGTGGGTTTCCGGTATTCCACCCGGGCCACGTCGCTGAGCTTGAGGCCTCTTTCATTGATGGGGTAGGACTGGATGTCCTCCACGGTTTCTAAGGCGCCCGAGAGCCGTACGATATAGCGAAACCCGCCGTCTTCCACGTAGCCTCCGGGCGAGTCCATGTTGGCCTGGTCCATGGCGCGTATGAACTGTTCCACGTTCACCCTGTACGCTTTCAGCAGGTCCTCGTCCAGGTCGATGATTACCTGCCTGGACCGGGACCCCCACGCGTCGATGCCGGCGATGCCGTCGATCCGCTCGATGCGGGGGATCAGCTGCTCGTCGACGACCTGGAACAGGGCATCGCGGTCGCCGTGCCAGGACAGGGAGAGATACATGATGGGGATGTCCGTGCTGGAGAACTTCCGTACCCAGATCCGGTTGATCTCGTCCGGCAGCGCCGGCCGCACCCGTTCCACGCGGTCCCTGACCTCCACGTAGGCCAGTTTCATGTCCGTACCCGGTTCGAAGACGAGGTTGACGTTCACGCCGTTGGTACTCGAATTGGATTCCACGCGCTGCAGTCCGCGCAGGGTCTTCAGTTCTCCTTCCAGCGGACGGGCGATCAGGTGGACGTTGTCCTCCGGGGTGGAATTGGGATAGGGTACCCAGACGTTCATCCAGATCCCGTCTCTCGCCGGAACGAGCTCCATCGGCAGCAGCCGGAAAGAGACCGCCCCGAAGAGGATCGCGCTGACCAGGACCATGAACACGGTGACGGGCCTGCGGAAGGCGAAGGCGGTCCAGTTGTGGGGGGATAGGAATTTGAACATATCAGGCTCGTTGGTTCCTGGTCATGGCTGGACGGGACCCTCCGCCGGCGCGGCCTCTGCGGGAGCGCTGTGCTGATCCCGGTCCACCAGCGAGTAGATCACCGGGATCACGATGAGGGTCAGAAAGGTCGAAGCGATCAGTCCCGCGATCACGGTAACGGCGAGGGGCGTGCGGATCTCGGCGCCTTCGCCCAGGCCCAGCGCGAGTGGCAGCAGTCCCAGAATCGTCGTGGCCGAAGTCATGAGGATCGGGCGAAGCCTGACCCGGCCCGCGGTGATGACCGCCTCGATCCGCTCGATGCCGCGGCGCCGCAACTGGTTGATATAGTCCACCAGCACGATGGCGTTGTTCACCACGATCCCGGCCAGCATGATGATGCCGATCAGGACGATCACGCTGATCGCGATATCCAGTAGATAAAGGGTAAGCAGAACACCCGAAAGGGCAAGCAGAAAGGAGATCATGATGATGAACGGATGGAGCAGCGACTCGAACTGCGAAGCCATGACCAGGTAGACCAGGAACACGGCCATGGCGATGGCCAGCAGCATGCTGCGCGAAGCGATGGTCATCTCCCGGTACTGGCCGCCGATGTCGATGGTGAAGTCGTCGGGAAGACTCATTCCGGCCAGCCTCTCCTGCATGTCGCCGGCCACGCTTCCCAGGTCGATCCCGGTCAGATTCGCCGTCACCAGGGCCACGCGCTGCTGATCGATGCGCCGGATCTCGCTCGGGCCTTCGTCCAGCTGGACCCGGGCCACGGCGCCGAGCTGGATCGGACCGCTTTCCTGAGCGCGGGAAGCAGAAGCCTGGGTGCCCGACCGGAATGCCGACTCCTCCCCTTCTTCGTTCCCGCCTGTCCGCTCGCTCTGCCCGGCGTTCCCCCGTTCGCCCGCGTTTACGGCCATGGCCTTCAACTGGGCGATCTGCCTCCGGTCTTCTTCCCTTGCCCGCACCAGGATGTCGATTTTGCGTTCTCCCGCCGAGAACCGGGTGGCCACGCTGCCGCGGACCTTGTTCCGGATCGCGTCCGCGGCCTGCCCGATGTCCACGCCAAGGGCCGCCATTCGGTCACGGTCGAAAACGATCACGGCTTCGGGGTAGCCTGCCTCCATCAGGGACCGCACGTCCCTCAGGCCTTCCAGGCCGTCGAGTACGTCGACTACCTCGCCACTGACGCCGCGGAGGTCCTTGAGGTTGTACCCCCGGATCTCGACCTCCAGCGGAGCCTTGAAGCTGAACAGCGCCGGCCGGACGAATTCGACCCGGGCGTCCGGTATATCGGACAGGCGTTGCCGCAGACGGTCCATGACGGGATCGCTGCCTCGTGTCCGAATGGCTTCCGCGTCGAGCATGACCCCGACGCGGGCCACGTTCTCGCGCTCTTCATCCATGAGCGATCCACTGGACTCTGTCGCGCCCACCACGACGTAGACCTGCCTGATATCCGCATCCTCCCGGATCAGGGATTCGATCATCGTCGCGGTTTCGTCCGTTTCCTCCAGCGGCGTGCCGGTAGGCAGGATGAGGTCCACCGCGAACTCGCCCTGCTCCATTTCCGGGATCAGCTCGGTGCCGAGGCGGGGAATGAGTACCATGGTCGTCCCGACGATCGCCGCGACCGCGAGCAACGTGACAAAACGCTGGTTGAGCGCCCTGGTGAGAAAGGACACGTAAGCCGACTGAAGGCCTTCAAGCCCCTTGGTGAAAACGTAAAGGATCGGTTGAGCCACCTTGCCCAGCACCCAGAAGACCCCGCGCAGGAGAAACCACACGGGCAAGAGGGCCACGAGAAGCAGGTTGGGGACGATCGCAAACAGGATCTTGAACAGACTGCCGACCAGGAACCGGACGAGCCGGTAGACGGGCAGGATCAGCCGGGTGAGGAAGACGAGGATCCAGCGCGGAGCCCACGCGACCGCACGCAGCCACCGGTTCTTGGGAGGCCGAACATCCGGACTGCGGTACTGCCTGACGCTGCCCCATAGCCAGTGGCCTGCCAGCAGGAGGATCCTGCCGACAAGGTATAAGGGAAAGAACAGGATCCAGCGGGCCGCACCTGGGGCCCGATCGCCACCCTTCTGCCGGAAATGCTGAGCGATCTCACCGAACCAGCGCAGGCCCGGAAAGGTGTTCACGAACCAGTTCGCCGAATCGCTGCCCAGCCTGCCGGCAAACCATCGGATCGCCCCACCGCGCTCCTCTGCGGCCGTCCGCCTGAAATCTCCGAAGGCCGACTGTACCCAGAGGCCCCGCCCCGCCCTTTCGCCCAGGCTGCCTTCCCGCGAAGCCATCATGGGAATGAAGGTCAGGGCCACGGCCAGGGACGCCAGGAGGGCGAAGGTGACGGTCAGGGCCTGGTCGGTGAAGATCTGGCCGGCGATGCCTTCGATGAATACGATGGGAAAGAACACGGCGATCGTGGTCAGGGTCGAAGCGGTCACCGCCATCCCCACTTCCGACGCGCCGCGGCGGGCGGCTTCCACCATGCTGTCGCCTTCCTCCCGGCAGCGGAAGATACTCTCCAGCACGACGATGGCGTTGTCCACCAGCATGCCGATGCCCAGGGCCAGGCCGCCGAGGGACATGATGTTGAGCGTGGTCTGGCTGAAGAACATCAGGATGAAGGTGATCAGCACGGACACCGGGATGGCCACGCCGACGATGAGCGTGCTGCGGAGGTTGCGCAGGAAGAGGAAGAGGACGAGGATCGCCAGCACGCCGCCCCACTGGGCCGTCTTGATCACCTCGTCGATGGCGTTTTCGATGAAGCGGGACTGGTCCGACACGAGGTGAAGGGTCACGCCTTCGGGCAGCGTTGAAACGATGGTATTCTCCTCGATGCCCATCACGGCGGCACCGGGTCCGGCGCCCGTTGATTCCGCACCGGCCGCGGCCGTCTCTTCCGACTCCTCGGTGGTTTCGTCTTCCGCTCCTTCGGCGACTACCGGTTCCACATCCCCCGTTGGTTCCCCATCTCCCGTCTCCACATCGCCCAGCCGTTCCCTGATCGCCCGAGCGACCGTCACCGTGTTGGCGTCCGCTTCCTTGAACAGGGCGATCTCCACGCTTTCGCGGCCATTGATCCGCGTAAGCGTCTTCCGTTCCTTGAAATGCCGCCGGACCGTGGCCACGTCGTGGAGGCGCACGGGTACCTCGCCCCGGCTGGAGATGATGATATCGCCGATCTCCTCGACGGTCTGGAATTCGTTGACCGCCCGTACGATCAGCGCTTCGTCGCCTTCCTGGAGCTGCCCTCCGGCCTGGTTGATGTTCTCCGCGGCGAGACGCTGGTTGATCTGGCCGAAGGTAAGTCCCAGCCGGGTCAATTGCGCTTCGTTGATCTCCACCTGGATTTCTTCGACCAGCCCGCCCTTGATGCGGACCGACGCGACGCCCGGCACCGTTTCGAGCTGCCGCCTGATCTCCCAGTCCGCCAGGTTCCGCAGCATGATCAGGTCGTCTCCGGACAACCCCAGGCGCATGATGGGATCGAGCTCCGGGTTGTACCGCAGGAGGATGGGACGCTCGGCGTCCTGGGGCAGGAATACGCGGTCCACCCGTTCCCGCACGTCCATGATGGCCAGGTTCATGTCCGTGTCCCAGTCGAACTCGAGCACCACGTCGGAGACGCCCGCCCGGGAGATGGAACTGACTTCCACCAGGCCGGTGACGACCCCCACGTCCTCTTCGATCCTGCGGGATATGAGGTTTTCGATTTCCTGGGGGGCGGCGCCTTCGTACTCCGTGCGCACCGTGAGGGAAGGGTAGGAGATGTCCGGAAGGAGATTGACCGCCAGACGCTGGAAGGACACGTATCCGAAGATCAGCGCAGCCAGTACCAGCATCGTGATGGTGACGGGCTTGCGAATGGCGAAATCAACGATGTTCATGGAGGTTATTCCGGCGCTTCGGGAGCGACGATCTTAACCCGGGTGCTGTCTTTCATGCTGCGATGGCCGGCGATCACGACCAGGTCGCCCGGGCTCAGCCCTTCCTGGATCTCGGTGAAGTCCGCGTCCTGCAGGCCGAGGGTGAGGGCGACGCGGGTTGCGACGCTGTCCTTCACGGTGAAGACTTCATCGTCTTCCAGCAGGGCGATCTTGGGGATCAGCAGTACGCCTTCGTGCTGGTCTGCGAGGATGGTCACCTTGACGAACATGCCCGGCTTGAGCCGCCAGCCTGGATCGTCGATCCTGATGGTGACCTTGAAGGTGCCGTTCTGCGGATTGATGATGGAGCTCACACGGTGTATCGTGCCGTTGAACGTGCCGTCCGGCAGGGTCTCCGTTTCGAGGATGACCTGTTGGCCCGAGGCTACGTGCGACCACTCCATTTCGGGCAGGTGGGTGTAGATCAGCAACGTGTTCAGGTCGACCAGCGTGAAAAGCGCATCCCCCGGCCTGGCCATGTTGCCCACGTTCTGGTGGCGTTCCGTGATGGTGCCGCCGAAAGGCGCACGTATGGTGGTCTTGTCGAAGGCGACCCTGGCGGACTCCCAGTCCGCCCGGGCCATGATCAGCTCCCGCTCCTTCGCCTCGTGATCCACCTCGCTGATGAGCTGTCCCTCCAGCATGGCCTCCGAACGATCGAATTCCTGCTTGCGGGCATCCCGGATGGCCGCCGCGCGCGCCAGGGTTACTTCCTCTTCGTCGTTTTCCAGTACGGCAAGGACATCGCCTCGCTTCACGTAGTCGCCTTCTTCGACGCGCATCTCTTCGATCATGGCGGTCGTCCGCGGGAAAATCTGGGCATCGCGGTCGGCTTCCACCGACGCGGTCGTCAGCACGACATCGGAAATGGTGCCGAGGGAAGCCTCGTACACGTTTACCGGGACCGGCAACACCTCCGTGGTGTCGGCTTCGGCTTCGCCGTCCTTGCCGACGACCTTCTCTTCGCCGGTCTCCCCTTCCGCGGCCTCGGAACTGGCGTCGCCGCACCCCGCGGCAACGAATGCCGCCAGGAAAGCGATGCATGCCGCGGTGGCGGCTGTCCGGGAAAGACGCATTATGAGGGGTAGAACGCCTGGACGACGCATGCCTGCTCCTTCAGATCAATACTAAATCAATACTGACTATGTTTATACAACCGCAAACGCTTGTCATTCATGTGAAGTTCCCGCCTGTCTGCACCATTAGACAGCAGGTGCGGGGCGATAGTTTCCGTAAATTTCACGGTTTTACCCTGCCGCCGCCAGCAAACGCGCCATATTCCCGCCCAGGACGAGGTCCATGTCCGCCCTCGCGATGAAGGTGCAGTGGGTCCTGACGGCTTCGAGCGAGTGCTGGTACGTACTCGCCCGGGCGACGGGCGGATAGTTGGACGCCCAGCAGAGGCGGTCGGCCCCGTAGTACTCGTAGAGCTTGCGGACGATCCACATGCAGTCCGAGTAAGGGTATTCCCAGGCGGTCTCCGAGACGTATTGGAAACCGGACAGCTTGATGTGGATGTTGGGTACGTCCGCCGACGCCAGGACCTCTTCGAGCATGGGCCGGGGCGCCGGTTCGCCCACCTTCACGCCGGCCATGTGATGGCAGAGGAAGGGGGTGTCCGGAAACCGACGCGCGAGCTTGCGCAGCGCGGGCATCCAGGCGGAACCCAGGGCCAGGGAAGCGATCTGGTTGAGTTCGGCCGCCTTCTCGAAGAACGCGAGGCCTTCCCGCGACTCGAACCAGTCCGTATCGCCCTTCAGATAGTGGGTGAACCCATTCAGCCGGTACTTCTCTACCGAATCGGCCAGCCGGTCGGCGCCGCCCGGGATGTGGTAGGTGTCGGACCAGGAACAGTCCACGTCGGCGAACTGGATGAACCGGTCGGGGTATCGGCGGACGCACTCGGCTCCGTAGTCGTTGTTGTTGGGGTTGTGTTCGATCCGGGCGCAGACCAGCACCGCCTTGTCCACCCCGACCAGGTCCATTTCGTGCAGCAGCATCTCGGCCCGGCCCCGGTTCTCCGGATCCGGGACTTCCGGTTCGTAGGGCCAGTAATCCCACGCGTGGGCATGGCAGTCGATGATCATCGTTGGATTCCTTTCTGAAGTTGAGGGTCGCCGGCCTTCGGTCGTCCCTGGCCGGGCGGTGCGGCCCGAGTGGTTTATGCGGCCCGAACGGTCTACGCGGCCCGAGCGGCCTTCAATACCGGTTGACCACCCACAATCCGGCCGCCAGCAGCACCAGGCCGCCCGTGAGGTAAGTGGTCACCTGGTCGCCCAGGATGAGCCAGCTCAGGAGGACGCCGAAGAGAGGCGTCGTGAAGAAGAAGGCGCTGATCTGGGTGGCGCTGTGCCGCTGCAGCAGCCGGATCCATACGAGAAAGCAGAATCCGGCCACGATGGCGCCCTGGTACAGGACCGCCGCCACGATGGCCGGGTCGATCGTGACGGGCAGATGCCATTCGGTAGACACCCAGAGGACAGTGAAGATGGGCAGCACGACCACCTGCTGCCAGAAGATCACCGCCACGGGGGAGATGCGCCTGACCAGGACCTTGTTGATCATGATCTGTATGGCCAGGCTGATGGAGCTGAACAGAACCAGCACGTCGCCCAGCGGGGTCGACGGTCCACCGGCTTCGTCGTATATGGTCAGCACCATGCCCGCGCCGGCGAGAACCAGCCCGAGGTTCTTCATCAGCGTTAGCCGGTCGCCTGGTATGATGTAGTGGGAGATCGCGGCGACGACGAAGGGGTAGGTCTGCATGAATAGCACGGCGTGGCTACCGGAGGTCTGCTCCGCGCCGATGTTCAGGAAGAGGATCTGCGCGGCCATGACGAGGGCGGGTACGGCGATGATCAGACGGTCGCCCCGCGCCACGTAGAGCGAGACGCCGGCCAGTCGCGTCCAGGCGAAGACGCACACGAGGGCGACCCCGAAGCGCAGCACAGCCAGGAGGATCGGCGGGATGCCCTGCAGGCCCACCTTGACCGATACGACCAGGCCGCCCCAGAGCGTGCAGAGCATCAGCACGAGGAGGACGGACCTCGTCGTCAACGGCTGGTTTTCGTCGATGTGGGTCACCCTGGCCAGCCTTTTCGTGGGAGGAAGGAAGCGAGAGGAAACGGCAGGGCGAGATTATACGAATCGGGAGCGACTTGAAGCAATGTTAAAGTTCAGGCATGGCGTTCAGGTCCGGCGTTCAGGCCCGGCATTCAGGCCCGGCGTTCAGGCCCGGCCGCGGGACGCCGCGACGGTTTACCGGTCATACACGCGCCGGAAACGCAGGGCCACGTTGACCAGCGCGATCATGACCGGCACCTCGACGAGGGGGCCGATGACCGCCGCGAAGGCCACGCCCGATTCGATGCCGAAGACCGCCACGGCCACGGCGATGGCCAGTTCGAAGTTGTTGCTCGCGGCGGTGAAGGAAAGCGTGGCGTTTTTTGAATAGTCCGCGCCGATTTTCCGTCCCATCCAGAAGGTGATCAGGAACATGAGCACGAAATACACGAGGAGCGGAACGGCGATCCTGACTACATCCAGGGGGATGGCCACGATCGTGTCGCCTTTCAGGCTGAACATGACCACGATGGTGAACAGCAGCGCAACCAGGGTGATGGGACTGATGCGGGGGATGAAGGTCGACTCGTACCACGGCCTTCCCTTGAGCCGCAGCAGGACCAGGCGGGTCGCCATGCCGCCGAAGAAGGGAATGCCCAGGTAGACAAGCACGCTTTCCGCAATCTGGGCGATGGTCACCGGCACGACGCTGCCCTCCAACCCGAACCAGGGCGGAAGTACCGTGATGAAGACGTAGGCGTACACGCTGTAGAAGAAGACCTGGAACAGGCTGTTGAAGGCCACGAGACCGGCGGCGTACTCCGTGTTTCCCTTCGCCAGTTCGTTCCACACGATGACCATGGCGATGCACCGTGCCAGGCCGATGAGGATCAGGCCGGTCATGTACTCGGGATGCGCCGGCAGGAAGATCGCCGCGAGTCCGAACATCAGGATCGGTCCGACGACCCAGTTCAGGAAGAGGGACGCGCCGAGGATCCGCACGTTGCGGAACACGTCCCACAGTTCCTCGTACTTCACCTTGGCCAGCGGGGGATACATCATCAGAATGAGCCCGATGGCGATCGGCAGGTTGGTCGTGCCTATCTGGCCGAGCTGGATCAGGGCGGGCACCTCCGGCGCCCACACGCCGAGCGCGACGCCGAGGCCCATGGCCAGGAAGATCCAGAGGGTCAGGTACCGATCTCGCGCCGACAGTTTACTCTTCGTCGTATCCATGGTCTCGATCAGGTTGATTTCGTGATGGATTTGCGTTTGGCCGCTTTGTCCGCCCCGGCCGCTTTTACCGTCACGGCCACGTCGTCCCCTCCCGCCGCCCTCGCGAACAGCCATACCATCTCCCGGCAGATCTCCCGGCATCTTTCGTCGTAGACCTCCGCCTCCCGGTCCGTGCCAGCGGAGGACTTCGGATCCTCGTAGGGGACGAGCACACGCCGGTCCGCGCGGGGTATCACCGGACATTCGCGGTCGGCGCTCGAACAGGTCAGGACCGCGCAGAATCCGTGCTGTGGATTCGATGGATCGTGGTAAGCCTTGGAAAACGCGCTTACCGGGGGAATCTCGCTCCCCGCATGAACGAGATACTCCGGGTTGACCTCCTTCGAATGCCTTTCGACCCGGAATCCCGCCCGGACCATCGCCGATACGGCCCTCGGATCGAAGGCGGTAGCCTCTGTTCCGCCCGAGTAGGCGGCAACTCCCCGCAAGCTGAAGAATCGCGCGGCGGCGTGAGCCCAGATCTGGGCCATCTGGCTCCGGCGGGCATTGTGCGTGCAGATAAAGGTCAGTAGGGCCGGCTCACCGCTTCTTACCCGCGCGGCGACGTACGTCGAAACGCGGTCCAGCGTCTGTCTGCGGTCGTCAGGAATCTGGCTGGATTCTTCCAGTCGCGCCTGCAGATAGCGAATGAGGTCCGGGTAGATGGCGGTATCCTTTTGGGACGGTTTCACTGCAACTCCCGTTAGATCATCGACTGACCGTGCAGGGCCGGATCTTCACGTTCGTCGACCTGGAGCAGGGCCATGGAGGGCTGGGGCACGCAGATCTTGCCCTCGCTGGCCAATCCGCGCAACCGATCCAGGTCCGCCTGGACCCGCTCGTGGACCTGTCGGGCCGAGACGAGATAGACCGACACGTACTTCAGGGCGATCGAGGAGTCCGTGGCCAGCGCGTAGTAGATCCAGACTCCATCGCGGCGGTCCGTGAGCAGGCCGTACTGCTTCAGCACGGCCAGGTGCCGGGAGATCTTGCCCTGGGGCATATCCAGGACCGCCATGATTTCGCACACGCATAGTTCCCGCTCGGTCAGCAGGAACAGGATGCGGAGGCGCGTCGGGTCCGAACAGGCTTTGAATACGGCGACATCCTTATCCATAAGATTACCCCTGCGCACCAGTAATAAGGTTCGAACCCGGCAGCACCTGCGCGTCGACCCATGTCCGGCGGCTCTTTCTCGGTAGCATCACGACGGTTCGCGTCCGATAGCATCGACTATAACCTAAAAACCGTATATACAGATATAATATAACCTGTCAACACGATTCGTCAACGAAAATGCATAGTTTGTAATCGCCGGTACTGGTGGACACTGGGCAGCGCGTGTGGTATATTGTGGTATTCGTTCGACACGCTTGCACTCGAAGTATGTTTTGTACGGGAGCACCATGCCGTCATCTCCCCACGTACTGCTCGTTTGTACCGATCACTGGCCGGGCAGGCTGTTCGGTCACGCGGGACATCCGGTGATCCAGACTCCCACCCTGGACACCCTCGCCCGCAGCGGCGTGAGGTATACGCGGGCCTACAGCGAATGCCCGGTGTGCATTCCCGCCCGCAGGACGATCATGACCGGCACGACCACGGCAACGCACGGCGACCGTGTCTTCAAGGTCGACAACCCCATGCCGCCGGTACCCACCGTGGCCCAGACCTTCCGGGACAACGGATACCAGGCCTACGCCGTGGGCAAGCTGCACGTATACCCGCAGCGGGACCGGATCGGGTTCGATGACGTGATCCTGGCCGAAGAGGGCCGTCCGAACATCGGCGCCCTGGACGACTACGAGGCTTTTCTCGGTGAGAACGGTTACGCCGGGGAAGGATTCACCCACGGCATGAGCAACAACGATTACGGCCAGCGGCCCTGGCATCTGCCCGAGGCCATGCACGTGACTAACTGGACCACACGCCAGATGGCCCGGATGATACGGCGCCGCGATCCGACAAGGCCGGGATTCTGGTACCTGTCCTACTGCCATCCCCACCCTCCGCTGACCCCGTTGCAGTGCTACCTGGACCTATATCGCGACGAGGATCCGGGCGAGCCGTACCACGGCGACTGGGCGGAGAACCGCGACGACCTGCCCTATGCGCTGAAGGCGGTCCGGGGTAATAACTGCGGGATGAGCGATGCCCAGGTCGCATGGGCGAGAAGGGCGTTCTACGCGCTTTGTACCCACATCGACCACCAGTTGCGCGTGGTGATCGGCACGTTGCGGGAGGAAGGCCTGATCGACAACACGATCGTGCTCTTCACGGCCGACCACGGGGACATGCTGGGCGATCACGGCCTGTGGGCGAAGCGCCTGTATTACGAGCAATCGGCCAACGTACCCATGATACTTGTGGGTCCGCCTGGCGACGACCGGGTCGGACACAACCGCACCGACGACCGGCTCGTGGGCTGGCAGGACGTGATGCCCACACTGCTGGACCTCGCGGGAATCGATGTCCCGGACTCGGTCGAAGGCCTTTCCATGGCGGGCGACGAGAAACGCGAATACCTTTACGGCGAGTGCGGCGAAAACGCCCAGGCCACGCGCATGATGCACGACGGCCGGCACAAGCTGATCTACTATCCCGTGGGCAACCGAACGCAGTTATTCGACCTCGAGCAAGACCCGGAAGAACGCCGCGATCTGGCGCGCTCGTCGGAACACACGCGGATCGTGGCCCGTCTGAAGGCACGGCTGGTGGACCAACTGGCCGACCTGGACCCGGCATGGGTCCATAACGGAGAACTGACCGGCCTGCCGGACCGCGAGTACACGCTGCCGCCCAACCGGGGCCTGTCCGGCCAGCGGGGGCTGCACTGGCCGCCGCCTCCCACGGATCCGGGATCTTCCTACGTACCCTGAACGCACACGGGAGAACCGCTCATGCGCACTGCACGAATCGCCATCGCTTCGATCCTCCTGTTGTGCGGGTCCCTGCCGGCCGCGGCCTGGGGGCCGAACGGCCACCGCATCGTGGGCCGGATCGCCGAGAATCACCTCACGGACGCTGCGCGGGAGGGCATCTCCGAACTCATCGGCCGCGCATCGCTGGCGCAGGTCAGCACCTGGGCCGACGAGATCAAGTCCGACCCCGCCTGGCGCCATGCTTCGCCCTGGCACTATGTCAATGCACCGCCGGGCCAGTCCATAGAAAAGGCGCATAAGAGCCCGAGCGGCGATGTAATCGAGGCCATTCTGCGGTTCGAGCGGGTGTTGAGGGACCGCGGAGCGGGCAAGAAGGAACGAGTGGACGCGTTGAGATTCCTGGTGCACTTCGTGGGCGACATTCATCAACCCCTGCACGCGGGCTATGCGAGCGACCGGGGAGGCAACGACGTCCGGGTCCGGTGGTTCGGTGAAAACACCAACCTCCACACGGTCTGGGACGAGCACCTCGTCGAATACCAGCGGTTGAGCTTCACGGAATGGGTCCGGTTCTTCGGACACGCGGAACCCGGCGAGATCGAGGCATGGCGCCGTTCCACCGTATGGGACTGGGCACGGGAGTCGCGAAGCATGCTCCCGGCCGTATACGACCACGGCGATTCCCGTTCCACCAGTACACCCTACCTGGGTTACGACTACATCTTCAGGCACAACGACGGCGTGAAAAAACGGCTGCTGCAGGCCGGTATTCGCCTGAGTGGGATGTTGAACGATGTATTCTCTTCGCCCTGATTCCCCGTCATCCCCCTGTCAGCATAATCAATCCCGCAACCAGCACCAGGCCGGTGATGGTGATCTGCAAGTATCGCTCCGGGACCCTGCGGGACATCCGCACGCCCAGGGGCACACCCACCAGCGATCCCGCCGCCATGGTCACGGCGATGGCGAGATCCAGCTGGCTGCTGCCGGCGTAGATGATCGAACCCATGAGCGTCAGCACCAGCGCGATGAAGATCGACGAGCCCACCGTGTCCACCGCGGTGAGGCGGTAGACGATGATCATCAGCGGTACGATCAGGATGCCGCTCCCCACCGAGGTGGAGGCGATCAACCCGCCGATGACAGCACCTAGCGCCACTGCGAGGACGATCTTTGCACCCGTGACCCGTGCGGAAATCCGATGGACAGCCTGGCCCTCCTCCTGGGCCGCCCGGTCCTTTACCGCGCGGGAAACCGGCCGCACGAACGTGTGCCACAGGATCAGCAGGCCTGACAGGATGACCACCGCCGCGATGAACTGGCGTAGATTCGTCTGGAGTTCGTGCCAGGCCGGGTCGGTCGGATCCATGTCGCCGGCGTATCCCGTGATCCAGAGGGCGACGGTCACGGAGACGGGCACCGCGCCCACCAGGAAATACGCCGAAGTGCGGAACCGGATGGTCCCCTGCCTGAAATGGAAGAACACGGCCGGGAGCTTGCAGAGGCAGGAATAAAGATGGGCGGTGCCCACCGCCACCGTGGACGGAAGGCCGAATCCCAGCGTGAGAACGGGTAGCAGGAGGACTCCGCCACCGATGCCGGTCATGCCGATGCAGGCGCCGATCAGCGCACCGGACACGAGTTGCACGACGGTTTTCAGGACATCCAGGTCCATAGAAGGTGTAACGGCTCCCTTCGCGCAGGCGCAAACCGCTCCTGACTACCTGCGCTCCCGACTACCTGCGCTTCCACCCATTTTTCTCTTGCCACACCCTTCCAAACGATGCAAACATGACCATGCGATGATTCCGACCAAACCATACGCGGCTACGGACCTGGGCATTTTTCGATTTCTCGACGGCAAGTTGCTCGTCTACCTGGTCGAGTTGAAAATCGAACCCTTCGTGGGCCGCTATTCGCTGCCCGGGACCCTGGTGCTCGAAACGGAAGACCTGGAGGCGGCGGTACGGCGCGCCTATCGCGAGGCAACGGGCCGGTCAAGCGCCTACTTCGAGCAGGTCTACACTTTCTCCGCCATAGACCGGGATCCCAAGAGACGAACGATCTCGACAGCCTACATGGGGTTTCCCGACCGCCCGGGCGAGCCCTTTGAACCGGTGGACAAGTACCGCACGGGGGAATGGTTCTACGTCAATGACACCCCGCCGCTGGCGTACGATCACAATGAGATTCTGAAGGTTTGCACGGACAGGATCGCGGCCAAACTGAATTACACGAATATCGCGCTGCTACTGCTTCCCGGTGAATTCACTATGGCGGAACTGCAGTGCGTATATGAACAGGGGCTGGGTGAAAAGCTGGAATCGGGGAGTTTCAGCGACAAGGTCCTGTCACTGGACATGATCGAAGTCACCGGCGGGGAACGCCCGTCAGAGCACGCCCCGACGGTTCCCCTCTACCGCGCCGCGCACCGGGAACTGCAGGAGATCCCCTTCATCTGAATCGCGGCATCAACCGGTTACCGCGGCTTCAACCCGGTGCGTCAACGTCTTATCCCGCTACATCATGCGCTTGATGATCCGGTCGGACTGCTCCTGGCTGATCCCCAGGTCGCGCCGCGCGATCGCGCCGCCTTCGTCCAGCACCGGCTCCTGGTCACCCAGCGTAGGCGCGCCCTTCTTCTGAAAGAACAGCCCGGTGTAGATCTCGTCTCCCCAGATCATCGCCTTCTCGCAGGCCGTCTTCCAGTCTCCGGGATCGTGTCCTTCGTCCTCCAGCTTCTTGACGCGCTGCTTGAAGAAGGGGTAGTCGTTGTCCTTGTTGAACGTGACGCAAGGGCTGAATACGTCGATCAGCGCAAAGCCGCGGTGCTGGATGGCCTGTTCGATGAGCCCGGTCAGGTGGCGGGCGTCGCCGCTGAAAGCCCGGGCCACGAAGGTCGCGCCGTTCATGATCGCCGCCGTGATGGGGTTCACCGGCGCTTCCACGCTGCCGAAGGGTGTGCTCTTGGTCCGCATGTCGATGCTGCTGGTAGGGGATACCTGTCCCGTGGTCAAACCATAGATCTGGTTGTCCATGACGATATAGGTCAGGTCGACGTTCCGCCTCGCCGTGTGGGTGAAATGGTTCCCACCGATCCCGTAGCCGTCGCCGTCTCCCCCCGTGACGAACACGGTGAGTTCGTGGTTCGCCATCTGCGCGCCCGTGGCCACGGCCAGGGCACGTCCGTGCAGCGTATGCATGCCGTAGGAGTTGAAGAACCCCGGGAAATTCGAGGAACAGCCGATCCCGCTGATCGTGAGGATCTCATGGGGCCGCAAACCCAGGTTCACGCAGGCCCGCTGCAGGCTGCTCAGCACGCCGAAATCGCCGCATCCGGGACACCAGTCCGGATCCACCTTGCCCTTGAAGTCCTTCGCTTTCAACGGCGCTACCGGTTTCGCTTCCACTTCCTCGCGTGGTAAAGTTTCCACTGACATGTTGAAGACTCCTTAGACGATGACTTCTTGATAGGGCACGAAGATGTCCGTCGTTCCGGCCAGCAGCTCCCGGACGCCGTCCACGATATGATGGGGCATGAACGGCTCGCCGTCGTACTTCCGGATGTGGCCGTCGGCCGAAAGCCCGGTCTCGCTGCGCAGGTACCGATGGAACTGGCCGGAATGATTGTTTTCCACGATCACGGTCTTTTTCGCCTTGTCGAAAACCTCCTGGATGGCGTCCACGTGCAGGGGGACGATCCACTTGATCGGCAGGTGGTTCACGGCGACGCCCTCGCGGTTCAGTATCTCCACCGCCTCCCTGATCACGCCGAGGGTCGATCCCCAGCCAATGAGCGTGATCTCGGCATCTTCGGCGCTCGAACCCGAGAGCGCCGGCGGGTCGATGCGCTCCGCGACGTTCTTGAACTTGCGGGCCCGCTTTTCCACCATCTTGCGCCGCTTGTGGGGATTGGTGAACTCGTCGCTGACCAGGACGCCGTCTTCATCGTGTTCGTCGGTGGCCACCACGTGGGCGTATCCCTCCACCCCCGGCAGCGCGCGGGGAGATATCCCGCTTTCCGTGTTCTCGTACCGCAGGTAACCGTTGCTCGGTGCACCGATGAGGCCGTGCCCGTTGGAGAGCTGCGAACCCGTCGGGATGTCGCTCGCGCCGTTTCCGGACTCCGTAATCAGGTCGCCCCGGTCTATTCCGGGTTGCATGTCGATGGCGTCCGGGTCGACGCTGAAGGTGCCTTCGGAGATCAGCAGATCGGATATCACGATGCCCGGGCACTGGAACTGATCCACCAGGTTGAACAGTTCGGGTACGGTATTGAAGGCGTCCAGCGCATCGGTCGGCGCCACGATGAACCGCTCGAAATCGCCCTGGCTCGCGCCGAGGATCTGCCAGAGATCGCCCTGCTCCGTCTTGGTCGGCACGCCCGTGGATGGGCCGGCGCGCTGCACGTCGATAAAGACGACCGGGATTTCCATCATGGCCGCGCTGCCCACGGCTTCGGTCATCAGGGCGAAACCGCCGCCCGATGTGGCGCACATGGACCTGCAGCCCACGTGGGCCGCGCCAATGGCCATGTTGGCCACGCCGATCTCGTCTTCGACCTGGCGCACCATGATGCCCAGTTCCCGCGCGTTCTGCGCCATCCAGTGGAGGACGCCCGTGGAGGGACTCATGGGATAGGCGCAGTAGAACTTGACCCCGGCGGACGCGCCGCCCATGGCCAGCGCGTCGTTGCCCGTCCATACGGCAAGCGGCTTGCCGCCGGAGGGCAGGGACTGCGTGAAGGGTTCGAAGTGCGCAGCTGCGTAGTCGTATCCCGCGCGAGCCACGCCCACGTTCTCGTCGACCACTTCCTGCCCCTTGCGCTGAAACTGCATGGTGATGATGTCTTCCAGGATCTGGAAGTCCACGTCGAGCAGGTAGAGGATCGTCCCGAGCGCAACGGTGTTCTGCACGAGCTTGTTGCGGTTGTTGTCGGTCAGTTCGTTGATGGGCAGCGGGCAGAGGTGCACGCCGTCCTCCGGGGTACCGGGCGTGATCGTGTCGCTGTTGTAGAGGACCCGCGTGCCGGGTCCCATGAGGCCCAGGTGCCGGTCCATCGTATCCTGGTTCAGGCAGACCAGCAGGTCGAGCTTATCGCCGTGGTTGTGGACCGGATGATCGCTGATCCTCATCGTGAGGAAAATATGACCGCCCCGGATGATCGACTGGTAGGCATTGTAGGCGTTGAGATGCAGTCCGCGGCGAATGAAAATCCGGGCGAGCACGTTGCCCGGTGTGGCGATACCCTGGCCCGCGGCGCCGCCTATGGCAATGGCAAAGTCGAATTGGTCAGAACTCATCGGATTCTCCTGTCTGTACATCACGGACAAGCTGATCTGCCGACGTGCGTACGCGTTTCTGTCAAGGTAGTACACAGCATAGTGGGAACCAACAAAATACACAGTCCCCGGAGGGGTGTCAACCATTCTGTTCTTTTGTGGACGAAGACGGCCCGCTCGGTTTTCGCGGGAGATTAAAGTCCGGCTTTCCGGCCTGGTATTTGCGCTTGACGCCGCGCCGGCGAAGATGTATATATTCAGTGAGGGACCGGGAGACGACTCGCGGTTGACATCGTGCTTCGAGTCGGCATTTGTTGGCCGGTTTCCCGTTCTCCGCCTTTTTTATTTTATATACAGGCCCCCGGTTTCGGCTGGGGGCTTGTGTTTTGATCCCTTCAGATCGGCGACGGAAACCTTAAAACCGGTGCCCGGGGGAAGACCGGTTGACGCTGTCCTAATTACTGGATAATTATAGTAGGACAGATATCAGATCGAACACGAACAGCGGGAAGGTGTGGGTTGAACGGTGCCGATATCGTAAGCCGGTATGAAGAAGACGGTTACGTCGTCCTGCCCAGGGTCATCGACGGCGGCCTGACCGCCGAGGCCCAGGGCCATGTCGAGTGGATGGGAGAGAAGTACCCCGACGTCCGGCCGGAGCAGTACCATCACCACCTCATCGTGGACGATCCGTTCTGGATTCGCCTCTGCACCGATTCCCGGCTCATCGACGTCATCGAACCCTTTCTGGGACCCGACATCGCGCTCTTCGCGGCCCATTACATCAGCAAGCCGCCCGGGGACGGGCAGCCGGTGCTGTGGCACCAGGACGGGAATTACTGGCCGCTGGAGCCCATGGAAGTCATTACCATCTGGCTGGCCGTGGACGACTCGACCCCGGAGAACGGCTGCATGCGGGTCATACCCGGCAGCCACAGGGGCCAGAATCTGTACCGGCACCGTAGAACCGAAGGGGATAACGTATTGAGTTCGGAACTGGATGTGAACGTGGATGAATCCGAGGCGGTCGATGTCGTCGTGCCGGCGGGCGGCGTATCCCTGCACGATCCCTACCTGATACACGGTTCGAAGGCCAACCTGTCCGACCGGCGCCGGTGCGGACTGACCCTCCGGTATATACCCACGACCACGCGCATCAAGCGCGAGAACTTCCCCGCTTACCTGTGCCGGGGTAAGGCCGTGGACGGAATCAATAACTATCCTCCGCTCCCCCAGTTCAGGTCCGGCGATCACTACCCGTTCAAAGGGTGCGACCGGCCGCCCTGGAACTGACGGTCGCGCTCGCGCTTGCGGCCGACCCAGCACTTGCGGTCGCGCTCAGATGATCCCCATGTCCCTCAGTTCCCGTCTGACCGCGTACATGGCGCCTTCGGTCGCGAGGACCCACAGGCGGTCGCCCGGGGTGAGCCGCCGCATGATGTCGTGAAACACGTCGCTGACGTCCACGGCCGAAGCCATGTCCTCCGCGTCTATCTGCTCGTCCATCAGGGCCAGGTGTGCGCCGCCCGCGCCGGCCACGTGCACGGACCTCGAGAAGTTCACCATGCCTTCCAGGTCTTCGTCCACGATCCACGGAGCGTTGCGTCCGCCCCGAACGGCCTCGTCCAGCAGGAACAGGAAGTGGCCCCGATGTCGGTCCAGCTGGCAGGTCCTGAGCGCTTCAAGGAACGAGGTCCTGTTCTTGATCGTCATCAGGCGGGCTTCCCGGTCATGAATCACCACCCGTTCGTCCCGTCCTCCGGTGGACCTCACGGATTCGAGGCCTTTGCGTATCGTCACGGGACTCAGGCCGAGAGATAACGCGGCCGCCGCGGCCGCCGCGGCGTTGTATACGTTGTGCAGCCCGGACAGGCGGAGGCGCACGTCCAGGGGGCCCCGCGGCGTGATGAGCCGGAAGTTCGTTTCATCCGGTCCCAGATCCACATCGATCGCGTATACGGTGGGCAGCGGCCTTTCCCAACCGCAACCTTCGCAGGCATAGTCACCCAGGTGGGCCAGGCTGGTGATCCGGTAGGCCAGGGGAACGCCGCACCGGGGGCACGGCACCTCGGGGCTGGCGGCATCCGCAAGGTGCAGGCGTTCATCCTCCACACCGTAATAGGTCAACCGGGGCGGCACGCCCTGCGTGAATCCGCCGCAGAGGACCGGATCGTCGGCATTGACGAGGATGTGCTGTCGGGCGGTCATGGTGCCGAACCAGTCGCACCATTTCCCGATCAGGGCAGCGCGGTCAACCCCCTGCGCCGATTCGTCGTCGTACAGGTTGTTCAGTACGAGCGTGCCGGGATTGCATACCCTGATCGCCCGATCGAGCGTGCCGGTCTCGAATCCGAACACGCCGTAGTCCGCATGGATCCTGCCGCGGTGATCGGTCGCCCGGACCAGGGTGGAGACCACTTCGTCGAGGGATGGGGCGATGTCTTCGGGGTAGAGCGTCCGGGCATCGGCCTGCTGCAGAATCGCGGCCAGGATCCGGCAGGTCGTATGCTTGCCGTTCGTTCCGGTAACCCCGGCCACGCCTTGACTGAACTGGCGCACCAGGGACCGGACCAGGCCCGGCCAGAGGGCGGCTGTGAGGGTGCCGGGAGGGATGCGTCCACGGGAGAAATCAAACAAATCGGCCGCCCTCGCGACGGACTTGTCAATGGAAAGGGCGGCCGATCTGAACATACGCATAGGAGGTTGATCGAATCCGGGGAATCAACCCTTGATCATATCTTCACGCCCCGCCACTCGTCCCGGTCACCGGAGATGTCGACAATGTTGCCGTCGGGATCGATGGCCTTGAAAGCGATCTCCGGCGGGGTATCGGAGGAGATGGCGTCCCGGCCCTTCACTGTTTTCGGCGCTTCGGCACCCCAGTTCCGGACCCTGTGCCAGGCGGCGTGGAGATCGTCTACCAGCACGCCGAAGTGGATATACTCCTCTCCTTCCTCGAGCGTGGGCCGCGATGGATCGTCATGGGGCAGCAGCGTGATGTTGGCGGTGCCGTCGCTGAGATCGACGGCTTCGCCGTTGCCCCGCCGGCCGACAAAAGTAAAGCCGATCACATCCTCGTAGAAACGCTGCGAGATCGACACGTCCCGGCACCGCAGTGCGAGATGACGCAGATAGGCCATTACGCCTCCCTGTGGAGCTGATCGTTCAAAATTACAGGCGCTTCTCCTTCGCGATCTCCTCGATGGCGCCGATGAACTGGTCGGTCTGCGCGTCGGTCACCATGACATGCATCGACGTCCGGTTGGCGTCCCAGTTGATCTCATCGTGCGTGACGTTCCGGATATAGATACGGTGGCGGTCCCAAAGCATGTCGTTGAGATCGCGCGTACCCACGCCGCTGACCTTGAACGAGACGAGCGCCGCGCTCATGCGGGGATCGGGCGAACTGTATACGTCCACGCCGTCCATATTGCGCAGGGCGTTGGCCACGCGCACGGCCTGGTAGCGGTTACGGCTTTCGATGGCGGCCGGTCCGATCATGTTGTGGAAATCCAGCGCGGCGTCGATGGCGACGCGGGCCGGGGCGTTGGAGGAACCTCGCAGCTCGAACTTGGAGGCGCCCGCCAGGTACTCGTCGTAGTAAATCTTGGCGAAGCCCGTGGGTTCCTGCCCATACATGGTCAGGCCGTTCACCGGACCGGCGTACAGGGTCGGCCATACCTGGTCCAGGATGTCCTCTTTGACGTAGAAGAAGCCCGTGTACATGGACGCCATCATCCACTTGTGGCACGGTCCCGCGTACATGTCGCAACCCAGGTCGTACATATTGAGGTCGAGCATGCCTGGCGGCTGCGCCCCGTCGACCAGCGTGATGATGCCCTTCGACCGGGCCATTTCGCAGATTTCCTTTACGGGGAGGACGAGCCCGTCGCCGTAGTTGATGTGGCAGAAGCTGAGCATCTTCGTGCGCGGCGTGATGGCGGCTTCGAAGGCCTTGAGCAGCGCGTCGGGACTGTCCGGCGGGTGGTACTCGGGGGACGACAGGTCGATCATGACGGTCTTCGTCCCCTGGCGGACCGCCCGGAGGTTGATGGGCTGCACGCCGCTGGAATGATCGTGATTGGTCGTCACGATCTCGTCGCCCGGTTCCATGTCGATGCCGAAGGTGCCGAAGACCATGCCTTCGGTCGTGTTGTTGGTGAAGGCGACCTCGTTCGACTTGCAGCCGAGGTACTTCGCCATCTTCTCCCGCATCTGTGCCCGGAAGTCGCTGTTGTATACGTAGCTTGTGTAGCTCTTGTAATCCGTGTTGGCGCCTTCCAGCGCGGCGATCTGCGCCCGGTGCACAGGTCCCGGGGACGGTCCACGCGTCCCGGTGTTCATGAAGGAAACGCCATCGCGGATGATGTACTGGTCGGCCACCCAGTTCCAGTAGGCCACGTCGTCGGGTTCCGGGAGGTGGTCTTCGGGCATCGGCGGCTTCGCCCCGGCCTTTCCGGCCATGGACAGGAGGGCTGTCCCGGCGGCGAGACCGCCCGCGATCCGGCCCATAAACCCGCGTCGGGACAACGCTTTAAGCTTTTCGGGATCCTCGAACTTCGGATCGAAGTTTAAACCGGACTCTTCCGTAATCATGGTGAATCTCCTGATTGATACCTCTGGCACGCTCCGACGGTAAGGAATATACGGCGGACACCGCCGCGCCGGACCGGGCCAGGGGCCTGGAAAAACAGCGAATTGTGAAGAATCTGTAATCAGAGTATACAGAGGACGCAAGGGGGTCTTCAAGTAAAAACTGTATTTTGAGGGTTCACAGACCGCGACGCCGATTTCTGGTTGCGGGGTGGATGGAACACCGCTTACTTGGTAGGGGTCTATCCGAAAGCTACTGGCAGCTACCGGCAGCTACTGATCCGAAGGGCAACCGCATGCTGATCCGGGGTCACTGCCAGGCGCCGGGATCATACCCGCATCGGCGTAATGAGAGGTTTCCGACGTGAAAATAGAAGACATCACCTCGTACTTCATCGGCGGCGGATACGTCATCCGCGTCCGGACCGACAGCGGGCTCACCGGGGTCGGACAGACGGCCTGCTGGGGATATCCCGAAGCCGTGCACCAGATCGTGGAACGGTTCAAGGATTACCTGGTCGGGCAGGATCCGTTCCGCATCGAGCATCACTGGCAGTATCTCTACCGCATGTCGCCCTTCCGGGGAAGCGCCCTGTCCGGGGCCGTCAGCGCCGTCGACATCGCCCTGTGGGACATCAAGGGCAAGCACTTCGGCGTACCGATATGGGAACTGCTCGGCGGAAACTGCCGGGACCGGGTCAGGCTGCACCTGCTGGGCGGCGGCGGCACCCCGGAGGCCATGCTCGAATCCGCCAGGAACGCGGCGTCGGAGGGCTTCACGGCGCTCAAGTTCGATCCCCTGCCGGGCGGCTACCAGGACATGGCCCTCGACCGGATGATCCGCACCGCACGGGATCTCGTCGCGGCAGCCCGCGAAGGCGGCGGTCCCGACATGGATCTCATCGTGGAGGTCCACCGCAAGCTGACGCCGCTGACCGCCATGCCCCTGGCCAACGCGTTGACCGAATTCAACCTCTATTTCATCGAGGACCCCATCCAGATCGACAGTATCATGGCCCAGGGCGAAATCGCCCGGAGAATCGGGATCCCCGTCGGGAACGGAGAACGCCTGAATACCATCTGGGAATTCCAGGAACTCCTGGCCCACGGGGGACCGCAATACGTGCGGCCTGACGTGGCCCTCGCCGGCGGCCTGACCCACTGCAAGAAGATCGCGGCCATCGCCGAGGCCCACCACTGCGCCGTCGTGACGCACAATTTCCTGACGCCCCTCATCACCGCCGCTTCCGTACACCTGGATACCAGCATCCCCAATTTCGTGACCCAGGAGTACAGCATGGGCGATGAATCGGAAGCCAGCAAATTGTACCGGACCAATATACGCCGGGAAGGCGGTTACATCCCGATTCCCCGGGACCCGGGCCTAGGTGTGGAACTGGACGACGAACGGCTGGAGGGAGCGGTTTTTACCCCGATGAATACCGCGAACACGTTGCTCAGGTCGGACGGCTCGGTAGCCAGTTCGGTTTAGGATTTTGCCATGCGTCGATTCAGTATTCTGCATCCACTCTGGATGGCCTTCTACGACGGGGCGATTTACGAGGATGCAGCCCGTCACTGGCGCAACCGTACCTTTCTGTACCTCCTCCTGCTGCTGGCGCTGACCTGGATTCCCTTCACCCTCCAGACGCAGAGCCAGGTGGATGAATGGGTCAGTCGGGAAGCCCCATTTTATATCGACCAGGTCCCCGATCTCAGTCTGTCCGGCGGCGAACTGTCCTCGTCCTCGTCCCGGCCGACGCTCCTGCGTGACCGGGACGGGACGGTGCTGGCCGTCATCGACCCCACCGGACAGTACACCAGCCTGGACGACACCGAGGCGCCGGTGCTGGTAACGCGCACCCAGATATTCATCCGGGGAGAGGGCGACCAGGTCGACGTTACGTCCCTGCCGGACGGACCACCGGAGACGCTGACCCGGGAAGACCTGTACGTGATCGCCGACTGGACCCGCTCCCTGGTCAATACACTGCTATTCCCCATACTGCTCGTGCTGTCCTACGCGTACCGGACCGTGCAGACGCTGCTGTACGCCTACGTGGCATCCTTTTTCACGGCGTCAACCGGAGGAGCGCTGCCGTACCGTACGCTCCTGAACCTGGCCATCATCGCCGTCACGCCGGCCGTCGTGCTGGACACCGTGCACATGCTCATGGAATCTCCGCTGCCGGACTGGTTCTGGTGGCCGGCATGCGTACTGCTTTCCCTGGGCTATCTGCGGTTCGGCATCCGGGTCACGCTGGACGCCGAACGGCAGGCGGCAGCCTGAAGCCTACTACTCTTCCACCCGCCTGAGAAGGGACCGCCGTGAAACGCATACTGCTCTTGATCAACGCGCACAGTCCACCGTTCAGCCAGTTCGCCGCCATGTTCGAGCGGCTCGTGAACGGCGCTTCGCAGTTCACCCTGGACGTCACCGACGACCGGAATGCGCTCTGCGACCCGTCGGTTTATGATGCCGTGGCGCTCTACATCGCGTCCGGAGAACTGACCCGGGACCAGGAAAAGGGGATCACCGGATACGTGCGGAACGGCGGCGGACTGCTGGCCGTGCACACCGCGAACGCGGGACTGGCGCAGTACGCCGATTACATCGAGATGATCGGCACCGAGTTCATCGGCCACGATCCGCTGGGCGACTTCGACGTGGAAATCGATCCGGCCTTCGACGACATCCTGCCGCGCATGAGCCGGAGTTTCCGTGTGCAGGACGAATGCTACAACATGGACATCAAGACGGAGGCGCCGCTCAGGTGGTTCCAGCACGGAATCTGGAAACTCGAACGCCAGCCTTTGGGCTACCTGCGGGATTACGGAAAGGGACGGGTGTTCTACACCGCCCTCGGCCACGACAACCGCACCTTCGTCCATGCCGACTTCCAGGACCAGTTGATCAAGGGGCTACGTTACGTGTGCGGGATGACCGACGGATCGCCCGTCCGGATCGGGCTGGTGGGATACGGACCGTTGTTCGGCATGGGGAGGCACCACAGCGAGCAGATCGCCGCGACGCAGGGGTTCGAACTGGGGGCGGTTTGCGACCGGGACCCCGCCCGGCTGGAAGCGGCGCGTGAAGAGCAGGGCGAGGACATGCCCATGTTCGAGGATGCCGGGGAGATGGCCGGAAGCGGGCTCGTCGACCTCGCCATCGTCATCGTGCCCCACGCCTACCACGCGTCCGTGGCGAAGCCGCTGCTTGAAGCGGGCCTGCATGTCATCACGGAGAAGCCCTTCACGGTCAAGGTTTCCGAGGCGGACGAACTGATCGGCCTGGCCAGGGACCAGGGCGTCATGATCTCGGTGTACCATAACCGGCACTGGGATCCGGACATCCTTTCGATGAGGGAGATCGTCGACCGGGGCGATATCGGCGAGGTCTATTCGATTGAAAGCGCTCTGGTGGGGTACGGCCTGCCGGGCCAGGCGTGGCGGTCCCACAAGCCGGTTTCCGGCGGGGCGATGTACGATTGGGGCGCCCACAATTTCGAGAAGATCCTGCAACTGGTGCCGCGGTTCGACGGACAGGGCAACCGGATCAACAAGCGGGCGACGCTCTACGGGAACTACATGAAGCGGGTCTGGCACAGCAACACCAACGAGGACTACTGCCGGGCCTACGCCCGTTTCGATTCCGGCGTCGAGGCGCAGTTCATAACCTCATCTATCCATGCGTCCCGCAGGCCCATGTGGACCGTCCAGGGAACCGCCGGATCGATCGTCATGGAAGGCGGGGACGGCGCGGGTACGGTGACCATGGCCTCGGCCGACGGCCGCCACCGCGTCGTCGAAGTGAAACCCTATGACCGGGGACATAACTGGCAAGGTTATTACAAGAACGTGGCCGATCACCTGCTCGCCGGCCTGCCCCTGGAGATCACGGGGGAATGGGCGAAGGGTCCGATACAACTCATCGAGGGGTGTGAGACGGCCTCGAGAGAGAACCGGTTGGTGGAAGTGGAATTCGATTTCTGATTGGCCGTGGACCCGGAAGAGAGACGTCGGATTCCGGAAGAGAGACGTCGGTTATGACAACAAAAGAAAAACTCGAAGCGGGCTTCACCATCCTCGCCATCCTCGCGCTCTGGCCGGTTATACTGGGCTGGGAAAACCCGCTTTACCAGGTCGTACTGGGCGTGATCCTGGTGGTTTTCATCGCGCTCGTCGCGCAGAAGTTCCGCCGCATTCGAGCCATCTACAACGCCACCAGGGTGGAAGCGAAGAAGCGCAAGCCGCCTGCCGGGAACCGGGACGAACCCTTCGGCTGACGGGCCGGCGTCCATAACAGGCAAGGCGTCCATAACGGGCGAGCCGTCTGGCCGGATCGGGATTCCGACGCGGGCAGGCCGGCGCCATCCTTACGTCGAACTCAGGCGTATTTCCCCGGAAGGTCCGGAGCGGAGACCTCGTCCAGCAAGGTGCGGTCCTCCGGATCGAGCGTCCATCCCATGGCCCCAAAGGACTCCTCGACCTGCTCGGGAAAATCCGGACCGATGATGGGCGCCGTCACCTCTTCGTGGTCCAGGATCCAGGCCAGCGCCACCTGGGCCGGCGACTTCCCGTACTTTTCCCCCACGTCAATCAGCGTCTGCACGATGCCGTCCAGCTTGTCGGTCATGGCCTCGTCGAAAGGATACTGTGAGCGGCTCAGTCCCGGACGGGGGTTCTTCCCCCAGGGACTGTTCTCGGGCGGTACGGCCCCGCGGCGGAACTGGCCGGTCAGCAGGCCGATGGCGAGCGGGCTGTAGCACATGAGCCCGAGCCCGTGGTCTCTGGCCATGGGCATGAGCTCGAGCTCCGTCTCCCACCGGGCCAGCAGGCTGTAGTTGTACTGCAGGCAGACGAAGGGTTCCAGGTTGCGCCGGTCGCTGGTCCAGAGGGCATCCACCACCTTGTACACCGGCCAGTTGCTGCAGCCGATGTACCGGACCTTGCCCTGGCGCACGAGGTCGTCGAAGGTCGAAAGGGTTTCCTCGAGCGGCGTGACCGGGTCGAAACTGTGGGCCAGGTAGAGGTCGATATAGTCGGTCTGCAGCCGTTTCAGGCTTTTCTCCACGCCCTGCATCAGGTTGAACCGTGAAAGCCCCGTGTAGTTGGGCCCCTTGCCCGCGGTGCCGAAGATCTTGGTGCACAGCACGACCTGTTCGCGCCGGCCCTTGAGCGCTTTCCCGATGATCTTCTCGGACCTCCCCTCCCCGTAGAACGCCGAGTCGATGAAGTTGCACCCCAGGTCGAGGGCCGTCTCGATCACCCGGATGCCGGCGTGCTCGTCGATCGCGCCCCGGAAGGCCGTGCCGAGGCAGATCGGCGACACCTGCAGGCCGGTCTTGCCCAGATAGCGGTATTCCATGTTCTTCCTTTCATTCGCGGGTTTTCAAATGACGCGCCGCATATTCACGGCCGGGGCACGCCGGCTTCGGCGAAGGCTTTCTCCAGGGTCCGGAAACACAGGGCGGCCGCTTCGAAGGGGTCGTATCCCGGTTTCCTCTGCACCATGTTGCTGACCTCCGCGGTGATGGAACCCTCGTATCCGGCAGCATGCATGGCGCGCAGGTAGGCCAGAAAATCGAAATCGCCCTCTCCTGGCACGAGAAACTCGAAATCGGGTACGCGGCCCCGCTGGTCCTTGACGTGGGTATGGACCGCGTGGGGCGCCATGAGCCGGACCGCATCCTCGATGGGCATGCCCAGGACGTCGAAGTGACTGATGTCGAAATTGAGCCCCAGGTGGGGCGAGTCCATGCTTTCCACGAGCTGGATGGATTTCTCCGCGGTGTCCAGGGCGCATCCTACGTGGGCTTCCATGCCGATCACCACGCCGCTGGCCGCCGCGTAATCCACCAGATCCCGGACCCGTTCGAAAATGAAGTCCTGCCTGGTTTCCCAGTCTTCCGGGGCGCCGCCCATTACCGTGTCCAGGACCGGTGCGCCGCGGCCGTCGCTCCATTCCGCGCACAGGTCGACGGCCCGTTTCAGCAGGCGCATGTTCTCGCGATGGGCATCGGGGTCCTCTTCGAGGAGCGAGCGGTGGGCAGCGACGGCGGGCATGGCCAGGCCGTATCCGGCACAGAGCGCCTTGATGCGCCGCCGTTCACCGGCGTCGAGCCCGTCCACGGCCGTCGTATAGTTCGGCAGTACTGTCAATTCCACTGCGTCGAAACCCACGTCGTGCAGGAACGACAGGGCCTGGTCCACGGGGATGTTGGGCATGCCCCAGGTCGTATAGCCTATTTGCATGGGCGAGTATCCATTAAAGCATATCGCCGTCCATCAGGAATCCCTTCAGTCGCTCCATCTCCGCGTCCGAGAGATCGGGCAGGGGACTTCTCCGCCAGCGGCCGCAGATGTCGGCCAGTTCCAGGACGGCGTGCTGCGCCGCGTCGCCGCCCGCCGGGAAGGTGTTGTACAGATAGTCGAAAAAGGGCATGTCGTAGCGCGCGATGACGTCCGTGGCCGCATCGAGGTCTCCGCGCTCTATGGCGGCCCAGTAGGCGTGGGCTACGTCCGGCTTGAACTTGATGAAGGTCGACATGTACCCGTCGCAGCCGTACGGCAGCATGTCCATGTGGGTCTGCTTCTGGCCGCCGGCGAAGATCACCCACTTGTCGTGGGCCCTGGCGCAGGCGCCCCGGGCAAAATCGGGACCGAAGTCTTCCTTGAATCCCACGACGCCCGGTACCTCGTCCAGGAGCCGTTCGACCGTTTCCAGCGCGCCCCGGACCCCTACGCTCACCAGCCCGGCGCTCAGGATGAAGGCCGGCAGGGCCCGTGAAACCGCATCGTAGTAGGCCACGAGCCCGTCCACCGTCATCCCGCGGTCGGGCGGCGCCACGATCACCGCGTCCGCGCCGCGGTCCCGGGCGTAATGAGCAAAGGCGGCGGTCTGCGGCGTGGACCAGAACCCCGCGCTTGCGATGAACAGTGCCCGCTTGTTCACGACGCCGGCGGTAAAGGCCGTCAACTCCGCGACTTCCGCCTCGGTAAGCACCGAATAGAGACTGTCCCCGGGCGTGAACAGGACGGTACCGGCCCCGGCTTCGATGCAGAAATCCACGAACCGGCGCAACCCGTCGTAATCGATGGCGTCATTTTTAAGAAAAGGGGTGTTGATCGAGGCGACGGGCCCGGCCAGGTGGTGCCGGAAGCGGTCCATGTCCATCTACGACCGCCCTTCTTCCGTCCAGGTGTCGAAGGGGTTGCCCGTTTCGGCAAAGGGAAAGGCCACCCGTGCGCCCGTGATGTGGGAACGGTGCGCCGCCATGGCCATTTCGATATGGCGGCGGGCCGTGCGCGCGTGACAGAGCTCGTATTCGGGCTTTCTGCCTTCGATGAGGTCCATCATGGAACGGGCCATGCGATGGTGGGCGTTGATCCATTTCTCCCCGCCCGATACCCGCTCGTGGGCGAGTACTTCCCAGCGGTCGTCGTCGAAGGGCCGCGGGTTGGAATGGGGGTGAAAGTAGATGTCCGGCCCGTCCTGCGTGGGACCGGGCAGGATAAGCGTGCCCTCTGTCCCGTGGATGTCGATGCGATAGGGGTTCTCGATGCCGTCGCCCGCGAAGGACTCGAACTCCGCGTTGAAACCGTCGAACTGGTAATGGGCCCACAGGCCGTTTCCCGCGGAGGTGCCCATGCCGAACAGCCCTTCCTTCCGGTCCGACGGGCGGGCCGGAAGGCCGTCCTGGGTAATGATCGCCTGGCACCACGACGGTTCGCCGAAGAGCTGCCACAGGAAATCGAAGAAGTGGGGATAGAGATCGATGAGCCACTGGTCTCCCCCGTGTTCTCCGCCGAAACCGTACATGCGGGCCCAGCGCGGTTCCCCGATCCCTCCGTCCCGGATCATGGGGATGGCCTGGCGCTGGATTTCCGGCCGTCCCCGCCAGGGATGGGCCATGATCAACAGGACGCCTGCGCGGTCGCAGGCCTCCACCATGGCGTCCACTTCGGCCGGGGTGCGCGCCAGGGGCTTCTCCGCATACACGTGGGCCCCCTGTTCGGCGGCGGCCACCACCATGGCGAGATGGTTGCTCATCTCGTGGGTGGCCAGGACGACGATGTCCAGCTTCTCCCGCTCCAGCATATCCGTGTACCGGGCGTATCCTTGCTGCGCGCCGGTACGTTCCAGCGCCGCCGTCCTGCCCTCCTCGACCGGATCGGCCAGGGCGGCGATCTCGGCGCCATCCACGCCCACGAAGGCCTGGTCCAGGGAATGTCCGAAGTCTCCGCAGCCGGTGTGGCCGATGATGCCGATTCTCAACGCTGTGCTCCTGTTCCGTCAGTCCGGACAGCCCGGACATGTGTAGGGGTTCGCAGTCAGACCACGACCATGCGTTCGGCCTGGATGATAAAAACCTGCGCGCCGCCCACCGTGGTCGTTACGGCCTCCCCCAGCCCCAGGGCGTCGAGATGAGTGCCGATCTGCGCGACGTCGATGGCTTCCTCCCGAGCGTGGCAGTGATTCTGAATGAGTTCGAGCACGGGAGGCACGCGCTCGTCGTCCACCCCGATCAACAGGGTGACATTGCCCGCGCGCAGGAATCCGCCCGTGCTGCCGATTTCGGTGAACCGGAAATCGTTGTCGATCAGTGCATCGGTAAGATGCTGGATGTCCCTTTTGTTGACGATCGCGATGAGGAGTTTCATGGCGCGCCTCCTGGTCCCTGTGTCTTCTTCAGGCCGTAACCGATTCAATGGCCTCTCCGGCTACATTAACCATCCGGTCCAGCTCTTCGGTAGTTACGACGAATGGGGGAGCTAAGTTGACGCTGTCTCCCCGGCAACGGGTGTAGACACCGTTCTCGAGCATTTTCTTCACGATGCGTCCGCCTATCTTCGACGCGGGATCGTAGGGTTTGCGGGATGCGGGGTCTTCCACAACCTCCACGGCGGCCATCAGCCCGATGCCGCGGATGTCGCCCACGTGCGGCAGCGTCCGTAGCGTTTGCAGGCCGTCCATCAGCATTTCGCCCATGATCCTGCTACGCTCGATAAGGCCATCGTGCTCCAGGAGATCGAGATTCGCCAGCCCGACGGCGCAGCAGGTCGGGTGACCGGAGTAGGTGAAGGAGTGGTTCCATTTCCGGTCCCCGGGGGCGTTCTGGATGCAGTCGTGTATTTCGTCCGAGACGATAATGCCCCCGAGCGGAACGTACCCGCTGGTGATGCCCTTGGCGAAGGTGATGATGTCCGGTTCGATATTCCAGTAAGACACGCCGAACCAGTGGCCGATGCGGCCGAACCCGGTGATCACTTCGTCGGCGATCAGGAGCACGTCGTACTTCGTGCAGATTTCCCGCACCCTCGGCCAGTAGTCATCCGGCGGCACGATGACGCCCGCCGCGCCCTGCACGGGCTCTCCGATGAAGGCGGCCACCGAGTCGGGGCCTTCCCGCAGGATCGCTTCCTCGAGCGCTCGGGCGCTCGCCTCGCCGCATCCCACCCCGGGATCCTCGGGCCGGTAGTGATAGGGATAGGGCGCGTCGATATGGACGAATCCGGGCAGGCTGGATCCGAAGTCCTCCCAGTAGGCTTCCAGGCCGGTGGCGTTCATGGCGCCTATGGTCACGCCGTGGTAGGCATGTCTCCTGGATATGATCCCGGTCTTGTCCGGCCGGCCGGCCCGTTGCCAGAAATACCGCGCCGTCTTGATCGCGCTGTCGTTGGATACGGCGCCGCCGGACGTGAAAAAAGTATGGTTCAGCGCGCCCGGCGCCCGTTCCTTCAGGCGGCTGGCCAGGCGTATGGCCGGGATATTCGTCGCCCCCGCGTAGCAGGAAAAGAACCCCAGTTCCTCGATCTGGTCCGCGGCGGCGGCCGCCAGCTCGCGCCGGCCGTGGCCGACATTTACGTTCCAGAGGCTCGAAAGCCCGTCGAGGTAGCGGTTGCCCTCGATGTCGAAGAGTGTGGAGCCCTCGGCGCGCACGCAGATCAGGGGCTCGTCATGATCGTCGCGGTGCTGAAGGGGATGGATCAGGTATGCGTCGTCCCTCAGCAGTTGGTCACGGTCGCCGTAGGTCATCGCGTGGTACTTTCTATGGTATGTGTAACAGGAAGTCGGTTAATGGGAAATTGACAGGGTGCCGGGCACCGGTTATGGTATATTATACGGAGCGCAAGGCATACAATCAAGATGAATGAAAGGCGGATTCTCCATGACCGAAGGGCACCCCCAGCCCTGGTGGGAAGGATGCGAAGGCGCCGTCTCCCTGACCTTCGACGACGGGATGCCGTCCCAGCTCGACCGGGCCCTCCCGATACTGGCCGAAAACGGTCTTCACGGCACGTTTTACGTCAATCCCCGCGGACCCGACTGGCACGGCCTGCTCGCGCCGTGGAAGACCGTGGCGGACGCCGGACACGAGGTCGGCAACCATACGGTCAACCACCCCTGTTCCTGCGCGTTCAAAGAGACCCGCACGGACTGCCTGGAGACGATGACCCTCGACGACATGGAGTGGGAGATCGGCGAGGGCAGGCGGCGCATCGCCGAAGCCATCCCGGGACAGGTGGATTTCACCTTCTGCTATCCCTGTTACCATGCCCACGTGGGCGAGGGACCGGGCCGCCGGAGTTACGTTCCGGTCGTAGCCCGTCATCATATCGCCGGCCGAGGCAAGGGGGACTTCGCCAATCACCCCCTGACCGCCGATCTGCACCACCTCTACTCCTTCCCCGTGGAGCGCCAGGCCCGCTCCGGGATGATCGGTCTGGTCGAGGAGGCGATGAATAAGGGACAGTGGGCCGTTTTGACTTTTCACGGGATATCGGAAGGGCATCTGTCCGTGACGGAAGACGATTTCAGCGGGCTGTGCGGCTATCTCCGGGAACACCGTGACCGCATCTGGACCGCCCCCGTCGTCGCCGTCGCCCGGGCGATTCGCGACTGGCGTTCCACCGCGGAACGCGCCGGGAACGACTCGTGACCTTCCGTCCGATGGCATCCGGTGCCGCCGATAGCCGCCCCATACCGGTTCTCGTGGGTCCCACCGGCGTAGGCAAGACCGCCGTGGGTATTGAGCTGGCCCGGCGCTTCGGTGCGGAAATCATCTCGGCCGATTCCCGCCAGGTCTACCGGTACATGGATATCGGTACAGCCAAGCCCACCGCGGAAGAGCAGGCCGCGGCCCCCCATCACCTCATCGACGTGGTCGATCCGGACGTGCGGTTCAGCGCCGGCGAATACGGCCGCCTTGCCCGGGAAGCGATCCAGGACCTTGCGGCCAGGGAGGTGCCGGCCCTCGTGGTCGGCGGTGCGGGGCTGTACATCAAGGCGCTTGCCGGCGGACTGTTCGACGCGCCGGAGATCCCGCGGGCACTCAGACAACGTCTTGCGGAAGGATACCAATCGGCGTCCACCGACGCGCTCCATGAACGGCTGAGCGCTGTCGATCCGGCGTCCGCCGTGCGTATCCATGTGAACGACCGGCAACGTATCGAAAGGGCGCTGGAGGTCCACGATGCGACGGGTGCGACCCTGACGTCCTGGTTCGAAAGATCCGTTCAGTCTCGATCCCGCGGAACGCGTCTGGTCGGGTTGCGCCGCGACCGCGCCGCACTCTATGCGCGCATCGACGCCAGGGTCGAGAAAATGATCGAATCGGGTCTCGAAGCGGAGGTCCGCGCCCTGATGGATCGGGGGTATGGTCCCGGGACCCATACCATGTCGACGTTTGGTTACGCGGAAATGCTGCGGTACACCGGGAGCGAGCTGGACTTGGAAGATGCGGTTTCGACCATTCAGCAGCGGTCCCGGCAGTACGCGAAGCGCCAACTGACCTGGTTCAGGCAGACCGGGAACATCGAATGGGTCACCGTGGAGGAAGGGGAAGATCCGGCCGCTACCTGCGAGAAGATCATCCGGTCCTTCCCGGATCTTCTATTTTAGGAACAGCAGCTTGCGCGTTACCTCGATACGCTCCGCCGTCCCTCCGGTCGTCATCCGGCACAGATAGACCCCGCTGGCCACCCTTCTTCCCCCATCGTCCTTCCCGTCCCACGTGGTGGTGAACGTGCCTTCTTCATGGTTGCCGTCCACCAGCGTGCGGACCTTCCGGCCCATAACGTTGTACAGGGTGAGCTGAACCTCCCCCGGCCGGCCGACTTCGTATCGGACGGTGGCGGGCCCGCTGCTCAGGTAGTAGGGATTCGGATAGGTGGTGAGGGACGCGGCGATCGGCCGGCCAGACTGGTCGTCGCCCGTAAGACCGGGATCGAAGGCCGCCGTGTAAGCGTACTCGAAACCGTCTCCGGTACGATCGAGGGACGCCACTACGAGCATGACGGTCTCGAACCGCGTCCAGTCAGGTACCTCGATGGTTACGCCTCCCCGGGTCGCGGGGACCGTCATCACCGTGTCGACATCGCCGCTGGCCGCCACGGAAACGCCCCACTCCCCGGATATGCCCGTGAAATCGATGCGCAGCCCGCCGGAAAGCGAGGGATCCGGTACGAAGCGTATGTAGTTCGCGGCGAGGTGGTCCGGATACTCGTGTGCGGGGATCCGGGGACCGTCGAAAAGGTACGTGCCCGATGCGCCCGGGAGATCGGGTTCATGCAAACCACCCAGCTCGACCTGGGGCCAGGCGGCGCCTTCTTCATGGAACAGGTCCGCATTGGCACGGTCTCCGGTGAAGACGTTCCACGTGGTGAACTCCTGGAAGGCGGATTTCAGATCGCTGCCGACGCTGCGCAGTTCCCCGTCGATGGCATCCAGCGCCCGGCTCGTCCTGGTCCGTTCCCAGATTTTGCGGATCAGGTCCCGGTCGTGCCGCTTTTGCAGGTACAGCGGCCAGAGCACGCCCGCGTACTCGTGCTCCCCGTTCGAGGTATCAAGCGAGATCCATGGCTCCGTCAGGAAGCCGCTGAACGTAGGCAGGTAGGTCAGGTAGTCGTCGACCTCGTCGTAGACCTGCTCCTCCATCCACACGGCACTCTGTTCCAGCCAGAAAGCCTCCTCCCCCGCGTCGTAGCCGAACTGCACGGCGTGGAAGTACTCGTGGGCGACGGTGATCCGCAGCAGGTCCAGGGCCTTCTCCACCGTCCTCCGGGACTCGGCGTAGTCGTTGTCCACGACGATGTATGAAGGAAGGGCCGCCCCGGTCGTGACTGCCTCCGGACGGGTATAACCACTGAACTGACTCGGGAGATCGGTTATATAGACGTCGTATAGCCCGTCCCCGCCATCGTCCGCATCCATCGCCGCGTATCGATCGTGATGATCGTAGTCCACGGGCGGCGGACGGTAACCCAGTTCTTCCACGATGACGCGGCGGGATTCGTCCAGGAATACCGCGCAGTGCCGGACATACTCGGGAACGGCGCCGTCAGCGCCGTCTTCCAGTTCCGGCCAGCCCGCACCAGGCCGGTCTTCCGTCGTGGTGACGTACCAGATCTTGAAGTGGCCGCCGGGACTGACGTAGAATTCGGGCTCGGCCGTATAGGTATGTCCGAGGTTGTTCGTGCGGTCCTCTTCGCCGGGTACGGTTGGCCGGCCCGGGCCGAACTGTTCGGGCCGGTGGGCCCGGGCGGCGAGCCCGCCCTCCGGCGGTTGGACGAAGGGATGGAGATGCAGCGTACCGCAAAGCGGTCTGGGAGGTTCCTGGGCGAAGGCGTAGTTACCCGAAAACAGAATGGCGAGACTGACAAGTATTCGGAAGAAAGTCGGAATGGTTGTCCGTCCGGTTGTATTGCCGAGGTCACGTTGCCAGGTCGAAAGGCAAATCGCTGATGTCGCGCAGACGTCTGCCCGCAACTAACGTGTTCAGCAAATCTGTATCTGATTCGCTTTCCGTCGCCGAATCGATCAATTCGCGTAGTGCGAAATGATATACGCAATCGATATCACCGGTGCCAAAAGCCAAAGAGGCGATCCGAGCGGGTAAAGGTTCACCAGTAACGACTACGATGTGGGGTGTCTTCCCTTTGCGGTTGCGGATCAGATTCAGTCCTTCGGTTCGAGCGTTCTGTGAACGATCGCTGCGAATGGTCCATTTACAGGAAACACTCGCGTGAAGAATCTCGACTTGGGAGTTTAAATAGCGCAACGGAGTATAGAGCGCGATTTCATCATCGCTCAGCACGTCCCCGAATCTGTTGATTTCTTCGTCACTGACAGGTTTGCGGCACACGGTGATATCCGGAGTAACGATGTAGTCTCCGAACACAATTCGTAACTCCTTGTTTTGCCTGACTGCATTTCTGATCTCGGATAAATGGCTATATTGCTCGTAATCACGGATGTTTCCACCCAAGGCAAATACCCAGTCACCGGGACGAATATGTTGGAGTAACTTGAAGGCTTCACGTAAGAAATCCCGGGTTAATGACTCAAAACGACTTCCAGCTGTTTGACCGGCAAGGCCCTCGCTACTCACATCAAATCCTATCCGATCGATTATCCCATTACTGATTCTGACACTTGTTGCGCTTGCGCTGTCCGCATTATTGGGAGCGCCGGATTCTCCTTTTCGCAAAACCTCTTCGAATATCGACCTGTGATACGAGTGCCTCAGCCTTTCAATGTCGCCTTGAGTCATGATTTTACCAAGCCGATAACGTGTTCTTCGTGCATCCGCGACTCGATTTGCGAATGCTTGTCTTTGTTCCATCGGGCAGGCATCATACGTCTGTCACGATCGAGTCTGCGAACCCCGATTCCCGCAAGTTTGAATCCAGCGCTTTCACCGATCGCAGCCAATCCTTTCTGTGTTTCGACGTCTATGCCCCGAAGTTGAGACGTTCCGACCACTACGATGGCGGGTTTTCCCGATTTCAATACTCGGTGCATTTCCTCGATTACCGCCGACATATCGTTGAAATACCTGCGTAACACCGTGGCTTTCCTAGCGTCGAGTTCAGCCAGTTTACCAAGAACCCTTTCACATTGATTCGGCAAACGACTATCCTCTGCTCCACGGGTAGTATCGTGGCCAAGGTATTGAGCACGAATAGAGGTAAGCTCATCCAGTTTCCAGCCAAACCAGACGAGCGCGAACTTATGCGCCCTCATGTAGTCGATCGCGTTATTCGCATACGGGGGTGAAGTTACGATCAGATCGACGCTTGAAGTCGGCAAACCTGTTTTGTTGGCGCTCGCAGACCGGATTTCGGCGATGTTTCTCATTTGCGAAGTGCCTGTAAATGCGACCACGTTGTTTTTTAATCTTTTGGTAAATTCGACAAATGCGGAATTGGGGCTTTTCTCGTTGTCCCTGTGAGGTCTTGTATGAGCCAGATCACGCGCCAGTGAGACACCGCCGGACTTGGCGATAATAGTAGAGGAGAACACGACCTGGAAAAACAACTTCATGTCTTGCGGGGAGGTTGACTCGATACTTCTCTGTATTGCGACTAACTCAAGTTGTTGTTGTGGTAGAAACCAGTAATCTATAAAAGATCGTGTTTTTTCGTCAAAACGCTGATTCAGCGCTCGTTGCAGTTCGCCTTTCCGTTCCCAGTAAAAGCGCTTTGCTCCTTCAACGATCCGGTGTCCTGTCGATAACGCATCGACCGCGTTGTGATGGCTGAGCTTGGCGGACATAATCAACTGCGACAACGGATCGATATCACAGCCGATGGCACGACGGCCTAGCTGCAAGGCTTCCACTAGCGTAGTCCCGGAGCCAAACATAGGATCCAGCACGACAGCGTTTTCGTCTGTGAAGTTTCTGATGAAGAACTGTGGAAGCTGAGGCGGGAATTTAGCCGGAAACGGATGCCAACCATGTATTGCGTTTTGGCTGACCTTTCCGTGGAAGTCCAGATCTGCGCACAAGGCTTTCTTCAACGAATTGTAGCAACTATCGTCAGAGGCTTTCCTTTTTTTGAGTGTAACGTTTGTCAGTTGTCCATCGCCTCCTCGCGCAGGTGTTTAGGTGGTATGGGGAAGCGCTCCGCGTAGTGGGACAGGTCCTTGCCCGCGATCAGGTCTTCCAGGATGTCGTCGTGCTTGTCCCAGTGCTGATCGTTGGGATGGACATCCAGCTTAATGCGTCCCTCGCTGTCGATCAGGTAGGTGACGGGAATGCCGTAGCGCTGGTTGGTCTTGGCCCGGAACTGGCGTTCCCAGTAGCCGCGGAAATCGAAAAGGGAGGATGGGCTGTCCATATAGTACGCGATGACGTCCTTGTTCCGCGCCGCGATCCCGGCCAATTTATCCGGATCGTTCTTCTCCGATTCGTCGGAAGGACGAACCAGCCTGGACGCCTGAAGTCCTTGCTTGAAGGTTTCCAGTCCGGGGCCGAATCCTTCCTCGAATTCAGTGGGATCGAGTGGTTGCTCATCCTTGTAGAATTTGTTCACACCGACGAAGAGAAAGTCGATCTGTCCCTCGTACTTTTTCGCGATGTTCATCAGGGGTTCCGCATCCCTGATGCAGGGTGGGCACCACCAGGCCCAGAAGTTCACGAACAGGGGCCGGCCCCGGAAGTCCTCCAGGGTGACCTTCGTTCCATCCATGGTATACACTTCGAAATTCGGCGCCGTATGGCCGATCTCGGTGCCGATCGTCTCGGTGCTGACGACCGTGGCTTCCTCCTCGACGGACGTCCCGCTGCATGCGATTCCGATCATACCTGCAAGCAGTCCCGCCATCAGGAGCGTTCGATTCATTTCTTTCCATAAGCGCCGCATACATCGCCTCACTCTGGGATAAAGTAAGCGGAAGGTAGTTTAAACATCCGAAATGTCAGTGGTTCCTCACTAACTTCGGTATGTTTACTGGAATTGTCAACAACTATTTTAAAAGCCGCGAACGGTGATGCAAACGGTCACAGGCCGCCGAGGGCCTTTTCGAACTTTCTGACGGCCGCGGGTATGTCGGGTTGCGACAGCACCGCCGAGATCGCGGCGACGCCGGAAGCCCCCGTTTCCAGGCACGCCCTCGTGCGGTCAGGGGTCACGCCACCCAGGGCAAAAACCGGGATCGTGACCGAGCCGGCCGCTTCCGCGAGCGCCCGAAGCCCCATGGGCGGACCGTATCCGGCCTTGGACGGCGTATCGTAAACCGGTCCGAACGTGACGAAGTCGGCCCCATCCGCTTCCGCGGCGCGTGCGCTTTCCTTGCCGTGGGTCGATCTGCCGATCAGGGTACCAGGGGGGAGTGCTTCGCGGGCCTCGCGGACCGGCACGCCGGATTCCGGCAGGTGTACGCCCTGTGCCCCGCAGGCCGCGGCGACCTCCAGGTTGCCGTTGACCATCAGCACGGGCGGAAGCGGTCCGAGTTCCGCCTGCACCTCCCTGGTCAACGCCAGCAGGTCCGAAGTATTCAGGTCTTTCTCCCTGATCTGGACCGCGCGGACGCCCGCGCGGCAGGCCTGGCCCAACGCCGAGGCGAGCGATCGTCCGGCGCAGCGGGTCCGATCGCCGATCAGATAGAACCTGAAGTCTACCATGGAGGCTGTTACGAGGATGAGTGGATCACACCGCTCAGCGGACTGGAAGCGGACGCGTAGGCCTTCATGGGAATCCGTCCCGCTTCGTAGGCAAGCCGGCCGGCCTCGACCGCCTTGCGCATGGCGACGGCCATCTTTACCGGGTCCTTCGCGCCGGCCACGCCGGTATTCATCAGTATGCCGTCGCAACCCAGTTCCATGGCGACGGACGCGTCGGAGGCGGTCCCGACCCCCGCGTCGACGATGACCGGTACCTGGCTGTTCTCCACGATGATGGCGATGTTGTGCGGGTTGCGGATGCCCAGGCCGGAGCCGATGGGCGCAGCGAGGGGCATGACCGCGACGCAGCCCGCCTCCTCGAGTTTCTTGCAGACAATGGGATCGTCGATGGTATAGGGCATGACGTTGAATCCCCGGTCGACCAGGGTGCGTGCGGCTTCCAACGTAGCCTCGTTATCGGGAAACAGGGTCTTCTCGTCCCCTATGACCTCAAGTTTTACCGTATCGGTCCCCAGCGCCTCCCGCGCCAACTCGCAGGTCAGCACGGCGTCGCTCGCGGTGTAGCATCCGGCCGTGTTGGGCAGCAGTTCGTAACGGTCGCGGTCGATGTAGTCGAGCAGTGACTGCCCGGAGGTATCGTCGAGGTCGATCCGGCGGATGGCCAACGTAACCATGCCTGTACCACTTTCCTCGAAAGATTCCCGCATCAGTTCGAAACTCGCGTATTTTCCCGTGCCGAGTATCAGCCGGGAATCCAACGTCAAACCGCCTATTTTCAGGGCGCACATGTTGGTCTGCTCCTTTGCCTGTACAGTCCAGGGCCTCCAAGCTTGACAGATTCAGGGTTCGTTTTCAATCGTCCATGGTCTCTTAGCGACGGGATTCCGCGCTGTGCGGAAACGATGGTCATCCACCCGCTACCGCCCGGATCACCTCGACCACGTCATCGCCTGCGAGCATGGTCGTCCCGTGTTCCTTCCTCGGGACAACCGCGCCGTTGAGGGCCACGGCGGTTCCCTCGGAAGACACGCCGAGTTCCTTCAGCAGGTCGGCGATGCTCGTTGCTCCGGACAGTTTCCTGGTCGTTCCGTTAACGGTCACGTTCATCGTTCGTCTCTCCGGAACCGGCCGGGTAGAAGCGGTCGGGCAGAAAGGGCTGCATGATGCGAGGTACCCGGTCGTGCAGAATGGCCTCGGCGAGCAGGTCTCCGGTCAGCGGTGCCAGCAGTATGCCGTTCCGGCCATGCCCCGAAGCCGCGAACAGACCCGGCGTCCCCGTGGCCCCGAGCACGGGCCATCCGTCCCGCGCCACCGGCCGCAGCCCCGACCAGGTGGAATCCAACGCCCAGGTCTTCAGGCCGGGTGCGAGTTCGAGGGCGTCCCGGAACAACTGCATGACGCCGCCCAGCGTGACCTCGTCCCTAAATCCGGCTTCCTCCACGGTAGCGCCGATGATCAACCGTCCATCCGAACGGGGAACCAGGTACACGCCGCTGGTATAGATCGTGTGACGGAACGGCGGCGCGTTGCCTGCCCGCAACGCGAGGATCTGCCCGCGCACCGGCCGGACGGGGATTCTCCAGGCGGACGCAATGCCGTCCAGGTAGCGCGCCCGGCAACCCATGGCGTTCACCACCGTCTGTGCTTTCCAGGTGCCTTCCGTCGTATCCACTCCGGCGACACGGTGGCCGTCCAGCAGGATTTTACGCGCGGTAACGCCTTCTTGGATCACGCCGCCGCCCTTCAGAACCGATTGCGCGAGGGCCGTGATCACGTCCCGGTTTTCGACCTGGTGGTCGTCCGGGTAGCGCAGCGCCATGCGGATTCCGTTCGTCAGATTCGGCTCGAGGCGCCGCGCCTCTCGTACGGTCAGCCGTTCTACGGGAACGCCGTCCCGGAGATGCCGTTCATACCGCGTCTCCAACCGCGCCTGTCCCCGGTCGCTCAATGCCGGAAAAACCACCCCGGTCGAGTTGTAATCGATCGGGCATCCGGTTTCCTCCCTGAGCGTTTCGATGAAACCGGCGTAGCGTTCCAATCCGGTCTTGCACAGGGCGAAAAAGGGATCGGGTTCATCGAATTCGCAGTGGGGCGCCAGCATGCCCGCGGCGGCCCAGGATGCTCCACGGCCGGTCCGGTGCCGTTCCAGTACCGTGACCGCACAGCCGGAGAGACACAGCCGCCTGGCCACGGCCAATCCGACGATCCCGCCGCCGATGACCACGATGTCCGATCGCTGCGCCACGGAACTCCGCCACTTCCTCACCGGCAAAGAAAAAGCCGCTTCTGTGCGAAACGGCTTCGTTCAGCCGTTTCCCTACGCTGGAATAACCCAGGTCAGGTTCGAAGGGTCGTGATTCTCAGGCTCGCGAGGAGCCGCCCCTAACGGTAAAAGGAAGTGTACGGAAAGCGGACGGCCGTGTCAACGGATACTTGCGGACCGCCCGCTGGCGCGATTCCGTCCCGGCGCCGCCCGGCCCGATCGGTCAGACCATCCCGAGGTACCTCCGGTAAAACCACTCCGCCGCGAGCAGGCAGACCAGCAATGCCAGCACGCCGGGATGGTTCCACAGCGAGACGGTGCGGGACTCCTGTACGGTGATCTCGTCCAGCTCGATATTGTCGGCCATGCGATCGATGTCCGATGGCAGGTAGAAACCGCCGCCCGTCATATCGGCCAGCTGGACCAGCAGTTCCCGGTTCATGCGGGTTCGCTCGAACTCGGCGCCGGCTTCACCCACGACGAATCCTCCCCGGTCCGTCCCGATCGATCCGCCGCTCAGCGCGGCGGACGCTTCGAAGGAGTATGCGCCCGCGGGCAGAAACTGAAGGCGTCCCGCGTATCGACCGAACCCCTGCCCCGTCGAAGTAAGGTTTATTTGAAGCGCACCTGTTTCGTCCTGCGCCGGGCGAACGGCCACGGTCAGTTCGGCCCCTTCGACCGGCCGGTAGTTTTCATCGTAGACCTGACCGTCGAAGCGGATCGTTTCACCGCCGTGGTACTGAAGCTTGTCCGAAACGACGCGTATCCTGCGGCTGCCCTCGCGCACGGTAATCCACCTTACGGCGTTGTTCCAGAACCTTTCGTACGCCGCGTTGGTCCCGCCGCTGCCCCACATCATCAGGTCCCAGCGCCACAGGTCCTGGGCGGCGATGCCGAGTACCCGGCCCTGCCCGTAACGATGCTCGGCGATGACCGGCGTGCGTTCGTCTTCGGTCCGCCAGGTCGGGTGCCTCGCGAGTACCGTCGCACCGGGTTTCGCGCGTCCGACCTGGTTCATGCCGGGCAACGGCGGCAGTTCCAGCCAGCGCCGCTCCGATTCGGCCGGGTCATCAACCAGACGGGTAATCGGATGCGTGCGGCCGGCTGCCGTCAGGTCCGGTACGAAGCTCTCTTCGGACAGGCCCCTGGCCGACGCGGCAATGACGAAGGGCATCAGATCACCGACGGGCGTTCCGGCGTATCCACCCATTTCAAAGCTGTGCGGACCGCCGAAGGCGATCAATCCGCCGCCCCTTTCCTCGACGAAGGCTACCAGGAATGGCGCCCATGGCCGGATGCGTTCATAGTCCACGCTGCCAAGGATGACGAGGTCATAGGAGAACCAGTCCGACCGCGAAGCAGGCATGGGTTCGGGAAAAGTCCGATCGTCCGGCCGAAGCAGGATGCCGGTCACTTCCAGATTGGCGTCCTTCTCCATCGAGCGCCTCAGGAAGCCCATGTCGGCACGGGGAGCGCCTTCGATATACAGCACACGCAGTCCGGACTTCAGCACTTTGATCGCGAATTCACGGCGGTTATTCCCCGCGGTGATCTCGCCATCCAGTTCGGGCACTTCCACCTGGTACCGGTGAATGCCTTCAGTCTCGGGGACGACGTGGAAAACGACGGTCCGTTCCTCTTCCCGGCCATCCAGCGTGACTTCCTCGCTTCGGAGGATGCGGCCTTCTTCCCGCAGGGTGACGGGTACGCGCACGTTGCCGAACCCGCGGCCGCGCACGCCGATTTCGACGGGGACGTTGCTCCCGGTGTAAACCACTTCGTTCACCGTCAAATGGGAAACGCTTATGTCCCGGACGCCCAGCGTGTCGCCGATGCCCACCGTGTACACGGGCATATCGAGATTCTCGGCGACCCTGAGCGGATCGCGTCCGGCGGTGAAATTGCCGTCGGTGACCAGGACTGCGGCGGCGAAACGACCGGCGCCTGAACCGCCTTCGAGAAAGGACATGGCGCCGCCGATGTCAGTACCCGTGCCTTCTGTGGACAGGGAATCGATCACGCCTTCGGGCAGGGGCGAAAGGTCTTCCGCGAACTGGTAGCGATGGATACGGTGACGGGTCTCAAGGGCATGCAACTCGTCGCCTGAAAGGACCGAGGCCAGGACTTCGTCCCGCCTGCCCAGCCGGTCCGTCAGACCCATGCTCGCCGAGGTGTCGACGAGTATGGCCAGGCGAGGCGACTCGGACCTTTCCAGCACCATTCTCGAGACGGGATCGCTCAGAACCGCCAGCGCTACGGCGGCCGCCGCGATCCGCAGGCCGATGAGACCCCAGGCGGCGGCCGGTGACAACAGGCTGAACAGCCGCCGGGAAAGCCCGTAGATCAGGATTCCTGCAATGATGAAGGCGATGAGGATCCAGATTAGGGAATCCGTTTGGATATCCACGGGCATACGAGCGTTCCGGTGTTAATGATCGGGTACGGTTACTTTCCCAGGGCGCCGTCCAGCGTCGCCTGGGCGATCAGGTAATCATACTGCGCGCCGGCCAGGTTGGATTTTGCCCGGACCAGGGCCTCCTGTGCCGTAAACACCTCCAGCAGCGTGCCGGAACCCACCCTGTAACGTTCCTCCGCCAGCCGGAGACTCTCCTCCGAGGCCACGATGTTGTCGTTGCTGAGTGTAATGACTTCCCGGGCCGTTTCCAGGTCGAGCAACGCGTTCCGGATAGTCAGCGAGGTAGTCCTCCGCGTCTGGCGCAGCGTTTCCTCCGCGATCAACTGCTGCGCTTGTGCCCGCGAGATATCAGCGTAGGTCTGCGTGCCGTTCAGGATCGGCAGGCTCAGATTCACGCCGAAAGACAGGTTCCAGTTCTTGTCATAGGTGCCGTACACGTCCTGGAACCGAATACCGGACCGGCTGTAGCCTATGCTGCCGGATACCGTGGGCCAGAGCAATCCCCTGGCTACCTTCGTCCCGAGCATCGCGGAACGGATGCCGCCCTCGTCCCGCTGGATGGCGGGATTGGTGAGGTCGGCCATCCGAAGGGCGTCCTGCAGGGACATGAGCGCCGTCGTGTCGAGCGATCCGCCTTCCAAAGGATCTACGATTTCGAAGGTTTCTTTTGACCCGATGCCCATGACGTTGGCCAGTTCGGCTCGGGCCTGCAATACCGCGTTTTCCTGGTTACGCAGGTCGATCCGTGCTGCGCCGAGTTGAGCCGTGGTCTGGAGCACTTCCACGCGGGCCACGGATCCGATCTCGTACATACTCTGGGTCCGGCGCAGTTGTTCCTCGTTAAGCCGGACGCTTTCTTCCGTCACTTCCTTGAGCCGCAGGGCCCGCAGCAGGCTGTAATATCCGGTCTTCACATTCACGATGACCTGGTTCTCTGTATTGGTCTGAGCGAACTCCTCGCTTTCGGATTCCTGCCTGGCCTGCCGGATCGTGTTCCAGTTCCGGCCGCCGTTGTACAGGTCCATATTCAGGAACACGTTATTACGGTAGTCCGTACGGGTAGTGCCCGGCGCTTCCCTGAGCACAACGCCTTCTACGATAACGGGCCTATCGCCCGACGTCGTGCGGTTGGCGCCAATGATGTTTGCGTTTACCCGTGGCATGACGCCGGTATACGAACTGAAGAGAGCAGCCTGCTGGACTTCAACCTGTTTCCGGGCGATCTCGATCTGGGGATTGTTCTGCATTGCGATCTGAATACACTGCTCCAGCGTGTACGGACCGCCCGCGGTCGCGGCGGATCCGGAGACCTGCCCGCGTGCCGCTTCTCCCTGGGTGAACAGGCCGGCCGTGATCAGGACGGCCCAGCCAATGGCATGTCGCGTCTTCATGAAATAGCTCCTTGTTACGGTGATCGACGAAGTACCATATGAGGTTCCCTATATTCGATTAGACGGAATTCCACGCGAAATCCCGCGCAACAGATCGGTTTATCTGTTAGACCGCAGAAAGCGTGGAAGGTTTCCGGGTAACTGAGAAGGAGAGGTAGGGCCAACACCCGTCACATGCGGCGACGCCAGAGGATCCACAGGCCGACCACGAGGAGGCCTGCGCCCGCACCGATCCAAGAGGTGTATCCTGTGGGAACTGGAGATGCGGTGACCGCGGGATTGATCGTGCAGAGCGAAGTGAGCAGTTCGACGGATTCGCTTACAGCCACGTCGCCGATCAGGGTGAAGAGCTTTCCGTCGTAGTGGCGCCGAAGTATGGAATAGGGGCCTCGTTCCCAGACACGCACGTCGCCATGCAATTCGGGCGCGCCCCTGGGAGACCGGTGCGACGCTTCAGAGGATGCGATCCGCTGGAAGAGCGAGATGCGCGAGAGGCCGTCGCTGTACATGAAATGCACGAGCGGCTGGCCGTGGTGCTGCATGACGCGGCGTTGCTGCAGGATGAAGCCCGGTGGAACGTAGACCGGGGCGTTCAACTTGAAATCCGCTTCTTTCTGCACTTCGCTGATGGATCCGCAGGCAATGACCTGGTTGATTTCGACGGACTTGCCCTTCCATTCTTCCGTATCGAAGAGGTCAGTTGAAATCCGCGGGTCCTGCTCGAATTCCGTCAGGAAGACTTCCTCGACCAGCACGCCCGCCTCGTTCCTTTCTTCCGTACGCATCACCAGGCCCGTCTCCTCGTCGATCCAGGCCGTCATGGTCATCCTGCCGGGATGACGGGGCTTGAAGGCCAGGACGGCCACCGGACGGTCGAGAAGCCGATCGGCGCCGGTGATCACGAGTTCGTAGTTGGTCTGGAGCAGGTCGAGACTGCTGAACTCCAGGTTCATGTCGAGTACGTTCGAGTTCGATTGGCGGCGATGCGAGTAGACTAGCGAATCCCCCGAGGCGGTACGCCGGTATATGTCATGGTCGACGCGGATGATGATCTCGCGGATCCGGCCTTCGGCATCGGGGATGTCGATGCGGTCCCGGTCAGGACGCTGATGGGTAATGATCTGGACGTAACGGGCGGTATCCCCGTCCGCGCTGAACCGCTGTTTCGTCAGGGTGGCGCGGTAGCTCACCCGGTCCGGGGCTTCCATGATCTTTTGAAAGGTGATGTCCGGATCGACGCCGCGGGCCGGCGCGATCATCGCGATACACGCCGTCGTGACGAAACAAAGGAATACAGGCCGTAACCGCATCTCGTACCACCTATTCCTTGTAGTTGACCATGACAGAACCCAGGGTACCGCTGGTAAACACGCTCTGGTCCTCGATCAGGGCGTGTTCCTGCAGGATGAAGAACATATCGTCATCCGAAAGCGTGCGCTGGACGGACGGAGGCTCGACCGGCTGGATCGACTGCCAGATAAGTCCTCCCGCAACCAGCAACAGCACGGCCGCCGCTGCGACGAACCGGCCGGGCTGCTCGCGAACAGGCGCGTCCCTTCCCTTCATGCCCGGCACCATATGGGCATGCGTCGTGCGCTCGAGCACCGCGGTCTGGACTTCCGCAACCGCAACACGCGCGGGTTTCTCCGCGCGGCAGCAGCGCAACATGCCGCGGACGGACTGCAATCCGCGCAATTCCCGGGCGCAATCGGGGCAAGATTCGATATGGCGCGCAATCTCGGCAACTTCCTCGTTGCTGCACATGCGCTCCAGGTATCGGGTAAGCCGCTTCTTTATCTGGTTGCAGTTCATGGAGCGTTCCTATAGATCAAGGTGTCCGGCCAGGCGCTTGGACAACACGCGCTTCAACTTGAGCCGTCCGTGATGCAGCCGGGACATCACCGTACCCTCGGGACACTGGAGGATTTCCGCGATCTGCCTGTGGGAAAGGCCTTCCAGGTCGAACAGCACGACAACGGTCCTGTGCCGCTCCGACAGGGTATCCAGCGCGGCCATGATCGACCGCTTCAATTCATCGCTTTCCAGGACCTCATGCGGGTTCTTCTCGGAAGAGGCCAGATTGGAGACCAGAAACTGTTGACCGGCGCCGCCGTTCCGCGAGCCGTAATCCGTAAAGGAGAACATGCGGCGGCGGGCTTCCCGCTTGCGGAAGTTGATGCACTTATTGATCAATATGCGGTACAGCCAGGTCGAAAACCTGTACTGCGTGTTGAACCGCTCCCGCGTCCTGAATACTTCGAGGAACGCGTCCTGGACGAGGTCGCGCGCGTCATCGTGACTCGCGAGCATCTGGTATGCCACGGAATAGGCCTTCTCGCTGTAACGCTTCGTCATTTCGTCGAAGGCCGAGCCATCACCCGCTTTGGCCCGTTCCATCAACCCGCGTTCTTCCTCGCGCCGGTCTTCGCCTGCGCCGCGCGCAGCCGGTTTTGTCCGTCCCTCGACCGAATGCACTTTCTTGACGGTGTTCATCCGGTTACAGACCCTCCTGATCCTTCCCTTTCCTGCCCATTAATTAAACCCGTATACATATTTTGGTTTGTAATCTTCAACAATTCAGCCTGACCAAAGCCCTTTCGCGGTATCGAAAATCAGACCAGGCCAATTTCGTTGGATTTTCGGTACATCTCGAGCGCCTTGTCGGCCTGCTTGCTTTTGTCGTAGATCGTGCCGAGATACCGATACGCCTGCCCGTTGCGCGGGTCATGGCGAAGCAGGGCTTCAAAGTGCTCGATCGCTTCCGTGTGCTTCTCCACGTGACAGTACGCCTTGCCCAACTGGAGATGTACCTCGGCCTTCGTCCGGTCCACGTCCAGGGCACGGGAGAGCACCCTGATCGCGTCGTCGTAGGTACCGATCGTGATGTAGAGCACGCCGAGCAGGTAGCAGGCCCGGTAGGCATATGGGTCGTACTCCAGGACGCGAAGCAGGTCGGTCCTGGCATCCTCGTATTGTCCCATCTCCACGAACAACTCCGCCCGGTCCAACAGCGTGTCCAGGTGGCCGGGATCGTTTCCGAGCGCGCGGTTATAGTGCTGGAGGGCGGTTTCCTGAGCGCCGAGGCGAAAGAACATCCTGCCCAGGCTGCCCGTCGCGGTGGCGTGTCCAGGTTTCCGTTCGAGTATACGCCTGTACTGCTGGATCGCCTGTTCGATTTTGCCTTTGTTCGCGAGGACTTCAGCCCTGGTCATCATGGCCGAGATATCGTCGGACCGTTCTCTGGGCGTCTCTTCGACCTGTTGTTTTGCCGGCCCGGCGGCCACCGGCCCGGTTTGCTCCTCGGAAACGGGAGACTGCTGCGCGACGATGTCCTTTAACGTATCGAAGGGCAAGAAGTGGGGGATTTGACGGTCGCTCAGGCGCAATTCCACGTTGGTATTCAGGTCACGGGCCGTGCGTGCTTTCCTGACCTTCACGCTGAAGGCGCCGAATCGGTGCAGATTCACCCGTTCGTCCTGGTGCATCGCCTCGGTAACCTCCGACAGGAATCCGTTCAGCACGACTCTTACCTTGTGCCTGGATACCTGCAAATCGGATGCCACTTCTTTTACAAGCGAATCTCTGTTCATGATGCTCCGAACATGCGGCCGGTACCGGCCGCATGTCAAGCAAGAATGAACGGCACGCGCACATTTGGCCGCCGGTCCGACGCCGGACGACAGGCGCGCACGGACGTTACGTCGGGGATCGCTCGTCGGATGCGGACACGTAGTACCGGTACAGGTCTTCGATTTCTCCTTCGCCGGCTACCTCGTCAAGCACCAGGAATCCGTAACGGAGATGGAGGCTGTCCGATGCGGGGATCGTAAGGTCTTCTTCCATGAGCGGCCCGGTGCCCAGGAGATTGCGCCGGGTAAACCACTGCACCGGGTGGCGAAGGTTCCGCGGATGGTCCATCATGACCACCATGCCGCCCTGGGCGCCCGCGGCGGCGACCCATCTGTCCCGCGTTCTCATGATGGCTTCGTGACCGCTGAGGCCGCTGCCGCTGGTATGGTGCGCATCGGCGAAGGGCGGTCCCATGCGCAGGACCAGCCCGCTGTAACGGGCGGCGCGCGACGCGCCCAGGGTGACTTCTTCCTCGACGGGGGTAATCACCGAGTCGATGAGCCAGAGGCAGCGGTCAGCCTGGCCAGCCTGGTCAGCCTTGCTGACCGCCGCGGTCTCCAGGAAATCGAACCGCCGCGCCTCCCGGATTACCGGGCGATCGTTGCGGTCCAGCCAGGTGAGGCGCTCGCCGACGGCGACGCCGGATTCGAGGTCGGAAACCTCAGTGAACTCATCGTGACGCTGCACGCCGTGGCTGCCGGGAATGGGAACGTACTCGCCGTGCTCCGGAAGGTACCATGAACCGCCCCAGAAATTCGTATCGTTTACGTGTACCCAGCCGAAATACAACCCCAGATGCCAGGTGTGGTCCTCGGGGCGGTATTCACTGATCAAACCGCCGGAAGGGGTGTAAACCGGATGAAAACAGGGTTTGGGCGACTCGTCCCGGGGCAGATGGCCGGTCGCAGCGTTGTACCGGCACAGCAACTGGCCGCCGCTCCGGGCCGCGTAGACCTCGAAGCCCTTCCCCTCGTTGACTTCGAGACGAAGATGGCTTAGGTTTCTTTTGAATGCGTCCCGGGGCATGGCTGGTCCGGTTACGTGGTGAATTCGAATCGACGAACCTGGTGCAGGTCCGATCGGCATCTATGAAGTGCTACGCAGTACTGTTTTCCCTGCTGTTGATCCCCGCCTCGGCGCAAGCCGCCACGATAAGCGGATTCATCACAGACCGCGACAGTGGCGAGTACCTGCTTGCCGCCAACGTGTTCCTGAGTGGCACGTCCCTCGGCGCCCTGAGCAACGATAACGGCTTCTACGCGATTACCGGGATTCCCGGGGGTTCCTACGAACTCGTCGTGTCCTACATCGGATACGAGACGTACCGGGACACGGTGAGTCTCGGTCCCGAAGCCTTTCTCCAGCGGGACGTGGAACTCGAACCGACCGTTCTGATCGGCGAAGAAGCCGTCGTAGAGGCGGAAAGATACCGGGACGAGCGGCTTGCCCAGCCCGGTTTCGTCGCCCTCCAGGCCGCGGTGCTAAAGGAGTTGCCCGCCATCGGGGAAACCGATCTGTTGCGCAGCCTTCAGCTCCTCCCGGGCATCCAGGCCTCCTCGGACATCAGCAGCGGCCTGTACATACGGGGAGGCGGCCCCGACCAGACCCAGATACTGCTCGACCAGATCCCCCTCTACAACCCTTCGCACGCATTCGGTTTCTTTTCCATCTTCAACCCGGAAGCCATCAAGGACATGCGCCTGCACAAGAGCGCTTATCCCGCCAGTTACGGCGGCAACCTCGGCGCGGTCCTCGACGTGACCAACCGCGACGGCAACCGAAACAAACTCGGCGGATCGGGCGGGATCAGCCTCATCTCGATGCGCACTATGATCGAAGGCCCCATTGCGAGCGGCTCGTTCATGGTCTCGGGACGGCGTACGTACCTGGAACCGATCCTGGCCTATATCCGGTCGCGCGTGGAGGATATCCCGGGATACTATTTCTATGATGTAAACGCGAAAATCAACCAGAATCTGTCCTACTCCGACAATCTGGTCCTGAGCGGATACTTCGGCCGGGACGATCTCAACCTCGAAACCAGCGAGGACGACCTCTTCAACGTTCGCTGGGGCAACTCGGCGGTCACGGGCAAATGGACGCACCTGTTCTCGCCGACGCTCTTCGGCAATTTCATGGTAGCCGGCAGTGACTACACGAGCCGGCTTTCGGCGAATTTCGACGGCACGGAGATCCTGTTCAGGAACAGCATTCGAGACATCAGCGTCAAGGGCGACCTGGACTACGTCGCCGATGGGGCGCACGCGCTGAAGGGAGGTTTCCGCGCTTCGGCATATCGGTTCAGTTTCATCAGAAGCTTCAACCAGGATGACCAGCTCGACCTCAGGCTGAAACCCTATGTGATCTCGGCATATGCCCAGGATCAGTGGCAGGTCCGGGCTTCCACCTCGGTACGCCTCGGGTTGCGCGCGAACTATTACAGTGAACGCGAAACGATAGACCTGGAACCTCGCCTGTCCATCAGCCACCGGCTGTCCGAAGGACTGCGCCTGAAGGCCGGCGGCGGGAGGTACCACCAGTATCTGCAGCTCATCACGACGGAAGGCTTCAGCGGCGGTGATTTCTGGGTGCCGCTCGACGGTAGCGTGTCCCCCGGACAGGCGTGGCACTACGTTATCGGGGCAAGCTGGGATCCGGCGCCGAGTTACCGGCTCTCGCTCGAGTCCTACTATCAGCGGCTGGGCAACCTGGTGGTCGTGGACAACACGCGGGCGGTGGGCGGCGACGAAACCCGGTCGGAGGATGTGTTCATCACCGGTGGAAAAGGCTATGCCACGGGCGTGGAGGCGTTCGTGGAGCGCATGTCGGGCAGGTTGACCGGATGGATCGGCTACACGCTCGGGTGGACGCGAAGGCAGTTCCCGGAAGTGAACCAGGGCAAATGGTATCCTCCGAAATACGACCGCCGCCACGATCTTGTGGTCTCGGCCAACTACCGGGCCGGCCGCTGGTCATTCGGCGGCAATGTGATCTTCGCTACCGGCCAGGCCTTCACACCCGCCTCCGCCCGATACGAATTGCGGGAAACGGCCCGGACCGGCATACGGGAGGACTACTTCCTGCCCGCGGACCGCAACACCTCGCGGCTGCTGCCGTACCACAGAATGGACCTGAGCGTCAAGCAGGACTTCCGCCTGTTCGACCGGGACTTTCAGTGGTATCTGCAGGTGTTCAACGCGTACAACCATCGCAACGAGTGGTTTGTCCAGTATGATACGGAAGACGAAGAGGTGACTACCGCTGAAGTCGTGAAGATGCTGCCCATCGTGCCCACCGTCGGGCTGAACTACAACTTCTGACCATGAGTAAAACGACCACGCTGTCCCGCTGCATCACGGCCGTCCTGACGGCCGTCCTGCTCGCCGGAATCGCCGCCCATCCGGGTTGTTCGGGGGAGCGGGATCCGGCAACGCTCTTCGGTCCGGACGAGCGCGAAACGATCGTCGTGGACGCCGTGCTGTATGTCGATCACGTGCTGCCTGAGATCATCGTCACCCGGACCCGCACGGCCAATGCGGTGTCGACCCGGGAAGCCACCTCGGTGAATGATGCCGAAGTCACCGTCATACAAGGACTTGCGGAGTACAGGTACGCGAGTGTCGGTCACCTGGGCCGTTACCTCCCGCCGCCCGGCGCGCCGAGGGTACGCCCCAACACCGAATACCGGCTTCGCGTGCGGGCGCTTGGAGAGGAAGTCCGCGGGGTCACGAGCACACCGGATCCCCTGGTCATCAATGAGATCGCGGTCCTCGAAGAGCCGTCCATGGAGGTTATCCGCCGTCTGGATCCCGATTCCGCCGAAGGGAACAGGATCCCCTATCAGGAGGGCCTGATCGAGGTCCGTTTCGATCCGCTCGACGTGGAAGCCTACCAGGTGATCGTCCTGGAACCCGGTTCCGAAGACGGTGGTTCTCCTCCCCTGGAAGCACGGGACGGCCGGTTGCTGCTGCCCTGGTTCGCCATCGGCTCGTCCGGAGAACACAAAGTCGAAGTGTACGCGCTGGACCGGAACCTGTTCGATTTCCTCAGAAGCGTGGAGGCCTCCGGACAGAACGCCTTCGGCTTCGGCAGCCTGGCGGGCGATACCTTCGAAAGACCGGTTTTCAATCTCGACGGCGGGATCGGCGTATTCGGTTCGGCCTCCCTGGATTCCTTCGGCTTCTTCGTCATTCCGGAAAGTTGAAGCGACCCAGCTTCCTGGCGGCCCGTTGCTTTGACAAATCCCTCCCAGCCGCCTATCTTCCATTGCCCGTTCCTTTCGTTGAACATGACCTTCCACCGAACTGCGCGGATTCATGTCTGCACCAACGCCCAACAACATCCCTGCCAGCGAGTTCTCCCTCCCGTTTACCATTCTGGCGATCCAACCGGATGACCTGTCCTCGCCACCGGACGAGACCTATACGGTAGCGCTCCTCGGGCACGATGAAAAACCGGAGGTACGCACCGGTCTGGATATAGAAGTGATCGGGAGCCTGGTCGCTGCGCACGCCTCCGGATCCCTGCTCGCCGCCTATGGACCGGAATACTACCTGACCGAGCGTCTCTGGCGGATCGCGGCCGGCACCGACGCCGTTGTGCTGGACGTTCGTCTGCTCGCCCGGATCCTGCTGCCCGGACTGAGGGACTACGAACGCGCAACGGTCGAACGATACGTCGACCCGGAACCGGTGGAGACGGGGACCGAAGCCGATGGCGCGCTTAAGACGGCGGTGCTGTGCCGGGTACTGGTGGAATTGCTGGCGTCCCAGGATCCCGACACCATGGAGACGCTAATCCTTTTTGCGGAGGGCACCGGAACCGGGCTGGAGCGCCTCCTTGCCCGGATGACGGCCCGGATTGCCGGTCGCGGTGATGCTGCGTCCCGCGTAGACCGTTCGGCCCGCTCGAGGGAAAGACCGCCGATCGCCCATACCGTGCTCGGTCCGCCCACGATCGGCGACGGCTCGTGCGACACGGCCGAAGCGGACGGTGATCTCGATCCGATGGACACGGAGGAGCTGGCCCGCATGTTTGAGACCGGCGGGCTGTTCGAAAGCAGCATGGAAGGTTACGAGCAACGGCCGCAGCAGGTATCCATGGTCCGCAGCGTCGCCGGCGCGTTCAACGATGGCGAGGTATTGCTGGTGGAAGCGGGTACGGGCACGGGGAAATCACTTTCCTACCTGACGCCGGCCCTGATGTGGGCGGTGCGAAACGATCAGCGGGTCATCGTATCCACCAACACGAGGAACCTGCAGGAACAACTGTTCTACAAGGACCTGCCCTTCCTGCTGGAGAATCTGGGGCTGCCCTTCCGTGCCACGCTGCTCAAGGGCCGGTCCAACTACCTGTGCCTGGACCGGTGGCGGCAGGTCACGCGGCAGCCCGCGGACCATCTGACCGCGGAGGAACGGGAAGCCGCGATCCCCCTGGCCGTGTGGGCGCGGGAAACGCAGACGGGGGACATCTCGGAGCACGCGGGATTCAACCGGGGCGCCGGAGCCGGCCTGTGGGAGAAAATCAACGGCGAGGGGACCGCCTGCCCCCGGTGCGTGTTCAAGGAAGCGTGTTTCGTCAACCGTGTCCGAAGGGCGGCCATGGCTTCCCACGTGGTGATCATCAACCACGCTTTGCTTTTTGCCGATCTCCAGTCCGACCATGCCGTGCTGTCCCGGTACGACCATCTCATCATCGACGAGGCCCACAACCTGGAGCGCGCCGCCGTGCAGCACCTGACCCTGGAAGTGGGAGGCTGGCGCATGCGCCGCGTACTGGGCAGAATGCATGCGCCCGAATGGGGCGGGACCGGTGTGCTTGCAGGGCTGGATAGACTGGCCAAAAAAGCGGCGGACAACCTGGATTGGAAGTCTCCGCTGGAGGCGGGCACCCGCATGGCCATCGACCGGATCACGGAGGTGAACCGCCGGATCGAGGACTTCTTCCGCATCGCCAGCGACGAAGCGTTCGGCCAGTCGGACGATGGATCGGTCCGTCGGACCAAACTGAGGTACCGGGCCGAAGACGAGTATGCCCGTATCCTGAGGTCATCGGCGCGGGTGCTCATCGAGGGTCTCGCCGGCCTGCGCGAGTCCCTCGGCATGCTCCACGCGACGCTGGACCAGGTCCACGATTCGTGGCTGGACGACCGGGAATCACGGGGGAACGCCATCGTGGCCGCCATGGACTTCTGCACGGCAATGGAAGAGGCACTTTTCGTACTGACGGAGGCGAACGAGGGAGAGCGCGTCTACTGGGTTGAAGCCGCCAGGTCCCAACCCCTGTCGTGCGTCCTGACCGCCGCGCCGCTCCGGGTGGCGGACCGGCTGCACGACGACCTTTTCCGCCCTTTGCGTACGGCCGTGCTCACATCGGCCACGCTGACGGTCGGAGACCGTTTCGACTATCAGCTCGAACGGCTGGGGCTCGACCGGATCGATCCCCGGCGGCTCCAGGTGCGGGGCATCGGTTCGCCCTTCGATTACGCGGACCAGGTGCTGGTCTGCGTGCCTGCCGCCTTTCCGACGCCCAGATCCGATGCTTTTCAAGACTCGGTCAGCCGGCTCATCCTGGACCTGGTCGTTTCCACTATGCGGAGCACCCTGGTCCTGTTCACTTCGTACACCCAGTTGAACCGGACCTTCCAGGACATCGAACCGGACCTGGCGGAACACGGAGTGGCCGTGCTGGCGCAGGGCACGTCCGGACCGCGCTCGGCGCTGCTGGATCGTTTCCGCAGGTCCGATACCGCCGTTCTGCTGGGCACCGACAGCTTCTGGGAAGGGGTCGATGTGCCGGGAAAGTCGCTGGAGATGGTCATTCTGGTCAAGCTGCCCTTCGCGGTGCCGACCGAACCGCTGGTCCAGGCGCAGGTGGAACGCCTGGAAGACGCGGGGCGCAACAGTTTTTTCGAATACCAGGTACCGGAGGCGGTCATCAAGTTCAGGCAGGGCTTCGGCCGGCTCATCCGTTCCACCCGGGACTACGGCGTCGTCACCATACTGGACCAGCGCGTCGTCGGTACGGCGTACGGACGCCTGTTCCTGGATTCCCTGCCGGCTGGATCGGAGATCTATCCCGACGCGGACGGCCTGGTGGAGGGGGTGACCTACTGGTTCCGCGCGAGAGATAAACGCCGGGTCGAACGCGGTTCATTCATCACGTAGCTTGCACGTCATACGCAGGTTGCACGCTATACCCAGGTTGCACGTTATGAATCAGAAGTCGCCATCGCCCCTGTCCGCGATCGGATCCGTGGTCGTATTCGGCAGGATGATCAAGCTTTCCCACAGCGTTTTTGCGCTGCCCTTCGCCATGGCCGGCGTGGTCCTGGCCACCCGGAGTCATGGGATCGAAGGGCTGCAACTGGTGTGGATCGTCATCGCCATGGTGTCCGCCCGGAGCGCGGCCATGGGATTCAACCGGCTCGCCGATCGCGTGATGGACGGGAAGAACCCCCGCACGTGGGACCGGGCGTTGCCGAAGGGACGGATCGCGCCCCGCGCCGTCGCCCTTATCGTGGGCGCGTGCTGCGCTCTGTTCGTCTTTTCCGCCTACCAGCTCAACGAACTGTGCCTCAAGCTGTCGCCGATCGCCCTGCTGGTGATCCTGTCGTACTCCTATTTCAAGCGCTTCACCTGGGCCACTCACCTGGTCCTGGGCCTTGCCCTCGCCATCGCTCCGGTAGGCGCGTGGATTGCCGTGACCGGCGCCTTCGATCCCGCGCCGCTCTGGCTGGCGGCGGCCGTGTTGACCTGGGTGGCGGGCTTTGATATAATATACGCCTGCCAGGACTACGAATTCGACGTCGCGCAGGGCGTCCACTCGATACCCCGCCGCTTCGGGATCCGGCCGGCTTTGATGGCGGCCCGCCTGCTCCACGCGGTCACGGTCGTGTTCCTGCTGGCCGTCCATCAGGTTTTCGATCTGCACGCGCTTTATCTGTGCGGCACCGTACTGGCAACCGGGATGCTGGTTTACGAACACACGCTCGTCAAGCCGGACGACCTTTCGAAGATCGATGTCGCCTTCTTCAACACGAATGGCCTGGTCAGTGTCGTCTATTTCGTTTTCCTGCTGGGCGATATCCTGTGGCCGATATGAGTACCGCAGACGAAAAGTCCCGGCACATCCGGTGCATGTTCGATCGCATCGGGCACCGGTACGACCTGCTCAACCGCCTGCTGAGCGGATATGGCGATGTCCGGTGGCGCAGGGCCGCGGTCCGCGCGCTGAACGCGTCCGCGGAAGACCTGCTGCTCGACGTGGGCATCGGCACGGGCGACCTGGCGCTGGAAGCGATGAAGGGCCGGCGGAAACCGCGGTTGATCGTGGGGGTGGACGCGGCGATGGGGATGATGCGTATCGGCCGGAAGAAGTCGGCGCATCCCGAGCGGCGGGCCATCCGATTCATCGGGGGAAGCGCCGAAGCCCTACCCCTGCGGTCCGGGATCTTCGACGGCGCGATGGTGGCGTTCGGCGTGCGCAACTTCACCGACCGCGCCGCAGGTCTGCGTTGCATCCGGCGCGTGTTGAAGCCCGGGGGCAGGCTGGTGGTGCTGGAGCTTTCCGTTCCCCGTTATCCGGTGATTCGCCAGCTGTACCGGCTCTACGCCGCGCATGCCATTCCCTGGATCGGCGGCCTGATCTCGGGAGACGCGGACGCTTACCGGTACCTTCAGGTTTCGGTGGAAGCGTTTCCTGAACGGGAGCGTTTCCGAACGCTTATGGAGGACGCGGGTTTCGTGGACACCGGCTGGCGTGACCTTACGCTGGGGGTAGCCACGGTCTACTGGGGGGACAAGCGGTCATGAAACATGTCATCGTCGCCGTCACCGGCGCCAGCGGCGGCCTGTACGCGCTCCGGCTCCTGCGCGCTTTGTTGTCCGACGGCCATCGGGTCAGCGTCGTGCTGTCCGGCTTCGGCCGGTACGTACTCCGGGAGGAAACTGGCCTGGGAACCGGCGGCGACCTGCAGGACGGACTGGCCGGCCTCTACGGCGACCAGGTGAGGGAGGGCACGCTCACGGAATTCAAGATCGGGGACCTGGCGGCGTCGATCGCAAGCGGATCGGTGCGCACCGACGGTATGGTCGTCATACCGTGCTCGATGAAGACGCTGTCCGCCATCGCCCATGGCACCTCTTCCTCCCTGATCGAAAGGGCCGCGGACGTCACGCTCAAGGAGGCCAGACCCCTCGTGCTGGTACCCCGGGAAACTCCGCTGAACGTCATCCACCTGCGCAACCTGCTCGCCGCCGCAGAGGCGGGCGCCCGCATCGTGCCGGCCATGCCGGCGTTCTACCAGAAGCCTTCCAGTTTCGACGACCTGGCCGACTTCATAGCAGGACGTGTGCTGAACCTGCTCGGCATCGAACAAAACCTCTTTACCCCCTGGGACGCGCCATCCGGCGAAGGGGAGTCCGCGGAATGAAAGACCGGGATATTCACCAGGTGATCTCCATCCTTGAAGACGAGACTTCCGGGTGGACCGAAACGGCGTTGACGTTGGTGGCGGAGCAGACCCGGCGCGATCCGTTCCGCATACTGATCGGCACCGTGCTCAGCCTCCGGACGAAGGACGAGACGACCGCGGCGGCCTGCGAGCGGCTCTTCGGGTTGGCCGACACACCCGCGGCCATGCGGTCCCTGCCCGAGGAGACCGTGGACCGCGCCATCTATCCCGTGGGGTTCCATGCCACGAAGGCGCGCAACATCCTGCAGATCTGCCGGATCCTCGTGGAGGAGTATCGGGGTATCGTGCCGGACGAGATCGACACGCTGGTCACGCTCCCCGGCGTGGGCAGGAAGACCGCGAACCTCGTGGTCACGATCGGTTACGGAAAGCCGGGCATTTGCGTCGACACCCACGTGCACCGCATCTCCAACCGCTGGGGGTATATCGCCACCCGGAATCCGGACCAGTCGGAATGGGCCTTGAGAGAGAAGTTGCCTTCCGAATACTGGATCCGGTATAATGACCTGCTCGTCATGTATGGCCAGAACCTGTGCAAACCCGTATCGCCCTTCTGCAGCCGCTGCCGCCTGTCGCCCTACTGTGAACGGGTCGGCGTGGAGAAACACAGATGACGGCGGAATCCGCGTATCCGGTTTCGCGTATCCGGTTTAATGGAGGAGAAGCATCAATGGAAGCATCACTGAATACGCCCAGGGGGCTCGGCCGCGCGCCTCATATCATCGCGGCGTTGTCCGTACCCGTGAGCGAAGCGGGTGAAATCGACTTCGAAGTCTTCGCCCGGGACCTGGAAAGAACCGCGGGATACGGGATAGAACCCGCGGTGCTCATGGATACCTACCAGATCAACCACTGCACGCTGGAGGATCAGGTCAGGGGGTTGGAAACGACGCGGGAAGTCATGAACGGGCGGGCTTTTACGGCGGGTGTCTACGTAGAGGACGAGATCCGGGGAGACGGGATCGAGGACATCATCCGTGCGTACCAGGCCAAGATAGAGCAGCTGGAGAACCGTTACGGCGCGAGTCCGATCGTATTCCAGACCGAGCGTTTGAAAGACGCGGACGCCGCCACGGTGGTCCGCGTCTACGAGGGGCTGGCCGAAGCCTCCCGCGGCGTCCTGAAGGCATTCGAACTAAGCCCGGTCTTCGCGCCGAACGGCTGGATGTTCCCGGATGACGCACTGATCGAGATCCTGGCCGGGGACAAGTGGGCGGGCGCAAAACACTCGTCCCTGGATCCGTCCATGGAATGGGTGCTGCTGCGGAAGGTCCATCGAATCGGAAAGAAGCTGTACACGGGGAACGACTACGATTTTGCCTCCATGATCTTCAACGGAAGCGACGCGCTGCTGGGTATCGCGACCTTCATGCCCGACAAGTTCAGAGCGCTTGGGGATGCCTTGCGGGACGGCGAACTTGCGCGGTACCACGACCTGGGGAACCGGATGGAGTTCCTGGGACGGGTCGCGTTCCAGCCGCCCGTGCCGGCCTATAAGCACAGCGCGGCCATGGTGAAGAAGATGCGCGGCTGGTACCCCACGGACTACGTGCTGCCCGACAATCCCCTCAGGCGGGACGAGGCGCACCGGGAAGCGCTGCGGGAAGCCCTCGAAAACCTGGACATTCCCTGCGGCTAAAGCGGCCGCTACCTCCGGGTGTACCGCGCCAGGAGACTCGAGATCTCCCGGGTCAGTTCGCTCGTCTTGTCGCCGTCGTGCGAAAGCGTGCTTTCAAGGGCATCCGCCAGGGCTGCGATCTCATCGCAAAAGGCCTTGTGTTCCCGGGCATGTCTGGTGAGCGCGGCGCGCAGGTCGGCGAGTATCGCCGCCGCCCTCATATCAGGTTCGCCGGGATCCTCCCCGGCTTCCGCGGGCTGCGCATCTTCCGCCGTTTCTACCAGGTCTTCCGCCGTTTCCGCCAGATCTTCGACCGTTTCCTCGTGATTCGTGACCAACGGGTCGTCCGCGGGCTGGGCGTCTTCCGCCGCTTCCGCCAGATCTTCGACCGTTTCCTCGTGGTCCGTGTACGCCAGGTCTTCTGCAGGCTGCGCGACCTCCGCTTCCGCAAGCTCTTCCGTGTCCGCCGGCTTGTCCGTCGGCTGCGAATATACTGTTGGATCCTCGCCTTCCGCCGTTTCCACGATTTCGTCGCCCCGTCCGGACGTTTCTTCCATGTCGTCTTCAGGCGCTGGTCCGTCAGCGGCGTTCACCTCGTCCGGACCGATTCCGGCTTGCAATTCGGAGGAAGACTCCGGTGATGGCTCGTTATCTTGGGGCGCCCGGCCGTACTGACGGCGCGGTGTACCGTTCGAATCAGGATTCACCGTCGCCGGTTGGTCGATCGGCGGATGCATGAACAGGTCGATGGATTCCCTGGACACGAAGTACCTGCCGTCTTCCATGTAGTATTCCAGCTTGCCGTCTTCGCACATCTGCGTCACCTGGTCGGGCAACCTCTTCATCATGTCCGCAGTTTCCCTCACAGTCATCCACTGCGTCTCCGGCATCTTCTCCTCCCGCGCTTGTAAATATCCTGCCCGCAAGCCCTTGTTCCCGCTTGTTTTCGAGCTCGGATCGTCCGTCGTTACCTAGAAAACCTCACCGGCTACCTGCCTGCCGTCAATTCGCAACTGCAATCTAACGCTCAACAGCGCTTTGGCAAACACTTCCACGCGGTGTTCGTCGGTGCCGATCCGCAGATTCGTGCTTAAAATGCGTGTTTTCCGCAGTGACACGCGGCGGATGCTGCGGTCCCTGCAGACTCCGTCGACGTACAGCCGGGCGTCCTGGGTCCAGGTGCTGAACGCCCTGATTTCATGGCCTTTGAATTCCGTCCTGCATTCGACGCCTTCCGGGTTCGCCATGTTACTTCAACTCCGTGTGAAGTGCGTCGATCCGCTCATCACGCATTGGCCGCAGTCCTTGTTGCGGCAGGTCTCGAGATCGATCTGCAACAGGCCCTGCTGGAGGACGGCCCGGTCTATGGAGGCTTTTTTTTCAGGCGTATCGATGAAAAGCAGGTTCGACATGGCCTGAATCACGCTGTTGTTAGCCTGCCGGCCGTATCCGGCGTACATTTCCCGGACGAGGTTCATCCGGTCCGACTGGCTGTCCCGGTCGGCCAGGGCATAGATGAATGGAAGAACCACGTCGACCATCATGCCCCGCTGGCGGTCGCGGCCGATCAGCGCTTTACGCGCCGTTCGCGAGGTCTCCCCGAACACCATGTGTTTCAGCCAGTAGTCGCCGGGCAGCGGCCGGATCATTTCCTCGAGCTTCCGCGCGGTCTGCCTCAGCAAGGCGACGGATCCCCGGTCGGCTCCGGCGGTCATCGGGCCGGCGATCAGCGTGTCCAGGCCATCCCGCAGGCCCGACGCGATAAAATAACTCATGGCGGCAAGCCGGACCGTGGGGAAGTTAAAGGGTCTCAGCCGGAAAAACAACCAGTCATGTTCCTGCATGGGACGGGCGGGAATGGACGGGCGGAAGGCTTCCCAGAGCGTTTCTATTTCCCTGACGTAGGGGTCGTCCGGGATTTCGCCGCCGTATGAGAGCCGCTGTGAGGGCAGCAGCCCGGCTGCCCCGAAAAGCAAGGCCTGCAGATCGATGATGCGATGGCCGCCTCCTGTGCCGATCAGGGCGCGGATCGTCGCCAGGGGCAGGCGTCGGGCAAGCGACTGGCAGGCATCGGTATTCTTCGTGTAACCCGCGGCTCGCATGGCGTACTCATAGAGCGTCTGTTCCGCAGAAACCTGTTTCATCCTCCCGGACATTTCCTCCGCCTTCTTCCGAAACCGATCGGATCCCTTCCGATCCAGCATCGCGTGAACGCGCTCGACCGACAGCAGTTTCATCAGGTTCTGGCAGGGGTAGCTGGCAGGGGCCGGGTCCTCCGTTTTTAACCGGTATTGTTTTTGTATCCGATCCAGGCCGTGCCTGAGGTGCTCGGATAACACCAGCGTGGGGACGTACTGCCCGTTCTGTTTCCTGACGGCCGGAAGCTTCTCGTCGTGCCACAGGACGACGTGCAGCATGACATTGTTGTAAAGCGGGTCGCTCGTATGGCCGTGCCGCCGCCAGTCGGCGGGTTTGATATGGATTTCCACGTCTCCCCTGAGGCGCTTCCCGGGTCCGAAGGACAGGACCGCCTGGAGGAAGTCGGGGCCGCTGTCGGGATTCAAGGTGCCGGGATGATGGACCCTGAGTGTCCGGCCGTCGGTGAGCCGGAGCCTTCCGGCCCGCCTGGCCCGCTCGGTCCGACCGGCCCGCCCCGTCCGCGACAGTCCCTTCTGCCACAGATGCCAGATGAGCGCTTCTGCGATATCCGAATCGGCGATTTGAAGCATACTACCTGTTTCAGCTTGTTCTTTCATGCCTGGTCTCTAACCCAATAGTCGGAAGAACATCATCAGTCTCGCATGCCGCATTCCGTAGGCGATGCGCGGCCCTTCGGTTGTCCTGGACATCAGACAAATGACACTGGTTTTTTCTGGCGATTGGGTTATAATCCGGTTTAAAGCCGGAAGGCGCCCCCGTTCATTCGAATCTCACGAGTCCGGTGACCGCGTGACCGCAGCCTATTCCATCCTGCAGATCATCAGCGTGCTGGTCTTCACCCTGTTGTTCGGGCTGTCGGCCATGTTGCTGTCCCCATTCAATCCATCGGGACGTCTGGTCCACTGGTTCGCCCGCTGGTGGGCGCGAACTCTGTTGTGGGTGGGCCGCGTGCCGGTCCGCCTCGAAGGGCTGGACAATATCCCAGGAGAGCAGCCGTGCGTGCTGGTCTCCAATCATGCGAGCGCGGCGGACATACCCATCCTGTTCGGTTCGCTGCCCATCCAGTTCAGGATCATCGCCAAGGATTCCCTATTCCACATACCAGTCCTGGGATGGTGCATGCGGCTGGCCGGCTACATCAGCATCAACCGCACCAATCCGAAGAAAGCCATGCGGAGTCTCAAGAAGGCGGCACGGCAGATCAGGGAAGGATTTCCAGCGGTGGTCTTCCCGGAAGGCACGAGAACGCGGACCGGCGAACTGCAGCCCTTCAAGGCCGGCGCTTTCCTGCTGGCCATAGAATCCGGCGTGCCCGTTGTGCCCGTGGGGATTTCCGGCAGCTTCGACATCCTCGTCCGCGGCAGTTTGAGAATCCGGCCGGACGCGCAGGTCGCCGTGCGCATCGGCAGGCCCATCGCGACCGAAGGCTATACGACGAAGGACCGGCGCGGGTTGGCCGAGCAGGCGAGGGAGGCCGTCGAAGAATGCCTGCGACGGGAAGGCCGGTAGGGATGGCGCGCCCGGCGGGTTCGGTTTTCAATGCAGGCAACGCGGTCCTGTTCGATCTCGATGACACCCTGGCCGACCGCGACCGGGCGCGCGACCGGTTCTTTTCGTTTCTGCTGGACACGTACTTCCCGGACCTGAAGCCGGAAGGAACCCGCTGGTCCGAGCGCATGGACATGCTGCGTGGCCTCGATCGGGGAGGCCGGGGCAGCAAGGCCGCGATCCACGACTATCTTTTCGGTGAGCGTCCTGTCATGCCGGCTACGTCCTTTGTCGAGCTGATGCGCAGCAGGCTCGCAACATACACCAGCTGGGCAGATGGAGCCGAGTCGCTGTTGAGATGCCTTCAGACCAGAAAGCACCCCATGGCCGTGGTCACCAATGGTTCTAAATCCCAGCGAGACAAAATCGAAGTCCTGGAAGCGTCGAGGTATTTCAAAGCGGTGCTCATTTCCGGGGAAGTGGGCATCGCCAAACCGGATCCCCGCATATTTCAGCAAGCGCTGTCCCGGTTGAACGCCGCGCCCGGCCAGTCCGTTTTCGTGGGGGACAGCATGGAGCACGATATAGCCGGCGCCAGGAACGCCGGGATGATGACGGTCTACATCAGGAAGGGAGAGGCGGAAGATCCCGATGACGCCTTGTGTGACCTGGTCGTTTCCGATCTCAGGGAACTGTCGGACCTGGTCATCGGTCTTGACGCCTGTAAATAAACCACCTTTGCAAGGAGCGAATTCAAAATGAGACGATCTCCCCTGACCTGGACACTGGTCCTTTGCATCGCCCTCTTCGTGCCCGGCTGCGCGGAAGATACCTCACCCGTAGAAGAGGCGGCGACGGCCTCGGATGCGGGCGCGACGTCCGGCACGGAAGTGGATGGCCTGCTGACGGATCACATGGCCGCCGAAGCCATGCTGACGGCGCACTTCGTGGCGGCCGCGGTAAAAGCGGGCATGAGTACGGAGGAGATTAACGGCGCACTGGCCTCGGTCGCCGATGCGTCCGCCATCAGTGAATTCTGGGTGAGCGACGAGACCGGCCAGGTGGTGTATACGAATATACCAGGAGTGGAGTTCGCATTCCCCACCGACCCGGACGACGAATCCCAGGCGGCGCCGTTCGCGGCGCTGCTGACCGGCAGCCAGTCTGTCGTCGACCAGGATTACATGCCCCGGGAACTGGACGGAATGGTCTTCAAGTACGTAGGCGCGGCCGGTGTGGACCAGGCGCGCATCGTGCAGGTAGGCGTTGCGGCGCCGGCGGATTCTGCCGCGCCCTGATCGATCGCGCGGGATCCATCCGGTCGCCGAACGATCGCCCTGGCGGTCCGGCTGGCCGGTGTTTCCTCCACTGAACGAACGGAACTATCGATGCACACCGTAACGGCAAGCGTCCACTACGAGATCACGCCGCCGTGGGCGATCCTCGAACGCAAGCTCATCGACACGATAGACGAAGCGGTCCATCCCTACATCGAGAAGTACACCCGTCCGGACGGGTCGCTGATCTGGGCGGATACCTGGTCCGGAAGCCGGGACGGGATGGATGATTTCTACGAAGCCTTCACGAATTTCGCCCAATGCTACAGCCTGGGTGGCGGCGACCATCTGCTGGAGGCGGCGGACCGGCACTGGGACGCCATCACCCGGCAGCTGACCCGCTTCGGGCGGATCTACCGGGAGTATGAACGGGGATACGACCAGTTTCACCAGAGCGAGAGCTATATCTACTTCTACCATCTCTGCCTTGCCGACCCCGTCAATCCCAAGCTACACGACCGCGCCCGGCGGTTCGCCGGCTTCTACCTGAACGAATTCCCCGACGCGATGAACTACGATCCGGTGCATCGCATCATCCGGGCGCCCCACAACGGCAGCGGCGGATCCGCCTGGGGGATGAGCGAGGACGACAGCGGGCTTACGTACAATCCCGGCGCCGGCATGCGGGTCTACGGCCTGCCGCTGAGCGACGTCCCGGGGATCACGCACGTGGACGAACTCCAGGACCCGGCGAAGGCACGGGCCATGGGCAGGGCCATGGCCGAGCGGTTCCGCGAAGGCGACGTGGGGAACAACCTGAGCGTCAACGGTCTCATCATGAACGCCTATCTGATGACCGGCGACGACAAGTACCGGGACTGGCTGCTGGAGTATACCGGTGCCTGGCTGGATCGAGCCAGGGAGAACGGCGGGCTCATGCCGGACAACGTGGGGCTGGACGGGCGCGTGGGAGCCCTGCACAACGGAAAATGGTACGGCGGCCTATACGGCTGGACGTGGCCCCACGGGTTCTACAACCTGGGGTTCGCCGCCATCACCGCGGCCAACAATGCCTATATGCTGACCGGCGACGCCGGCTGGTTCGACCTGCCGCGGGGCATGATCGACCGCGTGCTTGAGGCGGGGATCGACGCGGATTTCGACGAAATGGCGTCCCAGATCAGCATACGGGATCACTACATCGGCGTCGACCGCAGCCTCGGTCCCGACCGGCGGACCTTCCTCACGCCGTACCGCTACGGCGACCAGGGCTGGATGGACTACCAGCCCATGCCCGTGACCTATCCCCTGAACGTGTGGAACGTGTCGGAGGCCGAGGAGGACCGGGCACGCATGGATTTCCTGCGCGAGCGCAGCGGCTACGACTGGTCGGCCGTGGTGCCCTTCAGGGACAAGGGCGACATGCATCACGACGAGCCCTGGCTGCTCTACCTGCGGGGAGAGAATCCGGACTACCCTGAACGGATGCTGGCGGCCGCCCACGCCCTGGTCTGCCATCGGCTGGCGCAGATCCGCGCAGATGATTCGGACCTGGAAGCCGGGCCGGGCATTCATCTGTGGCAGCAGTTGCAGCCCGTGACCACCGAGGCCCTCGTGCAACTCACCATGGGATGTCCCCAGGTCATCTACTACGGCGGCATCCCCAACGCGCGGCTGCGCTACTATGACGCCGACCGCAAACGACCGGGGCTGCCGGCCGACACGGCCGCCCTCGTGGACCGGATCGAACCGTCCCGCGTGGGCGTGCACCTGGTCAACCTGCACCCCGCGGAAACCAGGCGGGTCATCCTGCAGGCCGGCGCCCTGTCCGAGCACGCCTTTCGCAGTGCTTCTTACGATGCGACCGACACGCCGTACCCCGGCGCCACGGGCGCCTACGCCGCGCCGAAGGCCTCGGTGAGCCACCCGTCGCTTCAGGTCGAAGATTCGCGTCTGCGCGTGGTGCTGCCGCCGGCCACCCGGATCCACCTGGACCTGGAGATGGCCCGGTACGTAAACCGGCCGCGGTACGAAACCGCCTGAGCAATCACCCGTTGAATTCGAACCGGCGGATGAGGTCCAGCTCCTCGGGGTCGAGCGGGGTGCCGTCGGGATGCATCATGTCGTGCTGCCAGACCGGCGGGGTGGGATCGCCCTGCTTCGACTCCCAGGCCAGGTAGGTCTGCGTCCTCCCCGCCACGAGTCCCCAGTTGTACCAGCCGATCCGGTTTTCCGCGAACACAGGGAGCATGTCCGCGAAGGTATTGCCGTGGTGCCGCCGCAGCCACTCGGTGCAGATCAAGGGCCGGCCGTGCGCACTGCACCGGGCGAGGCTGGGGCCGATGTCTCCGGCAGCCCCGTAGTAGTGGAAGGTGACGACGTCGGACAGCTCGAACAGCAATGCGGAGAGGTCATCTTCGAAGGCGTTCCAGGTCCACGGCCCCGTGGTGAGCGGCTGCATGGGGTCGGTGGAACGCGCCCAGGTGAAGGCGTCCTCGACGAGCGGCTGGCTCCGCAGGTCGTCGTCCGGTTCGTTGTACAGGTCCCATACCAACACGCGCGGGTCCGAACCGAAGCTGCCGACGATGTCCTTCACGTAGCGCTCGAGCCCCGGCCAGGCGTCCCGGTCGGCCAGGCGTTCGAACCCCGGACTCGGCACCCACTGGCTGTTGTGCACGCCGGGCACCGGGCCGTCCTGGGGTCCCAGGTAGGGATCGCGTCCCCCGAAGAAGCAATCGCAGAAGAGGATGACCATAGCGCTTACGCCGTGCCGCGACGCGATGGCCAGAAAGCGGTCCATCCGCTCCTTCAGACCTACGGGGTCGTCCTCCCAGACCAGGTATTGCACGAAGATCCGCACGCTGTTGTAGCCCGCCGCGGCAGCCCAGCCCAGTTCCTGGTCGATGGTTTCCGGGTCGAAAGTGGGCGCCTGCCACATCTCGGTCATGTTCACGGCCGTGCGCGGCAGGTAGTTGCAGCCGCGGATCACACCGGTGTCACGGTACCATGCGTGGGCTTTTTCAGGTGACCACTTATTCATGACATGCCTTTCCGGTTCATGCACGAACGTCGGGCTGCGCCTTCAGTCCGGAAGGTCTGCAAGGGACTTCAGAACGTCCGCGATCCGTCGAAGCGTCTGGGCCCGGTGGCTGATCCGGTTTTTCACTCCTGCGTCCAGTTCGGCGAAGGTGTTTTCGTAGCCCGCGGGCACGAACAGCGGATCGTAGCCGAATCCCGCGGCGCCCCGCGGCGCCTGAAGGATCCGGCCCTCGCAGGCCCCTTCCGCGGTCCAGGCGCGTCCGTCGGGAACCACGACCGCCATAACGCATCGAAACCGGGCCGTGCGTTCGGCGTCGGAAATCCCGTCCAGGGCGTCGAGCAAGCGCCGGATGTTGTCCAGGTCGGTGGCGTCCGTTCCGGCATACCGTGCCGAGTGGACGCCGGGCGCCCCGTCCAGGGCGTCCACCTCCAGGCCTGAATCGTCCGCCAGCGCGGTTCTTCCGGTGTACGACGAGACGGCCCGTGCCTTGATGAGGGCGTTCTCCTCGAAGGTGCTTCCCGTCTCTTCCGGTTCGGGACAGCCGGTAAAAAACGCGGCGGGCGCGACCCGCACGCCGGGGAGCAAAGCCTTGATCTCGGAGATCTTACCCGGGTTGCGCGTGGCAAGGACGAGGGTCATGTTCGTGGTCTAGTCCCGGGCCAACGCCTGTTTCTGAAGGTCGATCAACCGGTTTACGCCCTGTTTGCCGAGGTCGAGCATGGCGGCCAACTGGTCCGTTGAGAAGGGGTGGCGCTCGGCGGTGCCCTGGATTTCCACCAGGTCGCCGTCGCCGGTCATGACGAGGTTCATGTCGACGTCCGCCGTGGAGTCTTCGTCGTAGCACAGATCGAGCATGGACACGCCGCCGATGATGCCCACGCTGATGGCGGCGACCGCGTCACGGACGGGGTCGCGATCGATCAGCCCTCGCCGCGAAAGCCAGGACACCGCGTCGCGAAGCGCCACGTAACTGCCCGTGATCGACGCGGTCCGGGTTCCACCGTCGGCTTCGATGACGTCGCAATCGATGAGGATGGACCGTTCACCCAGGCCGTCCAGGTCGAATACGGCGCGGAGCGACCGCCCGATAAGCCGCTGGATCTCCTGCGTGCGACCGGAGACGCTGCCGCGCCGGCCGTCGCGGGACACCCGCGTGTTCGTGCTTCGCGGCAGCATGCCGTATTCCGCCGTGACCCAGCCTCTGCCGCTCCCTTTCAGAAAAGGCGGGACGCTCTCATCCACGCTCGCCGAACAAAGCACGGTCGTGCCGCCCATGGAAATCAGCGCGGATCCTTCAGCGTGCCGAAGGTAGTTGCGCCGGATATCGACGGGACGCAACTCGTCGGTCTCCCGGCCATCGATCCTGGACACAGGCGTCACGGCTACATCCTTTACTTTTGCGTGAATGCTTTTGCGTGGACGTACGGACGGTACCGTAGCACGGAGACCGCGCTACATGTTCTCTTCCTCTTCCGCGATGAGCGCGAGGGCGTCGCGGGGGTCTTCCGCGGCGATCAGCTGTTTTCGCAGGTTGTCGTGCCGAAGCAGGCGGGAAATATGGGCGAGCGCCCGGATATGGGGACCGGAGACGTTCAGGGGGGACACGAGCAGGAAGAAGAGGTAGACCGGCTGTTCGTCGAGGGACTGGAAATCGACGCCCTCCTTCTTGATCCCGAGCACCCCGACCAGCCTGTCGACGGCTTTGCACTTGCCGTGGGGAATGGCGACCCCCTTCCCGATCCCGGTGCTCATGATTTTCTCGCGTTCCAGGACGGCCTGGAGCACTTCCCGGTTGTCGCTGATACGGCCGGACGCGGTCAGTGCCGAGGCCAGTTCCTCGATCACTTCCTGTTTCTGCGTGGCCTTAAGGTTGACCAGGATAGCGTTTTCGTCCAACAGTTCCGTCAAGCTCATGCCGTGCTCCTGTATCCCGATCCTTCCCGAATAACGGAATCGCTTCAAAAACCTGTGTGATTCTATGTACCCGCCCCGGAATTGTCAATAACGATTTGGACGGCCTCCGGGTCCGGCGGTGAAGCGGACAATAAAAAAGCCGCCTGACCACGTCGTCAGACGGCTTCTTGTTCCCTGGCATTCTTCGGCAATGCGCCGGTTCAGCCGCCGGCCCGTTCCGCGAAACTGTCGGCCGTCATGTTGGCTGACTCGAGAAGCATTTTAAGATCATGCCATTTCTCGGCCGAATTCAGTTCATTCAATTGCACCGTCAGCGAGTCGGCAAATGCCGAGGCTTCCTGGGCGAGCGCACGGGCGGCCTGGCCGCGTCCCCGCTCGATGCTGCCCGAAATCTCCCCCCAGCGTTCCAGGAAAGCGGGCAGGGCTTCATCGACCTCGCGTCTGGTCAACTCCTTCTGTACTACGGATTCCTGGCTGGCCGATTCGACGAGCGCAATGGTGTTTTCGGCAGCGGTTTTCGCATCGCCGTATTCCTCCGCGGCCATGTGCGTCCGGGCCATTTCGAGCTCGGCGGCTGCCGCTTCGTATTCGGCCGGAGCGTACTTGTCGACCTCGGCTTCCATGGCGGCGGTAACTGCCCGCTCCGCTTCGTCCATGGCCTCGGTGGGCGGTCCCGCGCATGCAGCGGCCACGAAGAGGCATGCGACGACGCTCAGCGCGGTCAGAAAGGCCTGCTTGGACATGATAGAACCTCCTGTTCGAACCGGTAAATGAAGTATGTCGGATCGCTTGAATCGGTATCGAATTGACCGGGTAAGGCAATACTTCAGCAGTATAACTCAAATATAATAGAACGGTTCGAAAAGGTGTCCAGCAAAAAAGGCGTCAGGCACAAAAAACATGGCCTGCCAGGGGGATGAATCAGGTGGGCGGGGTCCGTGGTTGCCGGGTGCGCCGAGGGGGTGAACGGGGCCGTGATTACCCTTGACTTTCCGGCCTGCCGACCTTAGTGTGAAGGGTTCGATTCGGAAGCGGTCTCGTCCCGATGGACGGACTGTTGTGCAGCCGTCCATACGCCGAAAGGACCAACGCGAAGCATGGTGTCTGAAGACCTCCTCAGGAAGCAGTTGGATTTCGTGCTGCAGGATACCAGCTTCGACCTGGGCGAGAAATTCGAAGGCAAGGTCAGGGACAACTACCGGCTCAACGGGAAACGGATCATCGTGACCACCGATCGGATTTCCGCCTTCGACCGGGTGCTTTGCGCCCTTCCCTTCAAGGGCCAGGTCATCAACCAGACCGCGGTCTACTGGTTCGAACGGACCCGGCATATTATCGAGAACCACCTGATCGACGTGCCCGATCCGAACGTGCTCGTAGCCAGGGAATGCCAACTGATTCCGGTCGAGATGGTCGTCCGGGGGTATCTGACCGGCGTGACCACGACGTCGGCCTGGTACCACTATTCCCGGGGTAGCCGCGACTTCTGCGGCAACGCGCTGCCGGACGGCATGAAAAAGAACCAGGCCTTCGACCAGCCCATCATTACCCCTTCGACGAAGCCGGAGAAAGGCGCGCACGACGAGTCCATCTCGGCGGAAGAGGTGCTTCGCAGGGGCCTCGTGGACGAAGGCGCGTACCGGGAGATGGAAAGGGCGGCCCTGGCGCTTTTCGCCTTTGGGACCGAACGGGCGGCCGCCAACAACCTGATCCTGGTGGACACCAAGTACGAATTCGGCCTCTCCGAGGACCGGGTCGTGTTGATCGACGAGATTCACACCCCCGACTCTTCCAGATTCTGGATCAAGGATACCTATGAAGATCGATTCCGCCACGGCGAGGAACCGGAGAAGATGGACAAGGAATACGTCCGTGGATGGCTCGCTGACCGCGGTTTTCGCGGCGACGGTCCCATACCGCATATACCGGACGAGATCAGGATCGAAGCCGCCCGCCGTTACATTACAGCCTACGAGATGATCACCGCCAGGGCTTTCGAAGCCCGGAACGAGGATGTGTTGCAGCGGATCACCCACCGGCTGCGGAACCCCATGTAGCCGAACCGCTCTCGTATGCGCCTGCCAACCCTTCTGGACATCACGGAAGCATCCCCCGTCGTACAGCGGTATCTCGCGCTGGCCGCCGATGACGCCCGCACCGCGCGGGTGTCGGGGCTCGCCGGCTCTTCGCGGTCTCTGCTGCTCGCCCACGCGCACCGGAAACGGGGCGGCGCGACGCTGGTCATCGTGGAGGACACGGACGCCGCCGAGGAGATGTACGAGGATGTCTCCAGCCTGCTGGACCCCGATGACGTCGCGCTGTTTCCTCCGTGGGAGGTGCTGCCCTACGACCAGGTATCGCCGCCGGGGGACCTGTCGGGAAGGCGCCTGGGCGCGCTGCACGCCCTGATGAACAACCGGCCGCTGTTCGTCGTCGCGACGGTCCGGGCCGTCATGCAGCGCACCATGCCGCCGTCCGTGCTCGCCGGCGCCGTCCTCCAGGTCGCAGCGGGCGCCACCGTCCCCTTGAACGAACTTACCGCGAGGTGCAACCGGCTCGGTTACGAGCGGACGGACATGGTGCAGGCGCCGGGCCACTTCAGCGTGCGGGGAGGGATCGTCGACGTCTATCCTCACGGGATGGAACAGCCGTGCAGAATCGAGTTCTTCGGCGACGAGGTGGAATCGATCCGCCTGTTCGATATCTACACCCAGCGGTCTTCGCGGAACATCGACGAGATGACGGTGCTTCCGAACCGGGAAATGATCGACGATCCGGAAACGCGCGATGACGTGATACAACGGGTAGTGCGGGCCGGAGCATCGGTGTCGGTCGACGCGTCCGAACTGGTGGCACATATCGAGGACGGCGGCCTGTTCGAAGGCAGCGAACGCTACCTGCCCTACTTCCATCCCTCTGCCGCCACCATCATGAACTACCTGCCGGACCGTACGCTGATCGTCCGCTGCGAACCCGATGAACTGGCCCGCGAAGCCGAGTCGTTCGAGGCGGAATACGAAGACACCCACCTGCGGAGAACCGAGGCGGACGACCTGGTTCCCGGTCCGGAAGAAGCGATCCTGCGCTGGGCCGGCGTAATGGAGGAGTCGGTCTATTACGGCACGATGGACATGGTGCGCGGCACGCGGGCGGCCGAAGGGTGGCTCGCGGTCGGCTCCGAGGCCTCCGGCGTGTATCAGGGGGCGATGGACGTACTGAAGTCCCGGCTAAAGGAATGGAAGGCGGACAACGCCCGGGTCGTGGTGGTCTGCGACAACGAAGGACAGGCGGAGAGGCTGCGCGAGATCCTGGGCCCGGACGCTCCGGAGATCGACATGGCGGTCGGGCCGATGCACGCCGGGTTCATTTTGCCGGACCTGCCGCTCGTCGTGCTGACCGACGCGGAGATCTTCAACCGGTACCGGAGACGCCGCCGCAAGGTCTTCAAGGAAGGCGTGGTGATCGAGGATTTCACCAGCCTCAAAGAGGGGGACTTCGTCGTCCATATCGACCACGGTATCGGCCGGTACGTCGGGCTGAAACGCATAACAGTGGATGAACGGGAAAGGGACTGCCTGACCCTGATCTACGCCGGAGACGACCGGGTATTCATCCCCATCGAGCAGTTGCACCGGGTCCAGAAGTACGTCGGTTCTGACGGCGAGGCGCCCGCGCTGTCGAAACTGGGCGGGAAAGCCTGGGAACAGGCCAAGAAGCGTACGCGCAAGGCGGTCCGGGTGATCGCCGAAGACCTGGTCAAGCTCTATGCGGCCCGGCAGGCCAGCCCCGGGTTCGCCTTCTCGGCCGACACCCCCTGGCAGCGGGAAATGGAAGACTCCTTCATCTACGAAGATACGCCGGACCAGGAGCAGGCTTCCTCGGAAGTGAAGTCGGACATGGAGAAGGCGGTGCCCATGGACCGGCTGATCTGCGGCGACGTGGGCTACGGGAAGACCGAAGTGGCGATCCGCGCCGCGTTCAAGGCGGTGCTGGACGGGAAACAGGTCGCGGTACTGGCGCCGACCACCATCCTGGCGCAACAGCACCTGACCACCTTCACCGAGCGGCTCGCGGACTACCCGGTGAACATCCGCATGCTGAGCCGGTTCGTCCCGCCGAAGGAGCAGAAGGCCGTTGTCGCGGGGCTCAGGGAAGGCGATGTGGATATCGTCATCGGCACCCATCGGCTCATATCCGGCGACATCGACTTCAGCGACATGGGCCTGCTCGTGGTCGACGAGGAACAGCGGTTCGGCGTGGTCCACAAGGAACGGCTCAAGCAGCTGAAGACCTCCGTGGACGTCATGACCATGACCGCTACGCCCATCCCGCGGACGCTCCACATGTCGCTGGTCTCCGCCCGCGACATGTCCCTCATCACCACCCCGCCCAGGGATCGGCTGCCGGTGCACACCGAGGTGGTGCGCTTCAACGAGGAGGTGATCTGCGAGGCGATCATGCGGGAGGTGGACCGCGGCGGACAGGTCTTCTTCGTCCACAACCGGGTCCAGTCCATCGAGGCGGTCGCCGAGTTTCTCCGGCGCCTTCTGCCCCAGGTGTCTTTCGTCGTGGGCCACGGACAGATGCAGGAACGGGAACTGGAACAGGTCATGATCGATTTCCTGGACCGCAAGTACGACTGCCTCGTGTCCACCATGATCATCGAATCCGGGCTGGACATCCCCAGCGTGAATACCATCCTGGTAAACCGCGCGGACCGGTTCGGACTGGCCCAGCTGTACCAGCTCCGGGGACGCGTAGGGCGGTCCAATCACCGGGCCTACGCCTACCTGATGATACCCGCCGCCGGCACGGTGACCCCCGACGCCCGCAAGCGGTTGGCCGTGATCGCCGAGTATACCGCGCTCGGGTCGGGGTTCCACATCGCCATGCGGGACCTGGAGATCCGGGGCGCCGGTAACCTGCTGGGCACGGAGCAGCACGGGTTCATCTCCTCCATCGGTTTCGATCTGTACTGCCGTCTGTTGAAAGAGGCGATGCAGGACCTCAAGGGCGAGACGCGGGAAGAGGCGCCCGAAGCCGAAGTCGAACTGCAGGTAGGTGCTTTCATCCCGGATGACTATATCGCGGACCGGAAGCTCAAAGTCGGCTTCTACCAGCGGCTTTCCCGGGTGGAAGACGAGCAGGAGGTCGCCTCGCTGCGTGAAGAGATGCAGGACCGGTTCGGCCGGTTGCCCGATCCGGTGCGCGTCCTCTTCGACCTGGTTTCCATTCGGCAGATCGCGGCGAGGATCGGATTGCTGCAGCTCAGGGTGCGCGGGAGCGAGATGACCGTGGCCTATCGGGACGGTCTCTATCCATCGCGGGACCGTATCGCCCGGGTGACGGACGATCCCGCGCTGGACATCGAATTCCCCCACGGAGACGGTTTCCGGATCAGGGCCGGACTGACCGGCAAAACGGAAGCCGAACGGGTCGATCTGGCCAAAAACCTGTTGCTCAAACTCCTGTAATTGGTTTATGATACATGCCCGGTTGCCGAAGTTTGACCTGCCCGCTGGAGTAAGAATATCAGCATGAAATCCGCGGTCTGTTGTACCGTTATGCTGAACGTGGCGCTTGTCTTGACACAGTGCCAGTGCAGCTCGATTCCGGAAGACTCCGATTCGGTTGTCGCGAGGGTGAACCAGTCCACGCTGACGGTCGATGAACTGGATGCCGAACTGGAAGCCACGGCGTTGTTCGCCGCTACGCCCCAGATGAGAAAGGACCGGGTGTCCGACTGGGTCCGGACCGAGCTGCTCTACCAGGAAGCCCTGCGGCTGAATCTGGACAGCGACGTCAAGACGGTCCGGGACCTGGACAGGATGCGTCGGGAGCACCTGGCCAACGTCATGCTGGAACACATGGCCGCCGATTCGGCGATCGTGGTGTCCGACGAAGAGGTCGAGGCCTATTTCGAGGCCAATCGACAGGAATTCGTTTATCTCGAACCGGAACTCAGGGTCTCGGTGATCGTTCTACCGGACGTGACCACGGCCCGGCAGGTCCGTAACCAGTTGTCGCGCCGGAGCGCTACCTTCGAGGAACTGGCGCGGACGCGGTCCATTCACGTGTCTTCGGTCGATGGCGGGGACCTGGGTTTCCTGAAAAGGGCGGATATCAGCGACGTTTCGGTGCAGGAAATCGTCTTTTCCCTGAGTGCCGGCCAGGTTTCGCGGCCCGTACTTTCGGAAAACGGTTCGTTTATATTCAGGGTCGCGGAGCGTCGCGAAACCGGCACGCTGCCGCCGCTGGACGAGGTCCGCGGCGAGATCGTCAACCGGGTACTGCGGGACAAGCGCCGCGAACTGGTCAGGCGGTACGTCGATGCGTTGCGGCAATCGGCCGACGTGGAAATTCATGACGGGAACCTGATGCGGCCGGAACCCGGCGCGCCGTAGCACGGGCGCCGCAGACCGGGCGCCGCAGACCGGCACAGGAGGAGCATGACCTACCAATCGATCCCCCGGTATTACCCGCTGCTGCTGTTACTTGCACTGATTCTGGCGGGACGCCCGGTCCAGGGCCAGCAACTGGTGGACTACGTCGTCGCCGTCGTGGACAACGAGATCATCCTCTACTCCGACGTCCTCGAAGCGGTGAAGATGTACCGCATGCAGGAGACGGAGCAGGAGCCGGAAGACCTCCCGAACCAGTTGTTGAAGGGCATGATCGACACGCGCGTCGTGCTCGCGTATGCGCGCAGGGACAGCGTGCGGGTACCTGCTGAACAGGTAAACGGCGCGGTGCGCCAGATCATCGACCAGTACACGGAGGACCTTGGTTCCGAAGAAGCTCTGGAACAACTGGTTGCCAGATCGGGCATGACTTTGCGGGACTGGAACCGGCTGCTCCGGCGCCAGAAGGAGGAGGAGCTACTGCAGCGCAGGCTCGAGGAAGACCGCTTCGGTGAAGTCCGCGTTACCGGCCTGGAAGTGGCCCGGTACTACGAGACGTACTATGACAGCATACCGTCGAATCCCGTCCAGCTCGACCTGAGCCATATCATGATCACGTCACGCCCGAACCCGGAAGTCGTGGCCGCCATGAACGCGCGGATCGAGGAGATCCGGCGCCGCATAGCCGACGGCGAGGATTTCGGCGAGATGGCGCGGCGGTATTCGGAAGACCTGAACAGCGCCAGAAACGGCGGAGACCTGGGGTTCTTCAGCCGCGGCACGTTCATGGCCGATTTCGAAGAAGCGGCTTTCGCCCTGGAGACGGGCGGCGTCAGCCCCGCGGTGCAGACCGACGTGGGCCTGCATGTCATCAAGCTGGAGGAACGGAGGGACGACCAGATCCGCGTCCGGCACATACTGGTCCAGATCCCGAAGACGGATGACGACGATCATCGGGCGCTGGAGACGATTTCCATGCTGCGGCAGCGGATACTCGACGGCGACGAGACTTTTTCCGATGCCGCGGCGAAGTACTCGGAAGACCTGGCCTCCGCTTCCGAAGGCGGCCACATCGGGGAGTTCATGCTCGACCAGTTGCTGCCCCAGTACCAGGCCGCCCTCAACGCCGTCTCCATCGACGAGATGACCGAACCCATCAAAGTGGTGGACCAGGGCGCCGTCTCCTATCACATCATGCGGCTGAACGACAGGACCGGGGGCGACAAGTTCACCCTGGACGACCACTTTCAGGAAATCACGAATCTGGCCAAATTCGCCAAGTGGAGTGAGGAGAGGGAACGGTGGCTCAAGGATCTTCGCCGCGAGTTGTACATTGACGAGCGCGGCCTGGACACCCTGCCCTGAACGCCCTGCCCTGAACCGAGATCCGCAACGTACGTCTAACGTGTGACCAACCCGCGACATCCCGTGAGATGAGAGTAGATCTCTTTCTGAAACGGTCCCGCATCATCAAACAGCGGGACGCCGCCAAGAAGGCCTGTGACCGGGGTATGGTCACCATTTCCGGGAGGTCCGCGAAACCCGGCCATCAGGTCGCGGCGAAGGACATCGTCGTCGTGGCCTGGCCCGACAGAAGGCTGGAATTCGAAGTGTTGAACGTCCCGGAAGGCAACGTTTCGAAAGACCGGGCGCAATCCATGTATCACGTCCTCAGCGACGAACGCCTGAGCGATGACGTTTCAGGCTTCGAAGCTTGTTGATGAACGCCCGCCCGGACGCGAAATCCCTTGCGCATGCGCCACAGGAAAACCCACCCGGCTGATCCGGAGCTTCCCTACAACCAGTTGGCCCCGATATACGATCACGTGATGCGCCACGTGGACTACGATCGGTGGGCGGACTACATCCAGTCGATATTCGAACGGTTCGGGGCGACGCCGAAGGACATCCTTGAACTGGCCTGCGGTACCGGCGTCATGGCGTGTATCCTCGATGACCGCGGATACCGGATGACGGGCATGGACCGGTCGGAGAGCATGATCGCCGTCGCCAGGCAGAAAGCCCTGGACGGCCGCCGGTCCATCGCGTTCCAGGCCGGCGACATGGTAGACATGCCCGTTTCGGGAAGTTATGACGCGGTGTTGTGCCTGTACGACAGCATCAACTATATCATGGACGAAGCTGACATCGCCGCCATGATGAATGGGTTGCGCAGGATGCTGAACAACGGCGGCCTTTTCGTATTCGACGTCTGCACTGAAATCAACTCGCGCAGGTACTTCCATAACCAGGTCGACCAGGAAAGCAACGGGGATTACTCCTATGTCCGGCGCTGTGAGTATGTCCCCGAGTCGCGCGTGCAGGTCAATGAATTCCAGTTAACCTTCCACCGTGGCGGGAAGCGGTTTTCCACCCGGGAACGCCACGAACAGCGGATCTATCCCGTGGCCCGGTTGGCGGAGATCTGCCGGCAATCGGGCTATCAGGTACTCGGCGCATTCGACGGTTTCGGTTTCCAGGAAGCGTCGGAGCGGTCCAACAGGGTACACTACGTGGTCCGCCCAGACCGATGAACCGTCCATAATATGGCTTTCGATCGCGTTATAGGTCACGAGAAGCAGCGGCAACGGCTCATGGAGGCCGTAAAACAGGACCGCCTGGCCCACGGGTACCTGTTCTCCGGGCCGCCCGGCGTGGGCGCCGAGGCATTGGCCATCGAGCTCGCCTGCGCGGTCAACTGCGAATACGGGCCCGGGGAGCCCTGCGGTCAGCCTGGCCAGCCTGGTCAGCAAGATCAGCATGGCCCGCGCGGCCCGTGCCGCCATTGCCGGCGGATTCGCGCGCTCCAGCACCCCGATCTGCACCTCCTGATCCCCTCTTCATCCGCCTCGCCCCCGGATCGGTCTTCCGGCCAGCGCGGGGGCTCGTCCGGCCACGGCGAGGGCTCGTCCGGCCGCGCGAACGCCCGGGAGGAGCGGAGGCAGGGCCTGGCCGTCCGGCTGGCCGAAGACCCTTACGGCGCCCCGCCGTTCGGAATGAACGACATGCTTTCCGTGGAGGATGTCCGGTCGCTGCGCAGGGAAGCATCGGCCAAGCCCTACGAAGGACGGAGGAAGGTGGCGGTCATCGTCGCGGCGGACCGAATGAACGCCGCGGCCTCGAACGCGCTGCTCAAGACGCTCGAAGAGCCGCCGGGATCCCTGATGCTCATTCTGACCGCGTCCCGGTCCGGGAGGCTGCTGCCGACCATCGTGTCCCGTTGCCAACCCGTTTTTCTTACGCGGTTGCGGGAGGACGAGGTGAAATCGGCGTTGATCGAGCGGTACGACGTATCCCCGGAAGCAGCCGGGGAACTCGCGCGCAGGTCCGAAGGCCGCCTTTCCGAAGCGCTGACGGCCAGTTCGGAGCGGGGCTCGAAGATCCGCGAAGACGCCTTCGCCTTGCTTGAATGTATATACGACGGGACACCGCTGAGCCTGTTCGAGCAGGTGGAATCCCTCGCCGCGTCTCACCGTGAAGAACCGGTCGTGGAGAAGATACTCGACCATCTGCTATCCCTGTACCGCGACATGTTCGTCCTCTCCTCGGCGAACGGGTCCCCGACGCTTTCGAACGCGGACCGCACGGCGCCGCTGCGGGAACGGGCATCCGGATTGGACGCGGAGGAAATCGAAAAGGGAATCGCCGCCGTCGAGGAAGCCAGGCGGGACATCGCGCGCAACGCCCACGTCCAACTGGCCCTCCTCGTGCTCGTCCTCAGGCTCCGAATGAACCGTAGATACGCGGGTCCCCGGCAGGCGTCTACCACCCGGACGCCATCCCGCGAGAGACCATCCGAAGGAGCATCATCCCATCCCCTGCCCGCCGCAGATTGATCCGTTGACAAACCCCCTTCCACACCCTATCCTGATGCTGGAACAAAACCGGGTCCGTCAGGATTGATCTACCCGCGTCCGAGAGGTGGTCGTGGAAGAGAAAATACTCGTTACAGACGCGTTGCCCTACGCGAACGGCAAGCTGCACATCGGCCATATCGCCGGCGTCCATCTGCCCGGCAACATCTATGTTCGCTACCAGCGGCTGAAGGGCCGGGACGTCGTGCACGTCAGCGGATCGGACGACCACGGCGTGGCCATCACCCTGGCGGCCGAGAAGCAGGGGATCACGCCCAAGGAACTCGTGGACAAATACTATCCCGTCATCCGGGGCGCCCTTGAAGACTTCGGCATCGTCTACGACAATTTCTCCCAGACCTCCCGCCTGATCCATCACGAAACGGCCCGGGACTATTTCCGCCGCCTGGATGAGAAGGGCTGTTTCGACGTGCGCGAGGTCGACCAGATCTACTGTCCGGCAAACAACCGATTTCTGCCCGACCGCTACGTGGAGGGCACCTGTCCCCACTGCGGCTCCGACCGGGCCCGGGGAGACCAGTGCGAGGCCTGCGGCACCATCCTGGACGCCACGCAGTTGATCGATCCCCACAGCGACGTCTGCAAAGGACCCCTCGAGGTCAGACCGGCCAACCACTGGTATTTCAAGCTCGCCCGCATGTCCGCCCGGCTGCAGGCCTGGATCGATACGAAAACGCACTGGAAGGCCAACGTGCGCAACTACTGCCAGGGCTGGTTCAACGAAGGGCTGTCCGACCGGCCCATCTCCCGGGACCTGGATTGGGGCGTGGAGCTGCCGATCGAGGAAGCGGTGGGCAAGGTCATGTACGTCTGGTTCGAGAACACGCTGGGCTACGTGTCGTCCACCCGGGAATGGGCGGTGGCGCAGGGCGACCCCGACCGGTGGAAGGACTACTGGCTGAACCCGGACTGCAAGCTCGTCAATTTCCTCGGCAAGGACAACATCGTCTTTCACGCGATCCTCTGGCCGGCCATGATCATGGAGCACGGGGATTTCGTCCTGCCTTCGGAGATCCCGGCCAACGAGTTTCTCAACATCGAGGGTCAGAAGCTGTCCACGAGCCGGAACTGGGCGGTCTGGCTGGACGAGTACCTGGAGGACTTCCCGCCCGATCCGATGCGTTACTGCCTGGCGTCGATTTCCCCCGAGACCAAGGACTCCGATTTTACGTGGAAGGACTTCCAGGCGCGCAACAACAACGAACTGGCCGATATCTTCGGAAATTTCGTGAATAGGACGCTGACCTTCATCAACCGGTATTTCGACGGCGTGATCCCGGAACCGGGGACCTTTTCGCCGGAGGACCGGGAGATGCTGTCGTCGGTGGCCGGCGCCCCGGACCGTGTGGGCGCCTGTTTCGAATCGTTCCAGGTGCGGGGTGCCGTACGGGAGCTGATCGCCCTGGGAAACCAGTGCAACCGGTACTTCAACGACCAGGCGCCCTGGAACACGCGCAAGACCGACCGGGCGCGTTGCGCCGCCACGCTCCACGTGTGCATGCAGGCGGTGAGGGTACTCGCCGTGGTCATGTCTCCCATCCTGCCGTTCAGCGCGGAGCGGCTGTGGAAGATGGCGGGCCTGGAAGGACGCGTCGATGCGCAGATGTGGGACGAAATCGAAATCGATGCGTCGCTGTCCGGCCGCCCCATCGGCGATATCGAAATCCTGTTCCACAAGATCGAGGACGATACGATCGACGCGCAGATCGCAAGGCTGGGCCGGTCCGATGCCCGGAATGTCGACGGAACGAAATCCGTGGAAGCGGAACCCGCCGGGGCGGAACGAAAGGAACTCGTATCGATCGACGCGTTCCGTGAGATCGATTTGCGCATCGCGGACATCGTGGCGGCGGAACCGGTGCCCGGAACGGACCGGCTGCTCAGGCTGCAGCTGCGCATCGGCGCGGAGGAACGGCAGATCGTGTCCGGGATTGCCCCCGGGTATACGCCGGAGAAACTGGTCGGCCGGCAGATCGTGGTGGTGGCGAACCTGGAGCCCGCAACTATCCGCGGCGTGGAATCCAGGGGCATGCTGCTCGCGGCCGAAGACGACGACGGCGCCCCAATCCTCCTCGGTCCGGACGTCCGCGTCCAATCCGGTTCATCGGTTACCTGAAATCCGGCCACACGGAACGACGTCATACAATAACCTGCAACCAATCGCTGCCTTGCTGTTCGATACGCATACCCATCTCACGGACGAAGCATTCGACGACGACCGCGCCGACGTGATCCAACGGGCGCTGGACGCGGGCGTGGAACGCATGGTCGCCGTAGGGTACGATCTGGAGAGCAGCAGGGCCGCCGTGGCGCTCGCCGAAAACCGGGATTCCGTGTACGCCGCCGCGGGCATCCACCCCTGCCATGTCCACGAAGCGCGTGAAGAGGACTACCGGGAAATCGAGAAACTGCTGGAACATCCGTCCGTCATCGCCGTGGGTGAAACGGGCATCGACCTGCATTACGACCGGTCCACCTACCCGCTGCAGGAGACGTCGTTCAGAAGACACATGGAGTGGGGCGGAAGCACGGGACTGCCGGTTATCGTGCACGACCGGGACGCCCACGCCGAGGTCATGGCCATGCTGGACGAGTTTCCCGGCGACGAAACGACCGCGATCCTGCACTGCTTTACGGGGGACGTCGCCATGGCCGAGAGGGCTGTTTCCATGGGATGCTTCCTGGGGTTCGGCGGCATCGCGACGTTCAAGAATTCGACGGTGGGTGAGGTGGTCTCCGGGTTGCCGACGGAGTGCATCCTTGTCGAAACGGACGCACCCTATCTCGCGCCCGTACCCCACCGCGGACGCCGGAACGAACCATCATACCTCGTGAACACGGCCGAAGCGGTCGCCCGTCACCGGGCCGTTTCCGTGGATGAACTGGCGCGGACCACAACCCAGAACGCGAACAAGGTGTTTCGAATCCATTGAGAACGGTACTCGATCCTCCTGAAGACCTGCTGGCCAGCCTGCGCCGATCGGATTTTCGCCCATCCAGGTCGAGGGGTCAGCACTTTCTGAACGATACGTCCATCGCCCGCCGCATCATCGAATCGGCGGGGGTAACGAAGGATACGGCCGTACTTGAAATAGGTCCGGGGGCCGGCGCGTTGACACGCCACCTCGTCACCCAGGCCGGCGGCGTGACCGCCGTGGAAATCGATTCCAGGCTGGCGGAAGTCCTCCAGGAAGCCTACGGCCGATACGACCACCTGACCATCGTGAACGGGGACGTGCTCGATCTGAACCTGCCCGATCTGATGGGGAAGTATGGCGAGCCCGGGTTCGTGCTCGTGGCCAATCTGCCCTACGGGATTACGGGTCCCGTCCTCAACCGGCTGATCGCCCATCGCGGAAAGATCAGGTGCGCGGTCATCATGGTTCAGCACGAAGTGGGCGGACGCCTGACGGCACAGCCGGGTACGAAGGCCTACGGCGCGATCACCGCCATCATGGCGTACCACTACGCCGTGGAATCGCTGTTTCGGGTGGGCGGCGACCGGTTCGTTCCCCGTCCGGCCGTGGATTCGGTCGTACTCCGGTTGACGCCCCATGAACGGCCGCCCGTTACGGTCGGGGACGCCGGCTTGCTGAACGACGTGATCAAGGCGTCCTTTCAACATCGGCGCAAGATGCTCCACCACGCGATGAATCGCCTGGTTCCCGGTTCCGCCGGCTATCTTTCGGATCATACCGGCATCGACCTGAAACGCCGCGGTGAAACCCTGGACCTGAACGAGTTCGCGGTGCTTGCCGACGCGCTTCGGGCGTTCCGGGACCACCACCAAGACGACTGCTGACGGACCGCACTATGCGCTTTCGCTTTTCACATTCGGCCAGAACGCGGATGTCTATTAGAAAGAGCCAGCACCGGTCGTACGTCCTGTACGCCGGCCTCGGAACGGCCGCGGTCGTGCTGCTGGCCCTCGCCGTGTGGATCATGCTGTATGAAAACCAGGCCAGGAAGGTCGTGGACTGGCTGCTGGACCGGCCCATCCCGGTTGCCGTGCCCGAGCTCAAACGGACAACCGCCTGGAAAACGGACCAGCAGGCGTTTCACGCGATGGAAGCGGCCCTGTACGGCGCGTTCATGAATCTGCAGGTCACACCGGACCGAATACGGGATACCGCGCCGCGCACTGCGACGGCCACGGGCCGTTGGAGGTCCCTGGAACGAAGGATCATCGTTTCGGGTGCCTATTCGATTACCGAATGCAATCTCGAGATCGCCAGGGCGGTCGTCCGGGCGGGTGGAAAGGTCTCCCGCGCGGAGGAACGGGCCAGGACAGGGGAGTTGCTGCTCGAAATCACCTTCGATGGCGACGTAACCCATCGCCTCAATATAACCCGCGATCAGGCTGTGCACCGTAAAACGGGTCGTCTTGCCGTCGTGATCGCCTATACGGACGGCGATCAGCGGGGTGTGGTCGAGGAACTCTCCGAATTCACCCGGCCCCTCACTTTCGCCCTGTTTCCCTGGGCAGACGGCGCAAAAGCAATGGCCGCCGAACTTACGCGCGGCGATCACGAGGTGATGGCGCTGCTGCCCGTTCAACCGGCGTCTGACGCCGCCGGTCTGCCCCGCAGGAGATCCGTGTCACCCACGCACTCGGAGCTGACCAACCGCCGCGTCGTGGAAGACGCCCTCGCCACCCTACCCGAGGCCCAGGGCGTCCTTCGTTATCCTGCCGGCCGCATGGGAAATGAAGCCGAGGTGCTGGCCCCCGTACTGGACGAACTGGGCAAGCGGAACCTGTACTACCTGGACAATCCGGGCGGACCGGGCAGCTCGGAGGATCGGGGCGGGGGAAGCGGCCGGCTTCGGGCCTGGGGCGTGCTCGACCCTTTGTACAACCCCGTAATCATATCCATGAACCTGGACCGCGCGTCGCTATCGGCCCTGGACGACACCCGCGCCGTCGTCGTCGCCGATGCCAGCCCCCACTCCCTTCAGGTGCTGATGGACCGGATGAGGTATCTTGAAATTAGAGGGATTGAGTTCGTTCGGGTTTCCGACCTCGTGGACAACTGACACCGGAGATTACCCATGGTAAAACTGAGTGTATGCGTAGACCAGGTCGCCGCCCTGCGGAATATCGTGAAACGGGGGGAACCCGATCCCATGACCGCGGTCATGATGTCCCAGGTGAGCGGAGCGGACGCCGTAACGATTTCGTGGGCTGCCGACGATTCGCTCTACCTGGGCGGGGAATATGACATCATCCGGCAGCTCGTGCACACGCACCTTAACCTGATCGCGCCGCCGGACCTGGATGTCCTGCGTAGTATCTTGACGATTTCGCCCGATATGGTTACTCTTGTTCCCGAGGGCTACGGGCACACCGGCCTGAACAACGACTGGTCCGATTCGTCATGGCCCGAAGGTGATTCCCTGGAACGGCCGGTGGAACGCATGCTGAAGGCCCTGCAGGAAGAAGGGATCCTGACGAGCATATTGATCACGCCCACCGCTTCGCACGTCCGGCAATGCGCCGAATTCAAGGCAGACTACGTCCACCTTGACGCAAGCCGGTTCGTACAGGCCGCCGACCCCGAAGAGAAGGGCCGGATGTTCCAGGAAATCGCCGGAACGGCCAGGACCGCGGCCCGGTTGAACATGGGCGTTTCCCTGGGACGGGGCGTCGATTACCGGACGGCGGCGGATCTGGCGGGTATCGCAGAGGTGGAGGAAATGGTGGTGGGCTACGCCGTGGCCGTGCGGGCGATGACCATCGGGTTCGAGCAAGCCGTCCGCGACCTGGTCGGCATCATCCGCCACGCTCCGAGGTCCCAGGCAGACTGGTAACGCGACCAACCGCGCCGCACTCGGAAGCGGTCCCGAAAGGAACAGTACCATTCACAAGCGCATTTCATTCCTGGTGTTTCTCGCCGTCACCCTGCTAGGCGCGGTCCTGGTCTCTCCGACCATCAGGCTGTGGTTTTCGTCTCCCGAGTCCATCGAAGCGCTTGCGCCCGAAGAAAGGAAAGCGCTTTACAGCCAATCCACGGTACCGGGCTTCGATCTGGCCGGCGGTTACCGTCTCGCCGTAAGCATGGACCTGTCCCGGTTCACGGAACGGGGCAGGGCCCGGGCGGTGGAAGGCCTGGTCGAGAACTGGCGGAGGCGCCTGAACGCCTTCGGGATCACCGAACCCGTCATTACCGCGCGGGAGAACGACACGTTCGAAATCGTCGTTCCCCAGAGTGCGGACACCGGTCTCGTAAGCAGGATTATCCGGGAATCGGGCGAGATCACACTGCATTTGTTCAAGGACGGCGCGGAAGTGCAGTCGTTGCGGCAACGCATTGACGATGCGCTTCGTGAGCGGGCCTCGGCCCTCACAGCCGCGACCGCGTCCGCCGGAAATGGCGGCCAGGAATCGGCGATACCAGTAGGACCGGAATCGGCCGGATCCGGGGGATCGGCATCGGCCGGACCAGGGGAATTCAGCGCGCTGCTTGCAAGCATTACGGCGGAGGAAGAGATCGGGGACATCGCGGTCCGGGAAGACAACCTGGATGCCGTAAAGGCCATACTGGCCGATTCAACGGTACAGGCCGGCATTCGGGCCTTCAACCTGGCCAATCCGCCCGCCGGCGCCTTCTCATGGGCTTCCGTACCGGTGGAACGCGGAGGCAGGCTGTTCCATCCGCTCTACTTCATCAACCAGGATGTCGACCTCAACGTGCAGCCGGTGGCGTCGGCCGTGGTCAGCGACGCTTCTGTAACGGCGAACCGGGGCGCATACGCGGTACGCCTGTTCCTGCAGGACGAGGGCAGGGAGAGTCTGGCCAACCTGTCCAGCGCCAACGCGGGCAACCGCGTGGCCATCAAGATGAACGGCCAGGTGTACGTAACGTTGAATATACAGGGCAGAATACCCGACGGACGTATAGAAGTACCCGGCGGAGACTCGCTGGAAGAGGCCCGCGCCCTGGCGGTCATCCTGGAATCCGAGTCGCCGCCGCTGGACTTGGCGCTCCTGGATCAGGCAGAGGATGCGCCCTCGCCGCTCGGTGAAGCGGCCGCGGAAAGCGCGGCCGGCGCCGGCGCGATCGGTCTCGGACTGCTTTGCGCATTGTTCGTTATCCGGTACCGGGCGGCCGGCCTGCTTTTCGTCACGGGGATGCTGCACTACCTGATCATGACCGGAGCGGTGCTGAGGCTGTGGAACATCGCCGGGATTGCGCCGTATTTCACGCTCGCCGGCGCGGTGGGTTTGCTCGGAGCGGTCCTCGTCTTCGCATCCGTGCATCTCTGGATCTTCGAATACCTTCGGGCGGAATCCGGAACGGAATCTTCGGTCCGCCAGGACGTCATGGGCTCGCTCGAGAAGATCAGGCCGGTCCTGGTCTGGACCCATGTCATGCTGCTGCTCGTATCGGTGAGCCTGGTCGTAGTCGGCACCGACGCCGTCGTCAATTTCGGCCTTGTGCTGTTTTCCGGTGCGGCCGGCAGCCTGCTCACCTGTATGTGCTGGACGAACATGCTGCTGTCCTCCCTGGTGGCGGACTGGCAGATCAGGAAGTTGAGTGTATGATGGGAAACGGACTCACCGAACTGTATGGTAATCTGATCGACCGACCGGGTGTCGTATATGCCTTCGCCGCCATACTGGCCGCGGCGGGGATTGCCGCAACGGCGATGAAGACGGAACACGCCGTCGACGATGGCCTGGTAGCGCTGTTATTGTCCGGCGACATGCTCTTCGGCCTGTTCGTAACCATGCTGATCGTACTGGTCATCGTCGGCGCCCGGATCGACGACCGGCCGGGCAAATGCATCGCGCTGACCCTCGGCGTACTGGCGGCCGGAAGTATCGTGCGGATGCTGCTCCCCTTTGCCCTTTCGATCGGCTGGCTGGCGGAATGGAACGGGGTCATGATCGGCATCATCATCATCACCCTCTACCTTTCGCTCCGCATAGGCGCCCGATTCGCCGTGACGGCCATGGGTTGCGCACTTTACACCATGTTCGTCACGGCGGGGATAACCCTTGGCCTGGCAGATCGGATTACGGTACCGGGCATACTGGCGCTTACGGCCGTGGGAACGCTGGCGGTGGTAATGTCCTTTCTCGGTTACAGCCTGGTCAGAAGCCGGATTGAATCCGCTCGTCGGGAACCGGTCAGCCATTCCGTGCGTACCGGTATGGTGCAGGCCATGCCCTTTCTGGCGCTGGCTGGCCTGGCCGTGCTGTTGATCGCCGCCCCGCTGGCCGTCTTCACGGACGGTCCCCTGCGTGATTTCGGCCTGTACCTGATGGTCGGCGGTCCGATCGGCGCTTGCGCCGCGTTGATGTCCGCGATTCCGCTCGCCGCGATGACCCGGAACGTCCAGTTCGAGGCCGGTCCACCCGCACGGCGCGGGGGCCGCCGGCAGCGGTAGGCGTCCGTAAATGGGCCCGCCGGACTATTTCCCCAGGCCGCCTGGAGTAACATGGCCGACCAGCCCAACATCCTCCTTATCCTGTCCGACCAGATGGTCGCCGCTTTGACCGGAGCCTATGGTCATCCCGTCGTACGGACCCCCAACCTGGACCGCATGGTGGAATCCGGCGTGCGTTACGACGCCGCCTACACTCCTTTTCCCCTCTGTGCGCCCGGCCGGGCCTGCCTGATGACGGGAAGGCACGCATCGGAAATCTGCGCATGGGACAACGGCGCATTGCTGGCCGCGGACCAGCCGACCTTTGCCCACTACCTGGCCCGCGCGGGTTACGATACCGTGCTGTCCGGCAAGATGCACTTCATCGGTCCGGACCAGCTGCACGGATTCAGGATGCGGCTGACGACCGACATCTATTCCTCCGATTTCGACTGGGTCAAGCCGGAGTGGATCCACCTGAAGGAGACCGGGGGCGAGGACTGCGAGCGCGTGATGGCCAACCGTCCGTCCTACAACGCGGCGGGTTACACGGGCGACGGCGTGCGCATAGGCGTCTGGCACAACGCCCTCAGCTACGACGAGGAAACGCATTTCCGCGCGGTCGAGTACCTGCGGTCCAGGAAGCCGGGCGGGGGAGGAGAACCGTTCCTGCTATGCGCGTCCTATCACCATCCCCACGAACCATTTTGGCCGCCCGAGTCCTACTGGGCGCGGTACGAAGGTTCGGACATCGAGCTGCCCGGGTTTCCGGCCGACCTGGATGAACGCCATTCCATGATGGACCGGAACCTGAACGCCTATCACGGTACCGGCCGTTACGACCTGCGGGACGAAGAGGGCCTCTACCGGCTTCGCCGCGCCTACTACGCGCTGGTGAGTTACATGGACGACAAGGTCGGCGGCCTGCTGGATACCCTGGACGAGACCGGCCTCGCGGAAAACACGGTGGTGGTATTCGCCAGCGATCACGGCGACATGTTGTGCGAACGCGGCATGGTGCAGAAGCGGTGTTTCTACGAGTGGTCCTGCCGGGTGCCCCTCATCGTTCGCTACCCGGACGGCTGGCGGGCAGGGACGACCTGCGCCGATCCCCTGTCCCTGATCGATCTGCTGCCGACCTTCTGCGACCTCGCGGGCGTCGAGGACCGGCTTCCCCACGACGGTGAAAGCCTGGTCTCGTCCTCCGTGGACGAAACGGACCGCGTGGTTTTTGCCCAGGCCCACGAGGCCGTGGGCATGCCCTGCATCATGGCGCGGCAGGGACGGTACAAGTACCATTACATCCATGGGTACGCGCCACGCCTTTTTGACCTGGAAGACGATCCGGGCGAATGGCATGATCTCTCCGGCGATGACGCGCACCGCCATGTGGAATCCCGGTTACGCGACCGGATCCTCGAACGCTTCGATCCGGATACCATCGCGGATGCCAACCTGTCCAGCCTGTACCGGCGGCGTCTCATCCGGGACACCATGGCGCGTCACGGACGGACGTGGAGCCACGATCCGGAATTCGATCACCGGCGCGGCGCCTTGAACCAGTACGTGCCGCCGTCCGGACAACCGTGAAACCCGTAACCAGCCCAACTTAACGGGCGGGCGATCCCCAGGGAGGCAGTCCATGCTGCGCGCAGGCTTTATCGGCGCCGGGGGCCGTTCCCAGAGCGCGCACTATCCGGCGGTCACCCGGTTGACGGACGTCGAGATGACCGCCGTGTGCGAACTGGACGAGACGCGCCTGGCGCAGGTCACCGAACGCTACGACTTTCCTCATGTCTATACGGACCACCGCGCCATGCTTGCAGAAGTGGAGCTGGACGTGGTCTACTGCGTGATGCACGAGAAGTGGCTGTTCCAACCCGCCATGGACTGCTTGCGCGCAGGCAAGCACATCTTCATCGAGAAACCTCCCGGGAAGAACAGCGCTGAAACGCGGCAGCTGCTGGACGCCGCCGTGGAGCGGGACGTGTACGCCATGGTGGGCTATCAACGACGGTACACCACGGTGGTCCGCGAGGCCATGCGCCGCATACGCGCGAGGGGACCGGTCTCCCATGCCGTGACGACCTTCAACAAGAAAATGCTGCTCGACAGGCCGGAGTACACGACGACGCTGTGGAACGACGTGACCCACGTGGTGGACCTGCTGCGGTACATGGTGGGCAGCGAACCCGTCGAGGTCACCCGTTACCGTGACAAGTTCGATTCGGTCGACTGGAACCACTACACGGCGCTCGTCCGTTTTGCCAGCGGGGCCACGGGCGTCGTCTTCGGAAACCGGGCCTCCGGCGGCCGTGTGTTGAGTGCGGAACTGCACGGCGTGGGCATCGGCTGCTACATGAAGCTGCCCGAGGAAATCGACATCCGGGAGGACGATCGGCAGACCGTACTGCAGGGCTGGGAGATCAACGGCGACGACCCGGAAGATGTACCCCGTTACGAGGGTGCGCTCGCCATGCACGAGCATTTCGTGGAATCCGTACGCAACCGGACCATCCCCGTCAGCGATCTTCGGGACGTCATACATACCATCCGGCTCGTGGACTGGATCGAAACGGGACAGTGCCCCGACTAGCCGCCAGACCGCTTACATCATGGAACGGCTCAATTTCCCGGAATACGGATTCGAAATCGATTCGGATGAAGCGGGCCGCAGGATCATTTTCGACCCGATCCGGCGCAGGTTCGTCCGGCTGACGCCCGAGGAGTGGGTCCGGCAGCACCTGGTGAGGTACCTGGTGGAGGACCGGGGCTTTCCCGCGGGCTTTGCCGCCGTGGAAAAGGGATTTCAGTACGCCGGAACGGCCGTACGCGCCGACGTGATCATGCACGACCTGAAGGGACAGCCGGTGCTCATGGGCGAATGCAAGGCGCCGGACGTCCGGGTGACCGAAGCGGTGTTCGAGCAGCTGGCCCGGTACAATTCGGTCATCAACGCCCGGTTCCTGGTGGCCACCAACGGCAAGTCGCACTTCTGCTGCGAGCATAAGACCGGCGGGGGGTATGCCTTTCTGCCGGAGCTGCCTGAATTCGAGCGTGCCGGAGAAGCCTGAGGAGTTCGAACGTGCCGGAAGGACTGAAACTGGTCGCGAGGGAGACGCTGGAACAGCGGGTTGAAGCCCTGGAACAGGACGGCTATGTCTATTTTTCAAGTGCGCTTGCAGATGATGAAGTTGTCGAACTGCGCGATGCCATGGACCGGATGGAAGCGCGGCCCGAAGAGTTCGACCGGCACGCGAACCCAGATTCCCACGGTTTTCTCAACAAGTCCATCAACAACGTGTTTAACCGGGACCCTGTGTTTCTGTCCTGTCTGGACCGCCCGGAGGTCATAGACGTGGTCGAAGCCGCCCATGGACCGGACTGTCACGTTATCGGCATGACGGCGTGGATGACAGGCCCGGGCCGGCCGGACCAGGGCATCCACGTGGACTGGCAGCCGCTGGAGCTGCCGGAGGACGTCATGGACGATCCCCGTGTCCATGTGCCGGTGTACATCTCCACGGCCCACTTCTATCTCGACGATATCTACGAGGAACTTGGCCCCACGCAGTTCATTCCCGGCAGCCACCGTGCGGGCCGCCGCCCGTCCAATGGCGAATCCACCTGGCGCGGAGTCCAACCTCGGAGCATCCTCTGCTCGGCCGGTGACGCCGTCCTGTTCCGCTGCGAAGTCTGGCACCGGGGGACGGCGAACACGAGCGACCGGGTGCGCTACCTGCTCCAGGTCCACTACGCACAGCGCATGATCACGCAGAAGTTTCCGCCCTACCTGAACCGATTCCAGTTCGACCCGGATATACTCTCCCGCGCCTCGGACCGCCAGCGCCGGCTGTTGGGTGAGCATGAACCGAGCAATTACGACTAGCTCCGCACGGCCCCGCGGAAACGTGAGCCCGTCAGGACGGCATGCCCAACGACGAAACACACATCAACGCTCCCATTAAGGAGGACATAAAATGATATACGCCAGGTTTACCCTCGTTATGGTGCTTACCATTCTTTACGTTCTTCCGGCTGCCGCCCAGACGCGGGAAGAAGGCCCGTGGTGGCCTCATCCCATCTGGGGCAAGGACGACCAGTCGGGCGGTTCCAACTGGATCACGCCGGAGAAGGTGCTGAAGGCCCTGACCCTGGTCAAGACGGGACAGATCTACGAAATCGGCCAGGTTTACAGCGCCGACATGCCCCTCTTCGGCCAGCGAACTTATTCCCTGGTGCTGCCCGGTTCTCCCACGGGCGAGCCCATGGGGACGAACAACCTGATCTATTACGACGAGTTCCTGGTGGCCGAAATCGGTCAGGTCGGCACGCAGTTCGACGGACCGGGCCATATCGGTGAGCGGATGACCATGGCGGACGGAACGGAGAAGGACGTTTTCTACAACGGATACACCAATGAGGAAATCAAGGGACCTTACGGCCTCGTGAAGCTGGGCGTCGAGCACGTGGGACCCTTCATCACCCGCGGCATCCTGGTCGATGTGGCCGCCTACAAGGGCGTGGAATCCCTCGATCACGGCTACGAGGTCACCGTGGAGGACGTGGAAGGCGCGCTGGAGCGTCAGGGTATCGCGATGGACAGTCTCGAGCCGGGCGACGCCTACTTCTTCCGATACGGATGGGCCCGCCACTGGAACGACCCCGGAACGTACAACGCCAGTCCGCCGGGCATTGGAATGGCCGTCGCCCGCTGGGTGGTGGAAAAGCAGGCTTCCATGATCGGTTCGGACCAGTGGACCACCGAAGTCGTGCCCAATCCGGATATCGGCAAGGCCTTTCCCGTGCACCAGGAACTCATCACCCGGAACGGCGTCTGGAACCTCGAGAACATGAACTTTGACGAACTTTCAGGGGACGGTGTCTACGAGTTCCTCTTCATTCACACGCCCATACGCTTCAAGGGGGCGACGGGATCGCCGGCCCGACCGATCGCGATCCGGTAAGATTAGAATACGATGAAAGGAGCAGGTCATGGCAACATTCGAAGGTAAAGCGGTGATCGTGACCGGCGGCGCAAAAGGCATCGGAGGAGGCATCGTCCGCGCCTTTGCCGGTGAGGGAGCCCATGTCCTGTGCGCCGACATCGACGATGCCGCCGGCGCGGAGATCGGCGCCGAGAACGACAACATCCGCTACGTCCATGCCGACGTGACCACGAGCGAGGTGTGCCGGTCCCTGGTGGAAACGGCGACGGATTCCTGGGGCGGGGTGGACATCCTCTGCAATAACGTGGGGATCCAGCCCACCACGAGCTACCTGCCCGCCCATGAGCTTTCAGAGGAGCAGTGGGACCGGATCATTGATGTGAACCTCAAAAGCCGGTTCCTGATGGTGAAGTACTGCGTGCCGGTGATGAAAGCGCGGGGCGGCGGCGTAATCATCAACACGGCCAGCGTGCAGGGACTGCAGTCGGCCAAGGGCATCTCGGCCTACGCGGCGAGCAAGGGGGGCGACCTGTCGCTGGTGCGCCAACTGGCCCTGGATTACGCGGAGGACAACATCCGCGTGGTGGCGGTCAACCCGGGCACCATCGAAACACCGCTCCTGCAGGAAGCCATCGATTCAATCGGCGGTGACGAGGACGAAATACGGACGGATATGGCCTCCCGACACGCAGTGAACCGTCTGGGCAGTCCGGAAGATATCGCCAACGCGGTGCTCTTCCTCGCGAGCGACCGGGCTTCCTTCATCACAGGAGAATGGGTGAACGTGGATGGCGGATTGATGGCGCGGGGGGCATGGGCTTAGGCGGAATTCTACGGTTATGGTGGCGCACCCGAACTAACGCAGACTATATCCCGATCTCTCGTCAGGTCTGTTTATTTCATACGAGAAACCCGCAAATGACAGCGACTATTGAAATTGATGTAGTTGTTTCAGATGCGGACGTGAAACCTCGATCTGAGCGTCGTGATCGTTTCGACCGTATGGTAAACACACCTGAACGCCGGGAGGATTTGAAATGAGCGTCGAGTTGATCGGGATAATCAGTGTAGGCGTTGCCCTGGCAGGACTTATTCTCGCGTCCAGGCGAGAGATCAATCTTCGTCTTGTCGCTTTGGAGCAGGGCCAGGCAGACCTGAGAGAACGTATGGCAAGGGTGGAGGGAATCCTGGAAGGCCTGGTCTTGCGCCGATCAGACAAGACCGAAAGCTAGGCCGGCTCGTCGCTGTCCTTCGACTTGAAGATGCGCAGCAGCCGGTTGAGCGGATCGTAGAATTCGCCGACGACCCGTTCCTTCAGGGGAATGATGGCGTTGTCCGTGATGGTGATTTCTTCGGGGCAGACGTGGGTGCAGCACTTGGTGATGTTGCAGTAGCCGATGCCCTGGTCTTCCTTGAGGTCGCCGAGCCGGTCCTCGGTGTCGAGGGGATGCATCTCCAGGGCGGCGTTGTGCACCATGAGGCGAGGCCCGATGAACTCCTCGTGCAGGTCGTGTTCCCGCAACACGTGGCAGACGTCCTGGCAGAGAAAGCACTCGATGCACTTGCGGAACTCCTGCACCCGCTCGATGTCGTCCTGGTCCATGCGCCAGGTGCCGTCCTCGGCGTCGGGCTTGCGAGGCCTGAAGGGCTTGATCTTCATCTTGGCCTCGAAGTTCCAGGATACGTCCGTCACCAGGTCGCGGATGGTCGGGAAGGCCTTCATCGGCTCGATGGTGATGGTTTCGTCCTCGGGCAGGTCGCTCATGCGCGTCATGCACATCAGCTTGGGATGGCCGTTGACCTCGGCGGAACAGGAGCCGCACTTGCCGGCCTTGCAGTTCCAGCGGACCGCCAGGTCGGGGGCCGACTCCGCCTGGATCTGGTGCACCGCGTCCAGTACGACCATGCCCTCGTCGATCTCGGTGGAATAGTCTTCGAACCCGCCGCTCTCGCCATCGCCCCGCCAGATTCGGAAGTTGGCCGTCGCCATTATCTGTTCTCCTCGATGATCGCTGCCAGGTCCTCCCGGAGCGGTGTGACCGGAACGCGGTTGATCACCATCTCGCCGTCGGCGCCTTTATGCTGGGTGATGTTGAGGCTGCCGAAGGCTTCGTCCTTATCTTCGTAGTCTTCCCGGAAGTGCGCGCCGCGGCTTTCCTTCCTTTCCAGCGCGGCCCGCGCCACCGCCTCCGAGACGATCAGCAGAAACTTCAGATCCAGCGCGGTGTGCCATCCCGGGTTGTATTCGCGGTTGCCGACTACGGAGACTTTACCGGCCCTCTGACGCAGATCTTCGACGACCTCGAGTGCCCGTTGCATGTCGCCCTCGTTGCGCACGATGCCGACGAGTTCCTGCATCCGTTCCTGCAGTTCGTATTGAATCTCGAAGGGGTTCTCGCCGCTTTGCTCGCGGTCGAAGGGCGCCAGGGTCTCGCCAACGGCTGCCTCGACCTGGCCGTCGTCGATCGCGCCGTTGCCGTGCTCACGTGCGTACTCCGCGGCGTACTTGCCGGCACGCTGGCCGAAGACCAGCAGGTCGGAGAGCGAATTGCCGCCCAGCCGGTTGGCCCCGTGCAGGCCCGCCGCGCATTCTCCGGCGGCGAATAGGCCGGGCACGGTCGACATCTGCGTGTCGGCGTCCACGAGCACGCCGCCCATCACGTAGTGTGTTGTCGGCCCGACTTCCATGGCCTCCTTCGTAATGTCGATGTCGGCGAGTTGCTTGAACTGGTGGTACATGCTGGGCAGTTTGCGCTTGATATGTTCTTCGGCGTTGGAAAGCTTCTCCCTGATCCACGAAATGTCGAGGTAGACCCCGTCGTGGGGCGATCCGCGGCCCTCCCGGATTTCCCGGACGATGCAGCGGGCTACGTGGTCTCGCGTCAGCAGTTCAGGCGGCCGGCGGGCTTCCTTGTCCCCCTGCGTATAGATCCAGCCCTCTTCGGGGTTGTCCGCCGTCGAGTTCTTGTAGAGGTCGGGGATGTCGTCGAACATGAAACGGTTGCCTTCGCTGTTCGTCAGGATGCCGCCCTCGCCGCGGACGCCCTCTGTCACCAGGATGCCCCGCACGCTCGGCGGCCAGACCATGCCCGTCGGGTGAAACTGCACGAACTCCATGTCCAGCAGCGCGGCCCCGGCGTCGTAGGCCAGGCCGTGGCCGTCCCCCGTATATTCCCAGCTGTTGCTCGTGATCTTGAAGGCTCGGCCGATGCCGCCCGTGGCCAGGATGACCGCTTTCGCGTGGAAAACCCGGAACCGTCCCCGCTCCCGGTCGTATCCGAAGGCGCCCACGACCCGGTCGCCGTCCTTCAACAGGGCGACGATGGCGTGTTCCATGTACACTTCCATGCCCTGGTGGATCCCGTAGTCCTGGAGGGTGCGGATCATCTCCAGGCCGGTGCGGTCGCCCACGTGCGCAAGGCGCGGATATTTGTGGCCGCCGAAGTTGCGCTGCAGGATGCGGCCGTCGGCCGTCCGGTCGAACAGGGCGCCCCAGGCTTCCAACTCCCGAACGCGGTCCGGCGCTTCCCTTGCGTGCAGCTCGGCCATACGCCAGTTGCTCAGGTACTGTCCGCCCCGCATCGTATCGGCGAAGTGGACGCTCCAGCCGTCCCGGTCGTCCACGTTGGCCAGCGCCGCGGCCACGCCCCCTTCGGCCATGACCGTATGGGCCTTGCCCAGCAGGGACTTGCAAACCAATCCCACCGATACCCCGGTGGCCGAGGCTTCAATGGCCGCCCGGAGTCCGGCGCCGCCGGCGCCGATCACCAGCACGTCATGTTCGTGGCTCTGGTATTCCGCCATTAAAGGATTCTCCAATCCGTCCACACGCCCATGGCCACCAGGCGTACGTATACATCCGCGAAAGCAACCCAGACAAGACTGAGCCAGGCCCAGTTCATGTGTCCTCTGTTCAGGCACGAAACGCAATTATAACCCGCGTGTCGCACGGGCGCTTTCGAAAGGAGGTCCAGGTTGCCGCCGATCAGGTGGCGCAGCGAGTGGCAGCCGAACTGGTAGCCACCCAGAAGGATGACGTTCAGGGTCAACACCAGGGTGCCGATCCCGATGCCGAAGGTCGTCTCACCGGTCGCCGCGTCCGTGAACCACAGGGCCTTCCAGGCGTCGTGAGCCAGGAAGATCCAGATGATGAACACCGCGTAGAGAAAGTACCGGTGAATGTTCTGGAGGATGAGCGGAAAGGACTGTTCGCCCCGGTATTTCTTTCTCGGTTCGGAAACGCTGCAGGAAGGCGGGTCGGCCCAGAAGGCCTTGTAGTACGCCCCCCGGTAGTAGTAGCAGGTGATGCGGAATCCGGCAGGCGCCCAGAGGATCAGGAAGGCCGGTGAGAACGGGAGCATGGCCGGCCACCATTCGGGCCTGGGACCGAACAGCGCATGGGACGAACTGCCGAAGATTTCGGGCGAATAGAAGGGCGAAAGATAGGGCCCCCAGGCGTAGAACTCGCCCTGAAAGGCCGCCCACGTGGAGTAGACGACGAAGGCGGAGAATACGCCCAATGTCACCAACTGCTGCACCCACCAGGCGTCTCTGCGGCGCGTCTGGCCGAAACCGCTGGCCTTCAGCGAAACACCGGTTGTCGACATAGGTTATCCTCTTGAAACCAGATCGTTAATCGGCCGGATTTCACAGACAAAACACATTAGCGCAAAGTAGATGATGAGCGGCCGCAAGGCAATAGAAAAAAACGGGCCTGCGTGCCATGGCCGCGAGGCCCATCCCGGTGGTTTACGACCGCATATTCCCGCATAAATCAATAGCCGAAACCGGCGGTAGGGGGATATATTGAAAACCCGTATTCGCGACGCCGTGCCAGCACGCCATGGGTAACGATTCACCCCGCAGATTTGGAATCAACATCCCCAGATGTCGACCGATTCAAACCAGGTTTCACCCTCCAACCAAACCGTGAACGGCCTGACCCCCAGGGTGCTCATCCTGGGCAGCGCGCTCGCCGTGTTCATCGCGATCTGGACGCCCCACACCAATTACGTCATGCACGGCCCGAGGCTCACCCTGAGCCATCTCTCGATCGCGGCGCTGGTTTCCTTCCTCGTCGTGATCTTCTGCGTGCAGATCCCCCTGCGCAGGTGGCGACCCGAACGGGCGTTTTCCGCGGGTGAACTGGCCGTGCTCTTCGTCTTCTGCCTGGTCTCGTCGACAATACCGGGCAAGGCCTTCGTGGACTACTTCGTCGGCATCCTCGCGTCGCCGTTCTACTACGCCACGCCGGAGAACCGATGGGCGGACACTTTCTTTCCCCATCTGCCGGGCTGGCTGGTCGTCCGGGACGATCTCGGGGCCGCGACGGGGTTCTACGAAGGCGCCAGCCAGAGCGTCCTGCTGTGGGTCGACTGGATCGTTCCCCTCTTCTGGTGGATGTGCATGCTGGCGGCGCTGTTCCTGGTCATGGCCTGTATTGCGGTGATTTTCCGCCGTCAGTGGGTCGAGCACGAGCGGCTGTCCTTCCCCGCGGTCCAGATTCCGTCGATGCTGATCGCGGGGACGACCCGGGGTGGCATCATGCCGGCATTCATGGCGAACCGGTACTTCCAGGTGGGATTCGGGGTCACCTTCGCCCTGCTGGCCTGGAACTGCCTGGCCTATTTCGGTTACGTACCGGCCATACCCGTCGGCGCGCCCTTCCGAACGCAGATCCAACTGGCGCAGTCCGTTCCCGAGACCCAGGTGCAGTTCAATCTCTTCATGATGTGTTTCGCCTACTTCGCCGACCTCAAGGTGCTCTTCAGCATATGGTTCTTCCACCTCCTCGCGTTGCTGGAAATCAGCCTGCTCAACCAGCTGGGCGTATCGGCGTCGGGTATGGCCGGCGGCTCCGGGTTCATCGTAAAGACCCAGCATTTCGGCGGGTTCTGGGTATTCGTGCTCTGGGGCCTGTGGATCGGCAGGCATCACCTGAAGGCCGTGTGGCGCAAGGCTTTGGGCCGTGCGCCGGAACTCGACGATTCCATGGAATTGCTGTCCTACCGCACGGCATTGCTTGGACTGGCGGGCGGCTTGTGCTACCTGCTGTTCTGGTTGAACCGCATGGGCATGTCGGTCGACGTGGCGGTGCTCTTCCTCGCGATCACCCTGGCGCTGTACATCGGCGTCACCCGCATCGTCGCCGAGACCGGGTTGGTCTTTCTCGACCTCCCGGTCAATTCGAACGAAATGACGGTGGGCGTCATCGGATCGACCAACCTCTCGCCCTCGAATCTCACGGCCCTGGGACTCACCCACGCCGTCTCTCACAACCACCGGGGCATCGGTCTTTCTTCCCTGATACACGGCCTGAAGGTATCCGAAGGGTTTACCCGGTCCAGAAAGGGTCTGTTTGCCGCGGTAGGCGCGGTGCTGGTACTGACCTTCATCGTCACGAACGGCTATACGATCTACGCCGGGGCCTCCGGGACGGGCGCCCATGATTTCGCGCCGCTCCGGGCCGAGGGTTTCTACGACCAGTTGGCCACGTGGTTCAACAATCCCTACACCCTGTCCTACGAGGAGATCTATTTCCTGCTCCTGGGCGCTGGGATCACCACGGGTCTCCTGTTCATGCAGTACCGCTTCCCCGGCTGGCCCTTCCATCCCATCGGCTACGTCGTAGCCTACGCGGACATCATCAACTTCGAAATCACGTCGATCTTCACGATCTGGCTGATCAAGGTGCTGTTGCTGCGCCTGGGCGGCTTCGAAATGTACCGGAGGATGCAGCCGGCGGTGATCGGCGTGCTGCTGGGTTACGCGGTGGGCGTGACCCTCTCCCTGGTCGTCGATGTCATCTGGTTCCCGGGCCAGGGACACAACGTGCACAACTGGTAGGCCTGCCGGAGTGGTCGTCCCCACGCGACCGTCCAGGGCGGCCGTCGCGGGCAGCCTAGAAGATCTCGGTGATGTGCGGCGTGTCCGGGAAGTAAATCGTATCGACGATATAGGCGGCCAGGACCCCGGCCACGTAACCGACGAGGATACCCAGGAAAAGCGGTTGCGCTTTCCGGTACAGCCGGACGCCGCCGATGCGGAGCAGGATGACCTGGACGAGCCACGCGACGAAGAGGGTGAAGGTAAGCCCCCGTATAGGCCCCGAAGCGCCGATGGCGAAACCGATGGGATTGAGCGGCCACCAGTAGAAGAGGTACCTGCCCAGGGCAAGGAGGCTGCTTACGGCCATGCCGACCGTGAGAAACAGGATTTCGAGGGCGGTGACCTGCGTGGCGTTCTTCATCCACTTCACCACCAGGTCGAAGAACAGGTTCCCCGTGTTCCTCAGATTGATATGCAGGTTGTCCGCACCCTCCGCGTACCCGGAGTAGACGACGTATCCTGTCGAGATCGCCGTCCCGCTGACGAACGCGAGCATCACGAGCAGGAACAGACGTCCTCGGTTCTCCCCGAGATAGTTCCGCCAGAAAGCGACGTGTGAAAGCCCCACCATCGTAAATGTCCGCCAGTTCCGCGCGAAGACGTTGGTCAGTCCGAGACCGGTCAGCGTCGACCCGGACAGGTTGGCCGAGCCCACCATCCCCACCGTGAAGGCGTGGGCGTTGATCGGCAGGTCGAGGTTGATCAGGCCCGCTTCGGCGAGGATGCGCGCGATGCCGAAATAGAATACCAGCAGGAGGAACAGGAAGAGCAGGGCGACGGGGACGGAGAATCCGATGGCGTGCAGCCAGGCGGTCATGAAGAGCAAGCCCAGTACCAGGCCGATGACCGCCGTGCGGTAGGAGAACATTTCGTTCTCGTCGCACAGGTCGCTTTTCCTGCCGAGGGACTTCCGAAGGACGTTCCCCATGTGTTTCCTGGCCATCCAGACGCTGATCAGGGCGAACATGATCAGTCCGCCGCAGAACTGGATGGCCACCAGGCCGCGGGGCACGATCGTCTCGGCAGGCGAAACCACGCCGAAACGGTTGAGCAGACCGGTTTCCAGGATGCCCAGCACCTGGAAGAACCAGACGCTGAAGAGGATCTCGACATTGACGAAGAAGGCGAAACACAGCACGTAGGGCACGAGCCGGATGGCGATGGGCGGGTAGGCCGGGTCGATGACCACGTTGAATACCGGACCGGGAAGGGGGATGTGGGGCAGCACGCCCCAGAAGCCGATGATGTTCCAGGTCATGACGGCCAGGCTGGCCGCGAAGCCGACCTGGAACAGCCGGTTACCGAAGAGGGCCGGCCACCTCCCGGACGGCCCGGACGCGCCTTGATCGGTCTCGAGCAGGCGGAGCACCACCTCGCCCATGGGAAACTGAAGCCGTTCGTGTTCCACCCACTGCTTCCGGAAGATCACGACCAGGCAGGCGCCGATGAAGAGCAGCGCGCCCAGGGCCGACATCCACCAGAAGAGCGGGATGACCCAGTCCTGCCACGGAATCGGCATTCCGGACGGCCGTCCCGCAAAGAAATCGGAAACCTGCCCCTTGTCGTTGGGAATGACCGTCCATTCCGGCAGGTAGGCGAAGAAGTGCGCCTCCCACTGGTTCTCCGGACTGGCGAAGTAGTGCGGCGCGGTGATGACGCTGATGAGATAGCGGACCATCCCCCAGTCGGGCACCATGGCCGCGATCAGTCCCATGGCGAAGATGACCAGGAGTTCCGGCCTCGTGAGCGCGGCGTCCCGGTTTATGGCGCGGATCAGTACGTTCGGAAGAAGGACCAGGAAGACGAAGGGAACGACCAGGCACAGCGGCATCTGGGGGAAGGTCAGATAGTTGTAATTCAACTGCGCCGAGGCGTGCTGTCCCCAGAAGGCGACGAAACAGGCGAAGGCCAGACCCAGTCCGGCCGTTTTAAGGGATATGGGTTTCGTGGTCAGCTTGGTCATGCCTGGTCAAGCCCGGCCGAGCCCGATCCGGCCTGGTCGCGCCCACTTTGGTCTGGTCGCGCCCGCTCGCGCCGGAAGTCACTCCTTGATGGAGGCCGTGCCGCGCTTGAGCCAGAATCCACCGTCTACGCGCAAGACTTCCCCGGTGATGTAGTCCGCGGCGTCGGAACACAGAAAAGTGGCGGCCTTTCCCAGGTCCTCGATCCTGCCCATCCGGCCCCAGGGAAGCCGCCTGCCGCCTTCCTCGAGTTCCTGCTCCGTGGAGTACTGCCGCTCGCCCGGCGTGTCGGTCCACCCGGGTTCGATCACATTCACGCGGATGCGGTGCTCCAGCAGTTCCAGGGCGATGATGGCCGCCATGTGGTTCATCCCGGCCTTGGCCGAAGAGTAGGCGAGCGAAGTGGGGAAAGGCAGGAAGGACATGACCGAACTGATGAAGAGGATGCTGCCGCCCTTCCCTCCGGCCACCATCTTCCGGGCGCCGGACTGGGCCATGTGGAAGGCGCCGAAGAGGCTGACATCGTAGGTTTTCCGCAGTTCATCCACGTCCATCTCGAGAAAGGGCTCCCGCGTCGAATAGTAGGCATTGGCCACGACAATATCGGGTCCGCCGAGCTCCTCGGCTGTCTGTTCCACCATCTCGTCCACCGCGGACCGGTCCGACGCGTCCGCGCCGATGACGACCGCACGCCGCCCCATGGCCCGGATTTCGTCCGCGACTTCCTCGCCGTCGTCCCGGTGGCGGAAGTAGTTGACGGCGATGTCCGCCCCGGTGCGGGCCATTTCCAGTGCGATGCCTTTGCCGATCCCGCGGGAGGAACCGCTGATCAGGGCCGTTTTACCTGTAAGGTCGATCATGGTACCCTCGCATCGATATAGGTGGTGAACGGAAGCTGGGTCAAAGTCCCATGGCCGTCATGTTGCGGAAGCTGATGGCGATGCTGTCGAAGGGATCGCCGGCGCAGGTATCCTGCTCGACCACGTACCACTGGGCCCCGGCGGTCTCGCAGGCGGTGACGATACCGGGCCAGTTCATGTTCCCCTCGCCGATCTCGGCCATCATCTGCTCCCTGCCCGACACGCCCAGATCTTTGAAGTGGATGACCGGGCACCGGTTGCTTACCCGTTCGATCCAGTGGATCGGGTCGCCCCCGCCGTACTGGATCCAGTAGGTGTCGATCTCGAAGCACAGGGCGGGATCGCTGTCCTCCACCAGGATGGCCAGGCCCGTCCGTCCACCCACGCGCACGAGTTCCGTATGGTGATTATGGTAGCTGAAGGACATGCCGGCTTTCTTCAACCTGAGCGCGACGGCCGACGCGTCCGCCGCGAACCGGGAGAACCCGTCCGGGTCGTCCCAGTAGGACCGCGGCATGGACCCGACGGCAATATGCTCGCAACCCCAGAGGCGGTGCTCCTCGATCACTTTGTTCGGTTCGTCCTGCAGCCTTTCGAAGGGCACGTGCGTGGCGCAGACGCGCAGGCCGGCGTCCCGGATCATGCTGCCGAGCTCTGCGGGGTCGACGGGACCGAGGGCCGAAAGCTGAATGTGATCATAGCCGATGGACTTGACTTTCTTCAGGGTGTCCGCGATGTCGGCCGGCGTCTGCACGAAGTCGCGCAACGTATAGAGCGTAACGGCGATTTTGCTTGCAGCCATCGAGGTCTCCTTCACGATTTCAGTTGTTCGAAAGCAGGCGAGTCGTCATCCCAGTCGCCGCCGACGGGTCGCAGTTGACCGGCACCGGAGACCTGCCTGGACCAGCCGTCCCGGTCCGGGTCGGCATAGCGTTCGAACCAGCCCTCCAACTCGCCGCGCAGCGACCGGCGCCTGCCGGCGTAACCGGCATCGTCCGCGAGATTCGCCCGTTCGTCAGGATCGTTTTCCAGGTCGTACAGTTCATTGGGTCCGTCGGGATACCGGTGCACGTATTTCCACGATTCGGAGCGGATCATGCGCGTGCCGCCGTATTCGTCGAATACCACGACGTGGTCCCGGCCGGTATCGGTCGCGTTGCCCCGGGCCGCCTGGTCATCCGGGCCGGCGTCGGACGTCTCAGCACGGGCTGGCCGGGCCGCCCCGCACATCCAGGCGTCCAGGTAGTTACGCCCCGGCAGGTTGCGTTCCCAGGGCACGGGCAGTTCCAGGTAGGACAGGAGCGTGGGCATGAAATCGTAGGCGCTGATCATCGCCTGCTGCACGGCGCCTTCGGGCAGGCGCCCGGGTTGACTTACGAGCGCAGGCACCAGGATGGAGTTCTCGTACATGTTCAGCGGGCTGGTTCCGTTGCCCTTGCCCCAGAACCCGTGGTGTCCGAGGCTGAAACCGTTGTCGCTCAGGAAGACCACCAGGGTGTCTTCGCGGATGCCGTGATGATCGAGCCGGTCCAGCAAACGGCCTACGTCGAGGTCCATGGCCGTGACGGCCGCGAAGTAGCCCTTCAGGCTTTCCCGGTCACCCATGCATTCGCGGGTCAGGCCGCCTGCCCAGGGGTGGACGGGCTCCTGGGGGCAGGAGTCGAAAGGGCAGTCATCGTAGGAATCTACAATATCCTGCGGATGCCCCGTCCACGGACTGTGCGGCGCGGTGTAGTGGACGCTCAGGTAGAACGGATCATCCTGGTTGGCGTGGCGGTCGATGAAGGCCAGCGCATCGTCGGTAATGACGTTCGTGACATACCCCGGTTCGGTGACCGGGACGCCGTTCCGGACCATAGGCGCATCATTGTAGGGACCGCCGCCGAACTGGTGGGTGAACCAGTGGGAGAACCCGTGCTGGGGCAGGGTGCTGTTCCCCAGGTGCCATTTGCCGCTGAGGCCGCATCGCCATCCGTGGGCCGCGAGCACATCGGTATACGCCGTTTCTCCCTCGAGGTAGGAAGCCGCGTCCTCGCCGACATTGCCTCCCCTGATCCAGTCGTGCACGCCATGCTGGGAGGGGATCCGGCCGGTCAGCAGCGTCGCGCGGCTGGGGGAGCAGACGGGCGTGGCCACGAAGAACCGATCGAAGCGAACCCCGGTCTCCGCGATCCGGTCGATGTGCGGCGTGCGGATTTCCCCGTTGCCGTAACAGCCCGCCGCCCAGACGCCCTGGTCGTCGGTAAGGATGCAGAGCACGTTCGGTCGCGATGATGCCATGGTGGGCCTCGGGATCGGGTGGTTACCCGGCATGTGATCGGAAGGTGCGGGTTTAAGACGGTTGAAACGGCAAATTAGTGCGCCGCCGGTGGAATGTCACGGACATTATAAATCACCCAATTCGCGTTTGCCATGCATCCGGCCCATCCCGTATATTGTCCCCCGCATAGCAGGCGGGGCGGAGGACGCGGGACGAGCGTGTGGGGAGTCGTTATGATACGTACGGGCATCGTGGGCTACGGACTGGCGGGACGGCTTTTCCACGCCTACCTGGTTTCGCGGACCGAGGGGTTGAAACTCGCCGCCGTGGCCAGCCGGGACCCTGAACGCCGGGCACAGGCGCATCGGGACGGGTCCGTGGATACATATGAGACCCTGACCGATCTCCTGGCAGACGACGGCATCCAGCTGATCATCCTGGCCACGCCTCACCATACCCACGCTTCCCTGGCCATCGAAGCCATGGAGGCCGGTAGACACGTGGTCGTCGACAAGGTCATGTGCATGTCGGCCGCCGAAGCCGGGGAAATGATCGCGGTCAGCCGGCGTCGCGGGGTCATGCTGAGTGTCTTCCACAACCGCCGCTGGGACTGGGGCTATCTGACCGTGCGCAAGGCCGTGGACGACGGCCTGCTTGGCGAACCCTTCCTGGTCGAAAGAGCGGTGCACAGGTTCCGGGCATCCAGGGGCTGGCGGACCAGCCGGGCGGACAGCGGAGGGCTGCTTTACGACTGGGGCGCCCACCTGGTCGACCAGGGGCTGCAGCTGCTGGCCGGCCGTCCCGAGGCGGTCTACTGCAATGGCCACAAACGCCTGTGGGAAGGGGACATAGAAGATCATGTCACCTGCACGCTGTATTTCGAAACGGGTACTGAATACAGGATGGAAATCAGCAATCTGTCGCATATATCCAAGCCCCACTGGTACGTGCTGGGTACTCGAGGATCCCTCGTGAAGACGGGACTCGATCCCCAGGAGGACTGGATGAAGAAGGGCAGGATCGAGGACGCGGTGGAGGCACCCGAAGACCATGTCCGGGTGGTCACGGAGCGGGACGGTGGGGTAGAGGAGTTGATCCTGGATCCGGTGAAAGGAAGTTGGGTGGACTACTATCGAAACATCTCGGCCGTGCTGACCGAAGGCGCCGAAATGGCCGTCCAGCCCCGCGAAATGCTGGAGCTGATGAAGGTACTGGATGCTGCCACGGAATCCCTGGAAACCGGCCGCGTCGTTTCGATGAGCTGGGGTTCGGCGGGAATTCGCAACCCAGGCGAGTAATTCGCAACCCAGGCGAGTAATATGCAACCCAGGCGAATGGTAATTCTCACCGAGGGCCAGCTGGGCACGTTCTCCTCCAAGACGGCCGCGTCCCTGGTCCGCTACAAGTCCGATGAGACCGTGGCGGTGCTCGACAGCGTGCACGCCGGCAGGAAACTCGAAGACGTGCTCGAGGTGGGTACGGGCATCCCGATCGTGGCGACGCTGAGAGAGGCGATGGCCTTCGAACCGACCTCGCTGGTCATCGGCATCGCGACGCCCGGGGGCGTTCTGCCCGATGCCTGGCGGGAAATCATCCACGAGGCCATCGAGCACGGGCTCGAGGTGGTAAACGGGCTGCATACTTTTCTCAACGAGGACGAGGGGTTCGCCCGGCATGCTGAACAGAAAGGCGTGCGGCTGTGGGACGTGCGGCAGCCACCCGGAGACCTGGATGTGGGGCGGCACCAGGTCCACGGTCTCCCCAACCTGCGTGTACTGACCGTCGGCGCCGACTCCAGCATCGGCAAGAAGATCGCCGCGATCGAAATCGACCGCGCGGCCCGCGAGGCAGGCTGGGACGCCGAGTTCGTGGCCACCGGGCAGACCGGCATCATGATCGCCGGATCGGGCATCGCGGTGGATACCGTGGCGGCGGACTACATATCGGGCGCGGCGGAAAGACTCGTAATGGAACGCAAGCACCGGGAACTGCTGGTCATCGAAGGGCAGGGCACGATTCTGCATCCTTCCTATTCGGGCGTATCGCTCGGTCTGCTTCACGGCGCGGCGCCGCAGGCCCTGGTACTGTGCCACCAGCCGGGCAGGGACGTGATGCGCAACCTACCCGTGGTCGTGCCGTCCTACGCGGAGATGATTACCGCCCACGAGACCATTGCCCGGCCCCTGTTCCCCTGCCGGGTCGTCGCCGTGTCGCTCAACTGCATCGGAATGTCTCTGGACGATGCCGGGCGGGAAGTGGACCGGGTCGAAGGAGAGACCGGGCTTCCGGCGACGGACTGCGTGAAATTCGGTTGCGGTCCCATACTCGAGGCGCTTGCGCCACTGAGGCCCGCGACCGGGAATACCCCATGACCAGACCAGTGAGGGGAAGATGAAAATCCGAATACTGTCCGCCGAAGAGGCCGGGTCGAGCATCCTGCGGCGGCGTCCGCTGAACGAGGCCATGCACTCGCCGGAAATCGAAGCACGGAACCAGGAACTGTTCGGCGAGCCCCTGACGGCGGAACAGGCGGTAGCCCGCATCATCGACGACGTCAGAGACAACGGGGATGATGCGATCAGGAAGTACGCCCGGCTGCTGGACGGAAGTGCCCCGGGCGCCTTCGAGGTCCCCCGGTCCGAAATCGACGAGGCGGCCGAATCGCTGCCTTCCGGGTTGCGCGATGCCCTGGAGACCGCGGCCGGCCGTATACGGACTTTTCACGCGCGGCAGCCGGCCGGGTCCTGGACGCACTGGGACGAAGAGGGCGGTACCGGCCAGATCGTCCGGCCGCTGGACCGGGTGGGCGTGTACGTACCCGGAGGAGGCCCGGCCTATCCTTCCTCGCTTCTGATGGCCGTGATCCCGGCTCGGGTCGCGAGCGTCCGGGAGGTCGTCGTGGTCACGCCGCCCGGCAGGGACGGCGCGGTGCCGCCCGCCGTGCTGGCCGCGGCTTCCGTGGCAGGCGCGGACAAGGTCTACCGTATCGGCGGCGCCCAGGCGATCGCGGCGATGGCCCATGGCACCGCGACCGTTCCACGTGTCGACAAGATCGTGGGTCCGGGAAACGTCTTCGTGACACTGGCCAAGCGCCAGGTGTACGGGATCGTGGATATCGACCAGCTCGCGGGCCCCACCGAGACTCTGCTCATCGCCGACGAGACGGCCAGTCCGGACCTCGCGGCGGCCGACCTGCTGGCGCAGGCCGAGCACGATTCGATGGCGAGCGCCATATTGATCACGCCGTCGTCGACGCTGGCTCTGGCGGTGCAACAGGCCGTGGAGGAACAGCTGGCCGAACTGGACCGGGCGGACACCATCCGTTCATCCCTGGCTCAGCACGGAGGGATCGTACTCGTAACGGATCTGAAAGAGGCGGTCGAACTGGCTAACAGCTACGCACCGGAGCACCTGTGTCTGCTGGTGGCAGATCCCTGGCCGCTGTTGGACGGCATTCAAAACGCCGGGGGGATCTTCGTGGGAGAACATTCCTCCGAGGCCCTGGGCGACTACGTCACCGGTCCCAGCCACGTCATGCCCACCGGGGGCAGCGCCCGGTTCCATTCTCCCTTGAGCGTCCGCGATTTCCTGAAGATCACCAGCCTCTTCGCGGTCAACGAAGAGGCGGAGAAACGCCTGGGGCCGGCCGCGATTCGGCTAGCGGAGGCCGAAGGCCTGTCGGCCCATGCCATGGCCATTCGACGGCGGCTTTCGAAAGACCGGAACGGGGACTGACTGCTCCGCCCGGCGGCCGATCCTCGAACCCCGGCGGGCCGATCCGAAAGGCTACCTGCCGACCTCGGCAAGCGACGCCCGGGCCGCCTGGGCCAGGAACCCCATGTCGCTTCCGAGGGTGATCCACTGGAAGCCCTCCGCGATCCGCTTCCGGTTGGCCTCCATCGAGATGAACGCGAATCCACCGGGCACGCCGAGTTCCTTTCCCCGGTCCATGATTCCCTTGATGACCTTCTCCATCTCCGGGTGCGTCGGCTGGCCCACGTAGCCATGAGAGGCCGCGAGGTCGTTCGGTCCGACCAGGAAAGCGTCGACACCGGGCGTGGTGAGTATGTCTTCGAGGTTCTCCACGGCCTCGACGGTTTCGATCTGGACCATGATGAAGGTTTCTTCGTTGGCGGTCCGGAGGTATTCGGCCAGGTCCAGACCGGCGGTATTGAGGAAGCGGGCGCCCATCCCGCGGATGCCCATGGGCGGATACTTGGCTGCGCGGACGGCGTACTCCGCCTGCTCCCGGTTGTTGACCCAGGGAATGATCAGGCCTTCCGCCCCGATGTCCAGCGCCTTCTTGATATGCACCATGTCGTTCCACGGTACGCGGACGAGCGGGGTGACGTCCCGGCCCCGGGTCGCCTGGATCATGGGATGAAGGATCTCGGTATTCAGCGGGCCGTGTTCGCCATCGAACCAGATCCAGTCGAAGGCCAGGTTAGACACCAGCTCCACGATGTCGTTACTGGGGGTGCCGACGGATACGCCGTAGGTCACTTCGCCGTTACGCAGCTTCTCTTTCAGCTTGTTTCTCATGGGTTCTCCCGCGGGGAAATACGTGATAGGGAAGGTGGTTATCTCGTAGGATTTCACGATTGATTCGCTACGTTTTAATAAGTATATTGAAACCCGTCGTGCATGGAAAACAGAAATGCCCAAGGGGCTTTCGAACCGTCGTCTAGGACCGGGGCCTCCTGGTCCGAAAGAAGGGGTAGATATCATGGCTGGTATAACACCCAGCAGGCGATTTTCAGTGCCCGTTGCGTTCACTGCTTTCATCATCCTTGCCGTTGCGGCCCTGGCAATCCACGGGCAGCAGATACCGTACGCACCGACACCCGAAGGCGAGATACCCGAAGCCATTCTCGGCGAGGCCGGCGCGCCCCGCGGAGGCGACCTGGCCTATTTCGATGAAGACCAGGCGACCAGGGGTTATCTAGCCGAACCGGAAGGCCCGGGTCCCCGGGGCGCCGTCATCCTGATCCACGAATGGAACGGGCTGGTCGATCGCGTCAGGCAAGTGGCCGACGCGCTGGCCGCGGAGGGCTACGTGGCCCTGGCGGCCGACCTGTATTCGGGCCGAACGGGGAGCAACCGGGATGAGAACATGGCGCTCGTGCGGGAAACGCTGGACGACATGGACAAGATCATCCGCAACCTGGATGCGGCGGCGGCCTACCTGCGCGGAAGGCCGGACGTGAACGGCAAGATCGGCGCCATGGGCTGGTGCTACGGCGGCGGGGTCGCGCTGAGCTACGCCCTGGGCGGCGAGAACCATGACGCTACCGCCATCTTCTACGGACGCCTGCTCGACGATCCCGAACGGCTCAGCGCCATACACCACGAGATTTACGGCACCTTCGCCGGACTCGACCGCGGCCCCTCCCCCGAACAGGTGGAAGGCTTCGTCGCCGCGCTCCGCCAGGCCGGCGTGGAGAACGACGTGCACATCTACGACGACGTCAACCACGGGTTCTGGCTGTACGTGGAGCGCGATCCGAAGAACGAGGAACCCGCGCTGGACGCCTGGGAGCGGCTGAAGGCCTATCTCAAGCGGACCATCGGAAGCGATTGATGGATGCATTCGAACAGGCCCTCGCCGAAATCGACACCTTCGGCTTCACCCTGTTGCCCGAGGTGCTGGCGGCGTCCCAGGTGCGCACGCTTCGCGAGTCATTGATCCGCGTCGCTGCGGCGCACGGCGAGGCCGGTTACGAGAACCGCGGGGGCACGTCGCTGCTGGTGCGGAACCTGCCCGGCCTGGATCCGGTGTTCCTCCAGATCGTCGATCACCCCGTTGTCCTGCCTATCCTGGAACGGGTGCTGGACAAGACCCTCGTGCTGGGCAGCCTGAGCTCCCGCATCGTGCGGCCGGGGGACGGTTACCAGGACTTCCACAGCGATATACCGCAGCACATGCTGAACCCGGTTTCCCCAGTGATGATGAACACCATCTGGATGCTCGACGAATTCGACGCGGAGATCGGCGGGACGCGCATCGTTCCCGGTTCACACAAAAGCGGGTGGGCCGGTCCGCCGGAGGGCATGGAGGTGCCGCATGTGTACCAGCCCGAGGCTCCCGCGGGCAGCGTGCTGATCTTCAACGGCCAGTGCTGGCACGGCGGAGGAGCGAATACCACCGACCGCAACCGCCACGCCCTTTTCGGACACTACCGCAAGTCCATGCTCCTTTTCCAGCTCGATCCCCACGACGGTTTTCGGGACGAGTGGTTTGAAGGGCTTTCGCCCCGGCAGAAGCAGCTTATGCGTATGCAGAAGGGTGTCGGTGCCCGCCACGCGGCGGACGACCATCTGTTGTAGACGACCATGCATAAATAGTTCTGCCGGCCGGCCACACACCGCACGGCCATCCGCGCACGGCCCGTCCGGTTGTGTGCCGCCACGTCAGGGAACGCCCGCAGAATCAACGAAACCCGTCAGAACGACGTTGTTGATACTGTGAATATACCCCCCAATTTCCTTCCTAGATACTTTGAATATATCTTCATAGGTATTTGTTAGTTGGACATACTTTTCTTATTTTAAAAGTGTTCCAATTTGATCAGTAAGCGGACAGGTCCTGGCTGCCCCGTGAAAGCCGCTCACGCGTGGCAACGCTTGAAAGCACTCCTGATCGGATTCAGCCAAGACAAGTCTCGGGGATCTTCTCTCCCAAGCATTGATCATCAAGAATTGATCATGATGTAGATGGAGAATGCCCTGATGTCATCTAATAGACATCATGTCCATCGTTTCATATTGCCGGGGATTCTAATCGTCCTGTTTTGGTCGCTATCCACCTGCGGCCAGGACAATCCGACAAGTTCTCCCGTAGCATCGCGGATCGTCATAGCGCCATCGGCGTTGACGCTGTCGTCGGTGGGACAGACGGATCAGCTCCTGGCCAGCGTACGGGATCAGCAGGACCGTCCGATCAGAGGCGCTTCGGTACAGTGGTCGAGCAGTAACAGCTCGGTGGCCACAGTGAGCGCAACCGGCCTGGTGACGGCGGTTTCCGCGGGTACGGCCATGATCACGGCGCGATCGGGGGCGGTGTCGCAGTCGATCCGTGTGACGGTGATGGAGTGGGCGCGCGCCGTTACGCTTTCTCCATCCTCGGCCGAGCTGGCGCCGGGCGACACCCTGCGCTTCGTGGCATCGGCGGTTTACGCCGACGGGCGCGCGGTGGCGGAAGCGACGTTTACCTGGAGGTCCAGCAACGTGTCCGTGGCGACGGTGGACACATCGGGCCTGGTGACGGCGATTTCCGCGGGTAAGGCCACCATCACGTCCGCTTTCCGCGGGGTATATGCCACGGCCGCGATCACGGTCTCGAATCTGGTGCCGACGCGCATCGACGTTACGCCTGCCCTCGTCACCTTTACGTCCCTTGGCGAGACGGCGCAACTTGCGGCCGTGGTAGTGGATCAGCATGGCCGTCCACTTGCGGATGCCGCGGTGCAGTGGTGGACCAGCAACAGCTATATAGCCACGGTGAGCGCGACCGGCCTGGTTACGGCGGCTGGCGAGGGCGCGGCCGAGATCACGGCGCGTTCGGGGGCGGTCTCGGCGACGATCCACGTGTCGATAATGCAGCGGGTGCGCGCTATCACGCTGTCCCCCTCCTCGGCCGCAATGGCGACGGGAGACACCCTTCGATTAGCGGCATCGGCCATAGACTTCAACGACCACACGGTGGCGGACGCCGCGTATGTCTGGACGTCCAGTAACGAGGGTGTGGCCGCGGTGGACGTTTCCGGCCTGGTTACGGCTGTATCCCCGGGTACGGCAGACATTTCGGCCGCTTTCCGCGGGTTGTCCGCCTTCGCCTCGATCACGGTGAGCATTCCCGACAGGATAGAACTGGTGGCGCTGTACCACGCCACGGACGGCCCGCACTGGACGCAAGCCGGGGGCTGGCTCGGCGACGGACCCCTGGATGGGTGGCACGGGGTGACGACCGACGGCTCGGGCCTGGTGATCGCCCTGAGCCTGGACGGCAACAACCTGTCGGGCGCGCTTCCCGCCGAGTTGGGCGATCTGGACCGCCTCTCGCGGCTGGACGTAAGTCACAACCCCTTGGAGGGCGTGATCCCTGCGTCCTTGATCCGCCTCGGCCTCGAGGTCCTGGACCTGGAAGACACGGGGCTGTGCGCGCCGTCGACCACCGAATACGAGGCGTGGCTGGAGGGAATAGGAGAACGGACCGGTATCGCCTGGTGCGAGAACCCGGACCGGGACATATTGATCGCGTTGTACCACGCCATGGACGGTCCGAATTGGCGACGCCAGTCGGGGTGGCTCACCGATGCGCCTCTGAACCAGTGGTTCGGGGTGACGACGGACCGCCACGGGCGCGTGATCGGGTTGAATGTAAACGACGGCGGGCTGATAAACAACTTAAAAGGTCAGCTTCCTCCCGAACTGGGCAACCTTTCAAGCCTACAGTTCCTGGATATCAGCTTCAACCAGCTTACCGGCCCGATCCCTCCCGAACTGGGCAACCTCTCCAATCTACAGACACTGGAACTGTACGGCAACCAGCTAAGTGGCTCGATCCCTTCCGAGTTGGTCAACCTGTCCAATCTGCGCGCCTTGTACCTCTACAACAACCAGCTGAGCGGCGCGCTGCCTTCCGATCTGGGTGGGCTTGCCAGGCTGGACACCTTGTCTCTTTCCGGGAATCATCTGAGCGGCGCAATCCCCCCCGAACTGGGCAATCTGTCCAATCTGCGTGTGTTACGTGTTTACGACAACCAGTTGAGCGGCGCGCTTCCACCCGAGATAGCCAACCTAAAGCGCCTGGAGGAACTGAATCTACATGAAAACGCCCTGAGCGGCCCGATTCCCCCCGAACTGGGCAATTTGTCCAGCCTAAGAGATCTGTTCCTCGGCAGCAATCAGCTAACGGGGCCAATCCCTCCGGAACTGGCCAACCTTTCACGCCTAACGCATCTGTATCTTGACCAGAATCAGCTTACGGGATCTGTCCCTTCCGATCTGGCCGACCTGTCCAGTCTGGAGGACCTGAATCTTTCCCTCAACGAACTGAGCGGGGGGATCCCGTCATGGCTGGGCGATCTCACTCTACTCGGAGCGCTGGTCCTCCATGGCAATCAGTTTACCGGCCAGATTCCTCCCGATCTGGGTAAACTGACCTCCCTTCATAACCTGCGGCTTCATGACAATGATCTGAGTGGCGGTCTACCTCATGAGTTGGGCAACCTGTCCAACCTCTGGGCTCTGACGGCATCGTCGAACCGGCTGACGGGCGCCGTTCCCCTTTCGCTTTCCAGCCTGCATGGCCTTCGTATTCTACATCTGGAAGACACGGGGCTCTGCGTCTTTTCGAACGCGGCCTTCGAGGCATGGCTCGATGGCGTGGAGGAAAAGCGCGTTCCGGATCCGTGCACGGATCCGGACCGGGACGTGCTGGCCGTTCTGTACCACGCCGCTGGTGGCCCGAACTGGCATCGGCGGTCCGGGTGGCTCGGCGATGGACCCTTGAACGGGTGGCAGGGGGTGACGACCGATAGCTTCGGCCGAGTGATCGGTCTGACGTTGGAAGGAAACAACCTGTCTGGTGCGCTCCCCGCCGAGGTTGGCGCATTGGACGCGCTGACGGGATTGTCTCTGGGCGATAACGCACTGTCGGGTCCTCTGCCGCAGTCCCTGGGCAACCTCGTCCTGCTCGAACATCTGGACCTCGGCGGCAATCCGCTTACCGGTCCCGTACCGCTGTCGCTATCGGGCCTGGAGCACCTTGAACTCCTTCATCTGGACGGTACGGCGCTTTGCGTGCTTTCGGACGCGGACTTTCAGGCGTGGCTGGAGGACATTGATGATGTCCGCGTGTCCGCCTGCGCTTCTGGTGGGGACCGGGATGTTCTGACTACCCTGTACCACGCGCTGGGCGGTCCGGGCTGGAGGAGCGACGAAGGCTGGCTGAGCGATTTGCCTTTTGATGGATGGCACGGCATTCAGGGCAGTGGCCTCCACGTGGTGGAACTATCTCTTCCCGGAAACAATCTATCGGGCCGTATACCCGCGATCATCGGCTCCCTTTCGGGGCTCGAGACGCTGCGTCTGGACGACAATCAGCTGTCGGGTCCATTGCCTTCCGCGCTGGGGGAATTGTCCGACCTGCGGCATTTGATCCTCCACCGCAATGAGGACCTCACCGGCCCGCTACCGCATTCGCTCACGGGCCTCGACTTGGAGACGCTGCGCCTGGACAATACGGGGCTGTGCGCGCCGCGGGACCCGGCATTCGAGGCGTGGCTGGCGGGGATCGCGGATCGGCGCGTGGCGCCGTGCTTGTATGACATGGAAGCGCGGGCGTACCTGGCCCAGGCGGTACAGTCGCTGGACTTCCCGGTGCCCCTGGTGGCGGGCGAGCGTGCCTTCCTGCGCGTGTTCGTGACGAAAGGAACCCAGGACGGAGCGACGATGCCGCCGGTCCGGGCGACCTTCTACCATGGCGGCACGCCCGTGCACACCGTGGAAATCCCCGCGCAGGATACGATGTTGCCTGCTGAGATTGACGAGGGGTCGCTCTCCTCATCGGCCAACGCGGAGGTGCCTGCCCGGGTCGTGGCGCCGGGTCTGGAGATGGTGATCGAAATCGCGCCGTACGGCGCGGCTGATTTCTCGGGCGGCGCGGGGCTGCGCCTGCCCGAAACGGGCCGAACGGCCGTGGAGGTGAAGGAGATGCCTCCCCTCGACCTGACGATAGTGCCCTTCCTGTGGACCGAGTACCCGGACCGCACGATCCTGAGCCGTACCGGGGGACTTGCCGCCGGGGACGATCTTTTCTGGCAGACGCGCGATCTCCTGCCGGTGGGCGACTTCAACGTTACGGTGCGCGATTTCGCATGGTCCTCGGTGGATCCGGTGTTCGAGAACATCCCTGAGATCGTTGGCGAGACTAGGGCGATCCGTGCGCTGGACGGAGCGGACGGCCATTACATGGGCGTGCTCAGGGATCGGGGTGGAGGCCAGGCCAGTTTGTCCGGCAGGGTGAGCGTCGTGCCGCTGGAGGGGAGTGTTATCGCCCACGAGTTGGGCCATAACATGAGTCTCAGGCATGCGCCCTGTGTACCGTTTTTAGGAGGAATATTCGGCGGTCCAGGAGGCGTTGACCCTCTTTATCCCTACCCGCATGGCAGGATCGGCTCGTGGGGCTACAATATGTGGAGTCACGACATTGGATACATACGTTCCCCGGATAACGACATGCTGGTCCCTCCCGAGATCTCAGATCTGATGGGTTACTGCGACCCTGTCTGGATCAGCGATTATCACTTCACCAAGGCGCTCAAGTACCGTCATACCGTGGAAACGGACGATGTTATGGCATCGGCGTCGCCGCGGGCGGCGGCCGATCCTGGTTACGAACGGGCGCTCCTGCTCTGGGGTAGTAGAGACGAAAGCGGCGGCCTCGAGCTCATGCCGGCCTTCGTGGTGGACGCGGCGCCATTCGTGCCGGCAGGAGGCGGTCCGTACCGGCTTACGGGCGAGGATGGGGGAGGGCGCGCACTGTTTACCGTGCGCTTCACCATGGGCGAGGTCGCCCACGGCGAGGGCGGTGCCTTTGCCTTCGTGGTCCCGGCGCCGGCCTCGTGGGCGTCGCGCCTGGCGCGGATCACGCTTGCCGGGCCCGAAGGCCGGGTGTCGATAGACGCGGCGGGTGATCGCGCCGCGGCGCTGCTCCGTGATCGCCTCACCGGCCGAGTGCGGGGGCTACTTCGCGAAGTGTCGTCTGCGTCGATGATGCCGGGTGGGACGGGCGCGCGCGTCCTGCCGCCCGAACCCGGCCTCGAGATCGAGATCAGCCGCGGCATACCCGAGAGGTACGCGTGGTAGAAGGCAGAGCCGGGCCGCCTGGCAAGGCTTTCGATTACAGCGCGGACAGTGGCTATACCTGGGATTACTCAAAGTGACGATGTATCGATTATTCAAACTAAATTGCATATAAAACTGTTGACAAATTACAATTCAACTAATAGCATGATATTGCAGGAATAAAAAAGCCCCCCCAGTAGAAGTATCTTCTCGATTCGAATTCACCACCTCCCCTTATTCGTCAATGAAGCGGCGATCAATGAACGCCCAGGCTGATCGGGGGATACCCCTTTGCGTCGCTTTGGTTTAGCAAAAGCACTCTACCAAGTTCTCCTGACCTCCGTCCTGTGCGTCGGATGGTCGATGGATACCCGTGCGGACGACGACAACGGGTGCGCCACTCCTCTAGTAGCGTCAGGACCCAAAGCGACCTTTGCAATTAAAACAAACGATTCTGTGTCGTTGAACGTATCCGGATACTTCAGCGGTGGTTGCGGCAGCGTCAGTTACTCGGCAGACGATGCGAGTGCGGGCGGGGGTGTCACGGCCAGTATGTCGGGTAGCAGTTTGACGGTGAGTGCAGGATCTACATTGGTGTCTTCCGGTAAAGTGATCGTGACGGCGGAAGACGATAGCACGACCGCTTCATGGGACTTCAATTTCAGCGTCTATAATACGAACCCGCCCGCGGATATCAATCTTAGCGTCTCGCCGACCACGATATCCGAGAACGCCGGCGCCAAGTGGGTGACGGTGACGGCCGGTTTTACCGGTATCTGGTGCTTCAGCGGGAGCCAGACGGTGAGCGTTTCTGTGGGTAAAAGCGGTGGCGTCAGCACAGCAGTGTCGACCACGTCGTTCAACATAACAATCCCCAAACTTACTCCCAGCGCCAGTACTTCTTCGATCCTCAAAGTGACGCCGTCGAACGACAACGTAGACACCAGCAATTCCACGGTCAGGCTGAGCGGCACCGCGACGAACATGACCGTTTATCCGGCTACGATCACGATCACCGATGACGACACACGGGGCGTATTGTTCGAATCTATCCCGAGTAGTTTGCCGGAGAACGGCGGTACGGACACCTACAAGGTGTGGCTAGCGACGAAACCTACGGCCAAGGTGACGGTGAGTGCGTCATCGGGCGACACCGACGCCATGACGGTAAGTCCTGCATCGTTAACCTTTACAACATCAAATTGGGCCACCAAGCAGACGGTGACGTTGACAGGTGTGGACGACGACATAGACAACGCCAACGACCGGAGGAACACTACCCTATCGCATGGAGTTAACGGCGGGAACTACAGCAGCGTGACCGTCGCCGACAAGACCATCGCGATCATCGACGACGACGAGCCGGAGGTATGGTTCGAGTCGATCCCGAGCAGTTTGTCGGAGAACGGCGGCACGGACACCTACAAGGTGCGGCTGTCCTTGCGACCTACGGCCACGGTGACGGTGAGTCCCTCTTCAAGCGACACCGACGCCATGACGGTAAGTCCTGCATCGTTAACCTTTACAACATCAAATTGGGCCACCAAGCAGACGGTGACGTTGACAGGTGTGGACGACGACATAGACAACGCCAACGACCGGAGGAACACTACCCTATCGCATGGAGTTAACGGCGGGAACTACAGCAGCGTGACCGTCGCCGAC